>NZ_JBVAYW010000013.1:0-93727 GCF_055412845.1 Pseudarthrobacter adonitolis | reverse complement strand
TCAAGCAATGGCGCGGCCTCGCCACCCGCTACGACAAGCTCGCTCTGACCTACCGCGGCGGAGTCGTCCTCCGCGCCATCACCATCTGGCTCAAGGAATTAGGAGACATGCCCTAATCCGGGACCCGTCGCCGCACGTCAACTGTAGGCCGGTAACGATTTGGCCGCCGGTCATCAATCACAAAGGCAAGTAAGACATTGGCAAGAGCTTTTCCAGGCATCCTGTACCACTACACCTCTACCGAGGGATTGGTCGGCATCCTCACTTCTCGCGCTTTGTGGGCAACCGACATTGAGTTCCTAAACGATGCGGAAGAACTGACCCACGCTTCTTCGGAACTGCTGGGGAAGATCGAAGCGAAAGTATGCAGTTTGGGAGGAGCGGCGGCCGAGCATAGCCCAGGCCATCCGGGGCATTCTCAAGTTCTGATCCTGCGGGAGCTCAGCTCGTATGTTCGGTCGATCGAACGCCTCGAAAGCGACGAGCGGGCCTATGTCACATGCTTCTGTGAGGATGGAGATCTACTCAGCCAATGGCGCGGCTACGCCGGGCCCGGTGGATACGCACTCGGTTTCGAACCGCGTTTATTGGATCCGACCCTCAGCGACCTCTTGTTCTCTCCGATACTTACGTGGATTAGATATGGCGTGAACGAGGCATCCTCAAGCTTGGAACACATGGTTTCGGAGCTTGCGCCGACAAAGGGCATCCACGCCGGTGTTGAAGCCCGGCATCAACAAGTACTTGTCCTAAGACTGCTGGCCTCCATTAAGAATCCGGGTTTCGCAGAAGAACGCGAATGGCGAACAATGATCACTTCCCACATGGTCCGTTCCAGATACCGAGCGGCAGCTTTCGCTCCGCAAGATTCAGCAGTTGACCTGAATTTCAGGACTGGTCCGCTTGGCATAACTCCTTATGTCAGCCGCAAATTTCCGTCGAAAGCGCTTGTATCCGTGACTATCGGACCAGGAGGAGACCGAAAACTACGCGAAAGGGCTGTCCGAGAACTACTTAGAGAAACTTTGGGAACCGCAGCATCAGCCATCACAGTCAAAATGTCGCAGGTCCCCCTTCGGTAGATCAACGGAGACGGAAGGTTGTTCGCCTCAATCATTGGCATAAGCTTCGCGGCACCAGGCCTCGCGCGAGTCGCTGCTGAAGTGAGGATTCCAGCGATGGCACGCATTCGAATCTGATACTCGGCTGGATCTGGGAAGCGCACGAAGTGCGTCGCGGCTCTCAAAATCCAACTTCTGGTCGCACTGTGCGGCAACAGGAATCGCACGGACGCCCCTAACCAGACTCCCCCTACGAAGGGCCCTTAAACCTCTGCCACGGGAGCCGCAAACTGCGCCTCGTACAGCCGCGCATAAGCCCCACCGGCAGCCAGCAACGAAGCGTGCGTCCCCTGCTCCACGATCTGGCCGGCCTCCATCACCAGGATGAGGTCGGCGTCGCGGATGGTGGACAGGCGGTGTGCGATCACAAAGCTCGTCCGGTCGGACCGCAACGCGCGCATGGCCTTCTGCACCAGCACCTCTGTCCGGGTGTCCACCGAGCTCGTCGCCTCGTCCAGAATCAAAACGGAAGGCCGCGCCAGGAACGCCCGCGCAATCGTCAGCAGCTGCTTCTCGCCTGCGGACACATTGGAGCCCTCGTCCTCCAGCACGGTGTCGTATCCTTCCGGCAGCGAGTGCACAAACCGGTCCACGTACGTCGCCCGCGCCGCCTCCAGGATCTCGTCCTCGGTAGCGGTAGGCCGGCCGTACGCGATGTTGTCCCGGATAGTCCCGCCGAACAGCCACGTATCCTGCAGCACCATGCCCAGCCGCGAGCGCAGCTCGCGCCTGGAGACTGAGGTGACGTCCACGCCGTCGAGCGTTATCCGCCCGGCGTCCAGCTCGTAGAACCGCATCATCAGGTTCACCAGGGTGGTCTTCCCTGCACCGGTCGGCCCGACGATGGCCACCGTCTGCCCCGGCTCCGCCACCAAAGAAAGCGAAGAAATCAGCGGCTTGTCCGGCGAATACGAGAAGGAAACAGATTCAAACACGAGCCGTCCCCGCCCCGCGCCATCAACAGAAACCCCACCAGCAGGATCCGGCGACTGCTCGTCCTCATCCAACAACGAGAACACCCGCTCGGCGGAAGCCACCCCGGACTGCAGCAGGTTGGCCATGGACCCCAGCTGCGCCAGCGGCATGGTGAACTGCCGCGAGTACTGGATGAACGCCTGCACGTCGCCCAGCTGCATGGCCCCGGACGCCACCTGCAGGCCGCCCACCACCGCGATCCCCACGTACACCAGGTTCCCGATGAACGTCATGGCCGGCATGATCAGCCCGGAAATGAACTGCGCGCCGAAGCTCGCGTCGTACAGCTCCACGTTCTTCTGCCGGAACCGCTCCTCCACCTCGCGCTGCCGGCCGAACACCTTCACCAGCGCATGCCCGGTGTACGTCTCCTCGATCTGCCCGTTCAGCTCCCCCGTGTTCTTCCACTGCGCCACAAACAGTTTCTGCGAGCGCTTGGCGATCAGCGCCGTGATCCCCAGCGTCAGCGGCACGGTCACCAGCGCGATCAGCGCCAGCGTGGGCGAGAGGATGAACATCATCACCAGCACGCCCACCACCGTCAGCACCGACGTGACCGCCTGGCTGATGGACTGCTGCAGGCTCTGCGAAATGTTGTCGACGTCGTTCGTCACCCGGCTCAGCAGCTCACCGCGCTGGATCGAATCGAAATACCGCAGCGGCAGCCGGTGGATCTTCGCCTCGATCTCCTCGCGCAGCCCGAACACCGTCCGCTGCACCACCCCGTTCAGCACATACGCCTGCACCCACATAAACGCCGACGCCAGCACGTACAGCACCAGCGCCCACAGCAGCACGCCGGACAGCGCCGCGAAGTCGATCCCCTCCCCCGGCGTCAGCGCCATAGGCGTCAGCATGTCCGCCCTCTGGTTCTCCCCCGCGGCGCGCAGCTGCGCGATCAGCTCCGCCTTGCTCACCCCGGCGGGCAACTCCCGGGACACCACCCCGGCGAAAATCAGGTTGGTGCCCTCCCCCAGCAGCCGCGGCCCGATCACCGAGAGCGTCACGCTGGCCACCCCCATGATCAGCACCAGCAGCAGCCACGCCCGCTCCGGCCGCAGCGTGCCCAGCAACCGTTTGGCCGACGGCCAGAAGTTCATCGCCTTCTCCGCCGGCACGTTCATCCCCGCGAACGGTCCGCCGCGTCCCGGCCCGCCCGCCGGACGGGGAATGCGTACGACGTCGGCAGTCCCGGTTTTCGAGGCCGGTGCTGTTCCGCCTTGGGCGGCATGGTGGGTGGCGCCCGACGGCGGCCGGTGCGGCGTGCTCATACCGTCTCCTCCGCTGCCAGCTGGGAGGAGACAATCTCCCGGTACGTCTCCGACGTCTCCAGCAGCTCACTGTGCGTTCCGCGCGCGACGATCCTGCCGTCGTCGAGCACTAATATCTGGTCCGCGTCCACGATGCTGGAGACGCGCTGGGCGATGATCACCAGGGTGGCGCCGGCGGTGTTGCGCTTGAGGGCCTGCCGCAGCCGGGCGTCGGTGCCGGTGTCCAGCGAGGAGAACGAGTCGTCAAAGATGTACAGCTCGGGCCGTTTCACCAGCGCCCGGGCGATGGCCAGCCGCTGCCGCTGTCCGCCGGAGACGTTGGTGCCGCCCTGGGAGATGGGCGCGTCCAGCCCGCCCTCCATCTCCGCGACGAAGTCGCGCGCCTGGGCAATCTCCAGCGCGGACCAGAGCTCGTCCTCAGTGGCGTCCGGCTTGCCGTACTGCAGGTTGCTGCGGACGGTGCCGGTGAACAGGTAAGGCCGCTGCGGGACCAGACCGATGTGCCCCCAAAGCAGGTCCGGGTGCAGCTCGCGCACGTCCACGCCGTCGATCCGGACCGAGCCGGTGGTCGCGTCGAACAGCCGCGGCATGAGGTTCACCAGGGTGGTCTTCCCCGCGCCGGTACTGCCGATGATCGCCGTCGTCTGCCCGGCCCTGGCGGTGAAGCTGATCCCGGAGAGGACGGGCTGATCGGCACCCGGGTAGGCGAATCCGGCGTCGAGCATTTCCAGTTCCCCGCGGCGCACGGCGCTGCTCAGGGGATTCTTCGGCGGGCGGACGCTCGACTCGGTGTCCAGCACCTCGCCGATCCGGTCGGCCGAGACCGCGGCGCGCGGGATCATCACCGCCATAAACGTAGCCATCATGACGGACATCAGGATCTGCATGAGGTAGCTCAGGAACGCGATGAGCGTGCCCACCTGCATGGAGCCGTCCTCGATCCGGAACGAGCCGAACCAGATCACCGCCACGCTGGAGACGTTCAGCACCAGCATCACCACGGGGAACGCGAGCGCCATCAGCCGGCCGGCACGCAGCGCGGTATCCGTGACGTCCTCGTTGGCCTGGGCGAAGCGGGCAGTCTCGATGTCCTCGCGGACGAACGCGCGCACCACCCGGATGCCGGTGAGCTGCTCGCGGAGGACCCGGTTCACGGTGTCGATCCGCTTCTGCATCTTCCGGAACAGCGGCACCATCCGGATGATGATCAGCCCCACCCCGATCATGAGGACCGGCACGGCGACGGCGATCAGCCAGGACAGCTGCACGTCCTGCCGGACGGCCATGATCACGCCGCCGATGGCGAGCATGGGCGCGGCCACCATCATGGTGGCCGCCATCAGCACCAGCTGCTGGACCTGCTGGACATCATTGGTGGACCGCGTGATGAGGCTAGGCGCGCCGAACCGGGTCACTTCCTGCTCGGAGAACTCCCCCACCCGCGTGAAGATGGCGCCGCGCAGGTCCCGGCCCACACCCATGGCCGCTTTCGCCCCGAAGTACACGGCAATGACCGCGCAGACGATCTGCAGCAATGTGATTCCCAGCATCAGGCCGCCCAGGCTGAGGATGACGCCGGTGTCCCCCTTGGCCACGCCCTCATCGATGATGTCCGCGTTCAGCGTGGGCAGGTACAGCGATGCGATGGACTGCGCCAGCTGGAAAATCACGACGGCGATCAGCAGCTGCCGGTGCGGCCGCAGGTATTCAACAAGCAGTTTCCAGAGCATGGCGGCTCCAAGGGTTCTGTCCCGCAAGAGTTGGTGCGGAGGTCAGTTTACGTCCGGAGGCTGGGAACTACGCGGACTATTTTGGTGGGATTCCTGCATGCGCCGCCCGGCCGGCCGGCGTCGTACGGGCTGATCAGGTCTGCCAGCATCGCGATGAGCGCGGCGGGGAGGAGGATGAGCCCGGCTGGGACGCCCCAGCCACCCTCCTCCAACTGCAGGGCGAGCCCGCCGATCACCACCGCGGGCAGGGCCGTGAGAACCGGTACCCATCTGGGCACCGGCCGCAGCCAGGCCCACACCGCGGCGCCGGCAAACCCTAGCGATCCGAGCAGCACCAGCCGGTGCCCCACCGGATAGGTGGGTGGCGCAAGGATGACGGTGAACGCGTCGGCCAGCCCGCAGGCCATTGTGGCGGCCGCGATTAGGACAAGCAGCGCCCACGCCCCTTCGGCCCAACGGATCCGGCTCATGGATTGACGGTAGCTGATGCCGGCCCCCAAGAGTTCGCCGCGGTTTCCTACTAATCGACTACGGAGAGGGGGCTCCTCCGATAAACGTAACGTCGATTATCGGCGCTTAAAATCCCCTGAATCACGGGGGAGAAGCGCCGATCGGCGACACCCCTGCCGGCGTCGGTTTCGCCGCGCACCCCGGGCCGCGGGACAGGTGGACCAGCCCGTAAAGGTCGGGTCCGAAGCGTGGCTCGTCATCGGGCGGGTTCGGCGCCGCGGTCGTCAAGAAAAACGGGGGAACCGGCCCGCCCCATTTGTCGGTCGGGGAACGGCCACGCATCGATGGGCTCCGGAGCGGCTGCAGGGACTGTCGGCGCCGCAGTGCCAGCGCAGATTCTGGTGTAGAGGTCAAGATGGGCGGCGACCATTCGATCGGCACTGAAATTCTTCTCCGCGGCCCGGCGACACGCCGTGCGGTCCAACCGTTCGCAGTCCGGCAGGGTGCGGGCCAGCCCCTCAGGCGTGGACCTAAGAAAGCCGGTCACCGCGTCTTCGACAATTTCAGGGGCCGAACCGTTGGTGGTGGCCAGCACCGGGGTTCCCGCCGCCAGCGACTCGATCATGACCATCCCGAAAGGTTCTGCCCATTGGATCGGATTGATTAGGGCAAGTGCTCCGCCGAGCAGCTGGTATTTCTCCATGCCGCCCACCTCGCCGAGAAACTCCTCATTGGAGCTCAGTTTTGGCCGGACCTGCGTGTTGAAATATTCATGCTCCTGCTGATTCTGCATCTTTGCGGCAATGCGGAGCGGAACCCCGCCCGCCCGTGCGATCTCGATGGCCTGCGTAACTCCCTTGTACGGATGCATTCGACCCAGAAAGCACGCATAGCCCCCGTCTCCCCTGCCAACGGGGATACCCTCCATCGCCAGGCCATGGTGGATGACGGCGGCGATCGGAATGACACCCGCCGTTCCGGCTTGGTGATCCGATATCGCCACTATGGCCACATCGGCAGCCAAAGCCCGGCAAAGCGACCGGACCTTTGCCCCGAAAGGGCTGTGCACCGTCGTCACGACAGGAACGCCGGCAGGCTTGTGCCGGTAAACGGAACCGGCGAGCGTGTGGTCATGGATGATGTCGGTGCCCGCCATGGCGGCGTACGCACGAATGACGTGATCCATCTCGTCGAGGGTGTTGCCCATGGTGGCGCCCTTCGCTGACCCGGTCCCGGGAACTTTCGGTACCGGACAGGTGCTCTCCTGCGGCGCGGCCAGCAACACCTCGTGGCCCGCCCGCACCAAGCCGCGGGCCAAGGTGTCTATCACCGATTCAATTCCCCCATATCCCGGTGGCGGAACGGGAATCCAGGGCGGGGCCACTATGCCGATGCGCATAGCGTCAGGCTAGTTCCTGGCAGTGACGAAAGGATGGCCGTCCCAAAGGGGCCCGGCCAGGTCCTGACGGGCTGCCCGAAGAGGGGCTCAACTGCCGCCGCCGCTATCAGGTGCCTGTGCAGGTACGCAGCCAATGAGCGTTCGACGATCATGTTCAAGCCCCGTTCGTAGTTCTGGCGCCCTGGCCGGAGGGCAGACCGCTTGCACCCCGGTTCAACCGGACCGGCTACTCTACAACAAACAAGCCCCACCCCTGCGGCAGGCCGGTACGGCCGGGTGAACGGGACGCCGGTCCCCTTCCCGGACAACAGCATAGGGACGTTATCGGTATCCCGGGGCAAGGCCGTCCGGGTCAGACGCGGCTCCTGCGGGTCACTGCCCCGTAGATTCCCAGGACGATCAAGGCGCCAAGAATGGCCAGCAGCCAGGTCCTGAGGTCGAAGAATTCCGCGAGACCTCCGCCGAAGATCAGTGAGCCGATCCATCCGCCGAGGATCGCTCCGACGACGCCCAGAACCAGGGTGATCAGCCAGCCCCCGCCTTGCTGGCCGGGGAGTATGGCTTTGGCGATGGCTCCCGCAATCAGGCCGAGCAGAAGAAAACCGAGAATTCCCATGACGTACTTCCTTCCAAAGGACCATCAGCGTCGTAGTGGCGCTATGGATACGATTTTAATCAGCATGCTTAGCAACTGGCAAGGTCCGATTTACGAGGAGAGGGTGAGCCGCAGGCAGCCCGCAGGCGGCAACCAACCTGAGGAAGTGACACTGTGGGTTTGGACGACAAGATCGGGAACGCCGCCGAGAAGCTTGGCGGCAAGGGCAAGGAAGCTGCCGGTGAAGCCAAAGACGATCCGGGCCTGAAAGCCGAAGGCAAGGGCGACCAGGCCAAAGCAGATCCGAACAGGCCGGCGAGCAGGTCAAGGACGCCTTCAAAGAGTAATCCGCCTCAGACCGGGGAGGGTGGGCCCGAACACGGGCGGCACCACTTAACGGACCAAAGTCCGGCTATGCGGATGATGCCTTTGCTAACGAATGCGGCAACCTGCCGACAAACGTGGCAAGAAAATCGACTCCGATACTCACAGCTCACGGCTCCGATGATTTGGGTCTCTCCGAGCAAGCCGACCGCGAAGCCGGCAGCACCGCCCCGGCACGCCCGAGTCTATCCGTCCCGCAGGTGCGAAGCCTTCCCCGGAAAAGTAAAGTCCACGGGTGCGCCCTGCACGCCCCAGCCTTACAAAAGATCGGCTATAGGCTCCTTCGTGGGTCAGGGGAGGGGCCCCCTTCCTTGGCTGTAGTCGAGCCGTCGTCCCGCTCACGCCTTGGTCATGGCAGTGTTGCGCCCGGTGTTGAGTTTTGCGCACGATGCCTGTCAGCGCCGTGAGGGCTGCGGCGTAGGCTCCAGGCGGGGTTGTCGCCATCGGCAGATGGCAAATCTGGAGAAGAACGCCTGGCGGTGCGGGACCGCCAGGCTACAGAGATACGATTTCGCGGACTCGATAGCCTTGGCCGGGTCTGACTTATTTCACCGGAGCTCCTTTATGCGTTGACTACTCGGCGATGTCCTCCGCCCACAGTTCAGGGTGTTCGTCCTGGAAGGTGCGCATCATCTCAACGCATCGGGCATCATTCAACACCACCACGTCGACGCCGCGTGAGCGCAGAAGTTCGAATTCGCCTTGGAACGTCTCGGCTTCGCCCACCACCACGCGCGGAATCTTGAATTGGATGATCGTCCCGGTACACATCGCACACGGCGCCAGGGTGGTGTAAAGGGTTGTGTCCCGGTAGCTCTTTTGACGTCCGGCGGCCCGCAGCGCAGACATCTCGCCGTGGGCGATTGGATCGCCATGCTGAACACGCTCGTTGTGGCCGCTGGCAATGACGACCCCGCCGCGGGCCAAGGCAGCACCGATCGGGATGCCGCCCTCTCGGAGGCTCTTTTGTGCGGCCTCGTAGGCAGCCTCGAAAACCGGGTCTGTGATGGTTCGTTCAGTTTCGGACATGGATGCAGTCTAAATCGCGCGCGTCGAAGAATTGTCGGTGGCCGCTGAAGGCTTGACATCCAGGCTATGTGACCGGGGCCTGGCCACCGGGAACACCGGTCTTTTTCTCACTAGTCGAATCCTAGGATGCTCGCGACCATGCGGCCCTGCTCGGGGCCACCCTCCCTTGCCTTGGCCAAGTTCGGTCCCGAACTCTTGTGGGATTCGCAGCCGGTGGCGAGCTGGGCCGCGGTGGCTGCCAATCCTGTCGTCGGCATCGGATGGATCGTCGCCTTCACGCTATTTCTCCGAGGAATTGATGAGCTGCAACGGAAGATCATCCAGGATGCGCTGGCGGTCACCCTCGGAGTGGGTGGGTCGGCGGATTCGCCTACGTCGTCGCCGACGCTGTTGGCCTCGTCGCGTACGACGTCGATATCGCGGTCTTCTCCGCACTCCTGGGAGTCGCTTACTTGATCACCTTCGTCGTCGGCAACGCACGCAATCAAATCCGCGACCTCGGACAACGAAGAGCCCCAGCCAGGACGGCAATGGCTGACGGCTACTCTTTGCCCAGGTTTTCCCTGAGCAGGGCACGGTGTTCGATGGCGGCTTGCCTGTGGAGCGCGCGGCCGGCGTCGGTGAGTTCCAGGAACAGTGAGCGCCGGTCATCTTCGCAGGACTGGCGGGAAATCAGTCCGGCTTTGTCGAGCCGGTCCACAACCTTGGACATGGCGCTCTGGGTCATGGGCGTGCGCTCACCGAGTTGCTTCATACGGCATGCCGCGTCGGCGCTTTCGGCCACGAGGTCCAGGATTTCAAACTCCGTAAGGCCGATGCTGAACTTCGATTCCAGCGCACGCTCCAGTGCCCCCGCCGTGTTGAAGTACGTGGTTTGGATGCTGCGCCATTGCTCAACCAACTGGCGGTCCTGCGGTGTTGCCATGCAGCGATTCTAGTTCATGACCAATTAGAAGTCCACGTCATAATATTCCTTGTCATTCAATGACGCGTCATATAAGTTGTTGTCATGACTTCAACTACCACCCTTGAAAGATCAGCCGGAGACCGGCCTACAGCTGTGCGTTGGACCCGTGCACAATGGATGCTCCTCCTGGTCCTGTGCACCGTTCTGGCACTCGACGCACTGGACGTATCAATGGTCGGTGTGGCCCTGCCCTCGATCGGCACCGAACTTCATCTCGGAACCGAATCCCTCCAGTGGATCGTCTCCGCCTACGTGCTCGGCTACGGAAGCCTGCTCCTGCTGGGCGGACGAATGGCGGACCTGCTCGGCCGACGGCGCATCTTCCTGATTGCGCTCAGCGTTTTCGCCGCAGCATCCCTGCTCGGCGGGCTGGTGGATGACCCGGCACTGCTGATCGCCACCCGTTTCGTCAAGGGCCTGGCCGCAGCATTCACGGCTCCCGCTGCCTTCTCGATCATCACCACCAACTTCGCTGAAGGGCCCGAACGCAACCGCGCCTTGTCCATCTTCACCACGTTCGGCGCAAGCGGATTCTCCCTCGGCCTGGTTGTAGGTGGCCTCATGACCGCCCTGAGCTGGCGCTGGACCTTCCTGGTCTCCGTTCCGGTGGCAGTCGCCGTCGTGATCCTTGGCCTGAAGTACATCCCCCGGGACTCAGCCGCAGGCCAGGCCGCAGACGGGGAGCAAGAGAGCGGGCATGACGTCTGGGGCGCCATCACACTCGCGGGCGGCATGCTGGGGCTCGTTTACACGCTGGTATCCGCACCAGGGAACGGCTGGGGATCTGTGGCAACTATCGCCGGATTCGTGGCCTCCACCGCAGTGCTGGCAGCGTTCGCCGTGATCGAAAACCGCGTCAAACACCCCCTGATCCGGTTCAGCATCCTCAAGGAAGGCTGGGTTGCCCGGGCAAACCTCAGCGCGGTGGGGCTGTTCGGTTCCTACCTGAGTTTCCAGTTCATCCTGACGCTCTACCTGCAGTCCGTGCTGGGATGGAGCCCCCTTGGCATGGCCCTGGCGCTCCTCCCGACCGGCCTGCTGGTTGCCTCGAGCGCACCCTTCGCGGACCGGCTCATCGAGAGATTCGGCGCCCCGCGGCTGATCCTGACCGGACTGGCCTCGTTGACGCTCGGATACGTGCTGTTCCTTCGCGTAGGCACCTCGCCCAATTACGTGACCGACATTCTGCCGTCCGTCCTGCTGCTGGGGGTCGGTTTCGCCCTGGCCTTCCCGTCCATCAACGTCCAGGCCACCACTGGCATCCGGGATGCCGAGCAAGGTCTGGCCGCAGGCCTGATCCAGACCAGCACCCAAGTCGGTGCCGCCCTGGTGCTGGCCGTCACCACGGCAATGGTGAGCGGTCACGGCAATGCGCCCGACGCAGGTGCCACCGTGGATGCGGCCGCGATGCTGGAACAGTACCGGCCGGGCCTGATCCTGAGCGCCGCGGTGGCCGTGGCTGCTCTCCTGATCGCAGCGACGCCCAAGTTCTCGCTGGGCACGAGGCTACAGCCGGGAGTTGAAAGCGACGGCGTGGTGCTCTCTGCCGTGGATGCCCGGCGCGGCGATAGGCTCAGGAAATGATTGGACGCGTTGATGAAATCGTAGTGGATTGCCAAGAGCCCGCCGCACTCGCGGAGTTCTGGTCCTCGGTCCTCGGTGGCGAACCAGTGCATCGAAGCGATGCGTGGTCTTTCGTCGATCCGCCGGGATGGACGCGCCTAGCCTTCCAACGCGTGCCCGAGACCAAGCAAGGGAAGAACCGTCTTCATATTGACGTCCACGTTGACGATGTGCCGGCAGCCTCCGTTGCCGCTGAAGCTCTCGGAACTGTCAGAGTGGGCACAATCCATGCAAGTGCTGTGGGTACGTTCCAAGTACTCCAAGATCAGGAGGGAATGAATGGTGCGTTGTGCGGTCAACAACTTCTGGATGACAACGCGTCGGGCGCCTGACCCCTGGCCCTCCCCTCTGCGCGCGGCGAGGCTGCCGCCTTATCCAGCCACCGCCGTCGGACCTTGACTTGATTGGAAGCCCCCACGCGAGCTGAACTCGAGCGCGGGGGCTTCCGGGTTTCGGTGGGGGGACCGAAACCGGGATCAATCTACCGGTTCCACGCGGGCGCAAGAACGGAAAATGGCTGTCTCCCACAAATCTTGTGTGAACCTTGAGCCGGCTCGCATCGAGCCCCCGGGCGCCTAACCCGCTGGCCTCAATGAGGTGATCATCCGTTTGATGTCCTGGTACTCCGGGGTCTCTGCGTACTTCTTGGCCTGCTCCAGATACGGCAGGGACCCGGCCCCCGGCGTCACGTTGTTCTCGGGGTTGTAGAACGCACCGAACATGGCAGCGGTGGGCGGCCAGGTAAAGAAATGGAAGATGGCGCATGCCGAGTCGCCCGTGGGCGCCGCCCAGGCGATGCCGTAGGCCGCGGCCGGCGTGTTGGCCGGACCCGGCGCAGCATCGTTACCGCGGGTCTCAAAAACAAACCAGGGCGCCACGCCGCCCTGCGCCAGCAGCGGCATTTCTTCAGACTCCAGCACCTCGTACGGGAACCGCTCCAAGCACGTGGACCCGGTGGCCATGTTGGTCCGGAGCGTCGCCAGCGGTTTGCCGGCCTCGTTGGTCACCTCCGCGAACGCACCTCCGCCCTCGGGCAGCTCCCCGGCCGGATCCCTGACGCTCCAGGCCGCCGGGTGATCGAACATCAGCTGCCCGTCCGCCGTCGTGTAGGCGGTCCAGGCGGCCGACGCCGGTGCGGTGCCGGTGGCGCTCGGCGAGACTGTCGCCGTCGGCATGGCAGTTGTGGTTCCGGCGGCCGGGGAGGTGACGGTGGGGCTGGGACTCGACGTCGCCGTCGGTCCTTCCTGCGGGCCGCACCCCGCCAGCAGCAGCGCCATCAGAATAGCTAGGGGAATTACCGCGCCTGGAATGGCCGGACTGCGCATCACACCCTCCTTTGGGCCTGGCTTTTGGTCCTTAAATTGTGGAGCTGGCGGGCGCATAAGGATCCACCGGCGGCCCGATTGGCGCCGAACCGTTGCCGGGATAACAAACGGATCCCACAACCGGCCGGGGTCAGGAGTAGAGGGCTGCGAGCAGCTCGACGACGACCTGGAAGCCCACAGGCGGGTCAGTCTTGGACCAGGCGGCATAGACGGGGACAGGGGCGGCGTCGCGCACATGCCGGTACACAACACCCTTGCGCCGGTACGGGTGCGCCGTTGATTCTGCCGTGACGCCCAGCAAGCGCCTCGCCGCTGCCGATCACCGTCAGCCAATCGTCGACGTCGTCCGTGGAGATAGTGCGTGCCGGCTGCTGGCCTTCCGGCCAAGGTCCAGACGCGTGCTTCCGGTGCGCCGGTCCATGGCCACTGGTCCAAAAATCGTCGCCAAAGTCCTCGCCGAACTGAAGTATCGACCCTCGGGACGCCGCTACGGCGCCAGGCGGTACCCCACGCCACGCACCGTTTCAACCCAGCGCGGTGACCGGGAACTGTCGCCCAGGCGCTTGCGCAGGTTTCCCAAGTGGACCTCGACGGCGCGCTCCTCGCCGGCGGTGACGAACGAACCGGTGTTGTACGGCTCGTTCCGGAGGCGGCGGACCAGGTCGGCCTTTGTCTGCACCACCCGGCCGTTCTCCATCAGGACCAGGAGCAGGTCAAACTGTGTGCGGGTCAGGTCCAGCGGTACGCCGTGGATGGCTGCGGAACGGGATCCTTCGTGCAGCGTCAGGCCCCTGTGCTCGAAGTCGCACAGGACGACGGCGCCGGCGTGGGCGGATGGAGCGCCGACGGCGGCGGCGGGCACGGCGGGAGCCGCCGGTTGCGGTGCGGCCAGCGCACGGGGCGCCGCGTTCCTGTCCCCGGGAACGGAACTAATCGACCGCGGACGCCTGAGCATCGCGGCGATTCTGGCACGCAGTTCCCGGGGACGGAAAGGCTTCGTGAGGTAGTCGTCCGCGCCAGCCTCGAACCCCATCAGCGCATCGGCTTCTTCCACCCGGCCGGTGACGATGATGAGGTAGGCGTCGCTGAATGTCCGGATCCGGCGCGAGGCCTCAATGCCGTCGAAGTCCGGTAGGCCAACGTCCATGGTGACAATGACGGGGTTGTGTTCCCGCACCGCCTTTACCCCTTCCGAACCGGAGGACGTTTCAAACACGGCAAACCCGGACTGCAGCAGCACCTCCTTCAGCGATGTCCTAATGTCGTCGTCGTCTTCAACAACAACAGCAACGCCCCGCTCCACCATCTTTGCCCCCAAAGTTTGATAATTTCATCTTTGCCCCCAAAGTTTGATAATTTCCTGCCGACGCAACGCACCATCCCAACTATCGTGGTCTATCGCCGGTGAGTACCAAGAGGATGGGTATTTCAGCGATACGGAGGGGTCGGCCTAATGAGTGAGCCTACACACCGTTCCGGGAGCAAAATTCCACTTCGCAAGAATTTGCAGAATTCTTGAGGTTCGGAAAATATTGCGTATTTATTGAGGATTTGGTTGGCTCAAATTAGTTGCATTTAGGCTATTGCGTTCTGTGACTGCTGTGGCTGATGATCAACGTGTGCTCAATGGGGCGCAAAGCTGCTCGCTGGGGAGCAAGACGCAAGGGGCGTTGCATGGCTTCTTTTCGGTTACCTGTCTCACATTCCATCCGTCCGATGAGAGCCCTGGCCATGGTGGCGGCCGCGGGCCTGGCCATGCTGGGGTGCATCCCGTCCGCCCAGGCCGCCGAAACCACGCCGCCGGACCCCGGCCCGGCCGGGAACTTCGCGTGGAAGGGCTTCAACTGGGAAAAGCGTTTTTGGGGCGGGGCGCCGCAGTACAACAGGCTGTTTGACGCCGCCAACGTCAGCAACCCCGACGCAAACGGCTACGTCACCCTGAACCTCACCAACCCCACGGGTGGGGCACCGGTGGGCGCGGAATTCCAGTCCACCCGCCAGGGGTTCGGCTACGGAACCTACAGCACCACCGTGGAGAAGAACCTCAGCGTGCTGCAGAAAGAAGTGGTCTGGGGCTGCCTGTTCACCTACGACCCCCTGGCCGAGCCCGGCTACAACGAAATCGACCTTTGCGAGGCATCAGCCTGGGGCGGCGGAGCAGCCTACGGCGAATCGTGGCCCGTCAGCCAGGGCCACGGGTACTGGTTCGACGCCACCAAGCCTCCCGGCCAGGGCAACAACACCGTAGTTTTCGATGTCACCGCCAGCCCCATCACCACGCACCGGATGGTGTGGGAACCGGGCAAGCTGACATTCGAAACATTCGCCGGCCAGGGCTTCACCGGCACCCTCCTGAAGCGCACGGTCCTGCAGGGAACCACAGTTCCGGTGCCGGCGAAGGAGCAGGTCCATTTCAACCTGTGGGTCACCGGCGGCGGAGGCGGGGATCCCGCCCACGTGAAGCCGGAATCGGTGGTGGTCCGCGACTTCTCCTTCGTCCCCACCGCCCCGCCGCCCCCACCGGCGTCGGCCATTAAACTGTCCGCCACCACCACCAAGGCCGCGGGCGTGAACACCACCACGCTGAAATGGACCGGCGCCACGGGCTCCGACGTGACGCTGTGGATCAACGGGGTCCAGAAGACCGTGCCCAACAACGGGAGCTACGTGAACAAGTTCAAGGGCGGCAACACCACCACTTACAAGGTGTGCGACACCGGCGGCTGCTCCAGCGTCCTCCGCGTGGTCACCTGACGCCTTTCCGCCCAGACATAAGGGCAGGGCGTCCGGATCACCGGGCGCCCTGCAGTCTTGTGCTCTGATCAGCTCTTGCGGCGGAACAGCCTAGGATTTGTCGCCGCGGACGGGGACGATCCGCTTGATGGCCAGGCCTAGCGCGAGGAGCGCGAAGGCGGCAAGGGCCAGCCAGAACAGGTCGCCGGCACCGGTCATAGCGAGGGTTCCGGAGCCAATTCCTGCCGCGGCAGGAGCTGCTGGGTTGTCATACATGGTTGTTACCAGGCTTTCTTCTTGTTGAGGGCTGCGTCCAGGTACGCCCTGGCATGGACCACCTGCAGGAACAGGTCGATCACCAGTTCGTACATGGTGGCGGCGGCGAGCATGTATTTCCATCCCCGCAGCCGCACCGTGACCACACGTTCGATCACGAAGACACCGGTCACGGCCAGCCAGAACGGCTGAATGTTCAGCCCGGCCCCCGTGCCCAGTGCAATCGCCACCGTACTGAAGTAGCCCAGCGTCACCAGGATGCCCAGCATTGCCAGGATCTGCCGTCCCCAGTAGGGCCATGTGACCCGGGTCCAGCCGTACTGCACGCAGTTCTCCACCGCTCCGCGCTTCCACCGGAGCCGCTGAGCCCCCAGATCGCGCCAGGACGGCATCACCTCGGTCACCAAGGTGCAGTCCGCAGGCGATTTGATGCGATAACACAGCGTGAGCAGGGCAAACGACAGCTCGTTGTCCTCGGTCAGGACGGACGTGTCATAGACCCCGCCGCGGCCATTCCCCGGCGGCAGTGACCCGTCCAGCCGGGCCGCGATCACATCGCGCAGTGTCCGGGCGCGGAACAGGGCTGCGGTTCCGGTGACCACCAGGCATTTGCCCTTGAGCCGTTTTACGTCGCGGGCATACCGCGCGTATTCATTCCGCTGCAGGTGCCCCACGAAGCCCCCGCCGTGACCGCCACGGAAAACACCGCCGACGGCGCCGAGCCGGGAATCGCGCTGCAGATGGGCAACGGCCCGCTCGACAAAGTCACGGGACAGCTGAGAATCCGCATCTTGGATGAGGATCATGTCCTCGGGTTCGGCATAGGGAAGGAGACGGCCAAGCACGAAGTTCAGGGCGCCAGCCTTCTTATCGGAATTACCCTCGGTGCGGAGGACCTCTGCGCCCTCCGTGAGGGCAATTTCCTCGGTGGCATCCGTGCAATTGTCCGCCACAACAATCACCCTGTCCGGAAGGCGGCTCTGCAGTTTCAGCGATTTCAGGGTTTCGCGGATGCCCACAGCCTCATTGTGCGCCGGAATAAGTACCGTGATCACAGGGATCCGGGCCCGGAAAGGGCGCCGGCGGAAGCCGGGAAATTCCGTTCGAAAGCGCAGACAGTTATATATAGTTTTGACGCAACGCGCATTTGGTAAATTGTCCCCACGGGAAAAGTCGTCGAATTTCTTATTTCCCATGACTTTTCCAGTGCCAGCTCAATCCATCAGCAGAGAACCAACAACGAAGGCGCAAACTCTGGTAAAGAAGAACTCAACACAGCCCGGTTTGGCGCGGGTGGTACTGAGAAGCCGCAGGTCGCACTGAGCTGCCGCCCGCCGTCGCACGCGCAAACTTCGCTGGCGCACTTGCCCGCCTGATTAACGAAGATCTGGCCCGGCAGAGACGCTGACACGGGCAAAACGACACGGAATCTTCCGGAAAATTTGAGCCTATCTTGAGGCATCTTTTCGGATCCCCTGCAGTTGGGGGTCCACTGTGGATATATCACCACAAAAGACGGCGGGGAAGCAGGAAGATTCATGGGGAACGAATCAGCTCTGGAAGAAGTCGTCGCGGTGGGAGGAGTGATCACTGATCACCACCCGCTCGACTTTCACAGCTTGGGGCTGGCCGGTTGCATTGACCGGCTTACCGGGCCTCTCCGTCAGCAAGGAACGGCAGTCCGCTGGGATACTCCGCACTGGGGCATCGAGATCCCGGCGGACTGCGCGTCCCTCCTCTACCAGTCGGCGCGCGAAGCGCTGAGCAACGCCTTCAAGTACTCCGACGCCGGCGAGCTCACCGTCCAGTTATCCGCGGTTGGCCACGGCATCCGTCTTGTGGTGTCCGACGACGGCACGGGCTTTGACAGCCAGCTCGCCTTCAGCGGCCGGCACCACGGGTACGGGCTGCGCCTGATGTCCGTGGCCGTGCACGAGGCCGGCGGCACGGTCGTCGTCTGTTCGAAGCCAGGGCAGGGCACCACCGTGACGGTAACCCTTCCCTTGGACTAACGCCCTTACCGCGGCAGATCTACCGCGGTGGGCCTCGCGGGACAGCTTTTCCGGGTCCGGCTCAAGGTCACCGGTGTGGCCCGGGGGCGTCCAGGAAGCTCACCACACTGCGCATGGAGGACTGCATCACGGCCGTGCCCAGTCGATAACGTTCTTGAGGGCTCCCGGAATGGAGCGGTTGTATTCGGGGGACACAAACAGGATGCCGGCCGAGGCCTCGATCGCTTCCTTGAGGGCGCGGCCTGCCGGCGGAAATTCGGCCTTGGCGAGTGTGCGATTGATGGAGCCGGTGGCCAGGCTCCCCACGAAGTATCCGATTTCTGCGTTGCCATGAGATTGTTCCTTCCCAACAGCCGGCAGAACCGGCTGGCCATAGAGCTTTACAGGATGAAGCGGGCTTAGTGCGTCCCCAGTCCAGCACAGAGCACGTGCCACGGCCATGGGTCCTTAGGGGTTGTTGACAGTCTGCTTTGAGAGGCGCTGAATGATGATTGAGGCACATTCCACACACCACGGGAGCGGTTGACATGAAGGAAAAGCCAGTAGCGGCACAGCGCATCCACAGCGAGGCTCCGGCCGAAGGGGACGAGACGGCGGATCCAACCGACATCCGCGTGCACTCGCAGGAACCCGCCGAGGGCGCCGACACCGACGAAGACTAGCCAGTTTGTCATCAGCCCGTTCCAGTCGAAGGAGACGCCATGAGCCGCAAAATGGAGAAGCGGATTGTGGTCGATGTACCGCTCAGCACGGCCTGCAACCAGTGGACCCAGTTCTAAGATTTCCCCCAGTTCATGGGTGGCGTGGAGAGCGTGACCCAGCTCAGGGACGACCGCCTGAAGTGGGTGGCCCACATCGCCGGGTCCGGCGGGAATGGGAAGCCAGGATCGTGGAGCAGATCCCGGACCGCAGGATTGAGTGGGCGTCCACCGAAGGCGCCACTAACTCCGGCGCCGTGGATTCTCCGACGCCGGCGGCAACAAAACCCCAGCTGTCCCTCACCCTGGAGTACCAGCCGGAGGGCAACCTGGGCGACCGTTAACGAACCGAGCCGCACCTAAGGCGCCACCCGCCGTCGTACGCGGCATCAGCTGCCCTGCCCCGCACAAGCGGCCCTGCCCCGCACCGTTTATGCGGGGCAGCACCGTCCTTACCTGTGGTGCCTTACGTAGGCGGCCTAATTGCGGGCCGGCACCAACACCACTTCATGGGGACTGGCGGGCTGTTGGAACTGCGCATTCACGGCAGCCAGTGTGTTCCCGAACCTCGCAATGGTGGTGGGAACATCGAAGTACTTGCTGGTGATGACTTCCTTGACCTCGCCGGAGGACAGATCGCCGGAGAGCCTGATGCGGCTGATCTGGTTCAAGAAGTTCTGCACAGCCCAGACCGTCCGGCCGCGGACCAGGATGCCGTCAACGTTCTCCACCTCCACGCCCGCGATAACCGCGCTGTCGCCAGTCTCAGGATCAACGGTGTAGAGGGCCTTGTTGTTCGAGTGAGCCACGATCAGGACACGGCCGTTTTCGGCGGCTGCGATGCCGTTGAGGTTGAAGGGACCAGTCAGCTCAGAAGCGGGCCCGCTCAGTCGTTGATGAAACCAGGAGCGAGCGTGAAATCCTCAACGGGCTCGCCCGATTCGGTGTTGTACACGAAGGCCTTGCCGGTGCCGCCGCCCGCTACAAACAGCAGATTGTTGCGGGTATCGGCCTTCATACCGACGGCGGCCCTGGGCTGCGAATCAAAGTCCGATGCGTCGATGAACAACCGAGCCTTTCCTTCACGGATGTCGCCGCGGTAAATGTCTCCG
Organism: Pseudarthrobacter adonitolis; assembly: GCF_055412845.1. Taxonomy (NCBI): domain Bacteria; kingdom Bacillati; phylum Actinomycetota; class Actinomycetes; order Micrococcales; family Micrococcaceae; genus Pseudarthrobacter; species Pseudarthrobacter adonitolis. The sequence goes on along the minus strand of NZ_JBVAYW010000013.1, from coordinate 74,027 downwards.
AGTGCCAGGTCGCCGGCGTAGAAGGTGGTTCCCCTACCGGCCGTGATCCCCTCGGCGGACGTGGCGCCCTCGAGCACAATGACTGAGTCTGCCGGCGGCGAAGCGGACGCCGGGAGGACAGGTGCCAACAGCCCCATGAGTGCAATGAACCCAATGGCGGCACGGCACTGTACTTTCCTTGAATTTGGGTGATCCGCACGGACCAACCTGCGGCAGGCCCGCACGATTATCCTGCCGGTCTATGCACCGTGAGAACCGGCCCGCCAGAGTCCGGAGCCCCCTCCTTGCGCGGTCACACTCCGCCCTCCTGAGCCCCCGGATCGGCAAGCTGCCGCGGTCTCTGCTTACAATCGAAACCTCAATCAACTACTGAGGGACCCATGAAGAAACTCGCCACCGCCCTGATCGCCGCCGGCCTCGTGCTTTCCGCTTCGGCATGCACAACTCCCACCAAACTTTCCACCACCGAAACCTGCGACCGCGTCAAGGCTGTCCTGTCGAACCCCGCGAACAACGTGGGTAAGACCGGCCTGGTGCGTCTCGCCAACCAGATCCGGCCCATCGAAGCTGTGGCATCGGATGACCTCAAGCCTGCGCTCGGGTCCATCATCAAGTTCACCGATGAGTCCGCCAAGGAAGCCCCGGACGAGGCCAAGCTCACCGGGCTGGAGGCTGAGTACCAGGAAGCCGGCGCCGCCTTCACGAAGTTCTGCAGCTAAGGCGCCTCTTGCGTTAACGTTCGACGGCGGCCGTTTGGCCGCCGTCGTCGGCTTATCCTTGGCTCGTGGATCTCTTTCGGTCACTGCTCTCGTTCGGCCTTGGCCGGACTCCTAGCGCTGGTTCCGGGCATCGACACGGCGCTGGTGCTCCGTTCCTCCCTCGCCAGGACCCGCGGTTTCGCCCTCACCACGGCCTTTGGCATCTCCTGTGCCGGCCCTAGTTCAGGGACAGAATCAGGTAGAGGGCTGTCAGGATAACCACTGTGGGTGTCATGACCCGGCGTTCCGGCTTGCTGCGGGAGATTCCATTCAGCACGATGCCCACCGCGAAATAGGCCGTCAACACCCAACAGAAGACGTCCGTGAAGCTCTGGTTCGCCAGCGGAGCCGCCATGCCAGCGTTGGCCAGCGCAACATAAGCGAAGAGGACATAAAGGATGATCGAGATGGTGCTGCCGATCCGCAGCTTGGCCGGCAGGACGATGTGCTGGCCGCCCCACGCGAACCTTCCCAGCCGTGCTCCCGCAACCAGGGCTGCCTGAAAAACGGCGAGCGCGGCCAAAAGTACGCACACGGTAATCGCGGCAAGCTGGGCTAACTGCATCGAAGATCCCCATTCCCCTGGTGTCGCTGCCGGCCCTTTGCATGCGCCGTCCGGACGTCAGTTTAGTGTGACCTCCGCCTCATGATGGGACGATCACGCGCTCCCTTCCGTTAAAAACATTGGCGAAAGGAGGCCATGTGCTCATTGTCTTAACCGGAATCGACGGATCAGGAAAATCCACAGCCGCCCACGCCTTGGTAGATGCGGCCCAGGCTGACGGCCAAAACGCCCTGCTGCTCAGCAACCACGCCGGCCGGCGGAGCATGTCCGTGCTGGCTGAACGGTGGGGCATCCGCTGGCCGCGGCGCCTTGCCGACGCCGTGGAGACCACCCTCCGCGTGGCCAACGTGCTTGTGTCCCATGCCCGGGCCAGCCGTTTCAACGGACTGGTGGTGATGGACCGGCACCTCCACTGCCAGCTGGCCCTGCGTACCGCCAAAGGTCTGCCGCGCGGCCGCCTGCTCCCCTGGCTGATTTCGTCCCTGCCGGAACCTGACGCAGTGGTGCACCTGGACGTTGAGCCTGGATTGGCACACGAGCGCATCGTGGCCCGCGGCACCGATTCGGAGACGCTGGCTGACCTGATGGACCTGCGCGACGCCTACCGCTCCATGCCCGAATACCCGGGCTTCGTCCAGCTCGAAGCGGACTCCCCGCCGGCCGAGGTTGTGGCCAGGCTCAAGCGGATCATGCGCGCGGAGACCGCCGTCGCCCTTTAGGCCCGGCTCCTGAGTAGATCAGCTCCCGCTCAAATCAGCGCGTGCAGTCCCCTGCTCCGCGGCCGGCCGAAGGACGCCGCCCCCAGGAATTCAATGGCGACGAACGGCTCGGACCCAACCACCCACTCATCATGCCCGGGAGGCAGCGCATAGGTGTCATGGGCATGGATGGTGGACCTCACGCCGTCGGACGTTTGAATCTCCAGGCTGCCGGAGACACAGTAGCCGAGGTGGTTGTGCTCGCAGAAGTCCGTCAGTTCCATGGGCTTGGCGGACTCGGACCAGCGCCAGCCGGGAGCGAGGATAAGGCGGGCCACGGAGTAGTCATCGACCGTGACGAGATCGAACTCGGCCTTATCCGGACACCGCTTTTTATCCGGAACATCAAAGGATTTAACGGCCAGAGCTCTGATGAAATTTGCGGTCATGGGGACACAGCCTAGGGATCATTTTCGGCGGGCGCTTGGGGCTGGGACCAAGCGGTTGTGAGTGGATGCCGGCAGGCGGCGACGAAGTGCGGAGACCAACAAGGTGCATCTCTAACGGTATCCATACGGCGCCTCAAGTCAATGGACCGCCCGGACCTTCGCGGAACTGGACAATGTCCCCTGTAGACGTCCCGGCCCTGGACCAGCCGGAATACTTCAAATGACGCCGGAGTTGTTGTTCAAAGTGGAAAGCCGATTCACTGGTTTCCTGCCTTTTGCCATCAGAGTCTCCCAAAGGAATGCCATGAGCCCCCAACTGACCATCAAACTTCAGCCAGGTACCCAGGCCCCCGATTTCACGCTGCAGGACGCCGAGGGCAAGGAAACCTCCCTGGCCGACTACCGCGGAAAGAACGTCATCGTGTACTTCTACCCGGCGGCGGCAACCCCCGGCTGCACCACAGAGGCCTGCGATTTCCGCGACAGCCTCTCATCCCTGCAAGGCTCCCACTACGAAGTCCTGGGCATCTCCCCCGACGCCCCGGAGAAGCTGGCCGATTTCACCGGCGACTTTAACCTGACTTTCCCGCTGCTCTCCGACGAGGACCACGCAGTAGCCCTCGCCTACGGCGCATGGGGCGAAAAGCTGGTCAACGGCGAGATCGTCGAAGGCCTCGTCCGCTCCACCGTGGTGGTGGACCCCGACGGCAACGTGGCGCTTGCGCAGTACCAGGTCAAGGCGCAGGGCCACGTCGCTGCTCTCAGGGAGTCCTTGGGGGTCTAGTCTGGCTGGGCACAGGTAGCCCACCAATCGGGAGTCAGGCATGGCGATCGAAGTCCGTCCGGGAACGCTGTTCGAGGACGTCAAAACGCTGGTTGGCCCTAAGCGGCCCGATGCCAACGTCTGCTGGTGCCTGAGCTACCGCATTCCGTCCAAACAGAACCTTGAGCTGCGCGGGACGGCCCGCGGCGACCTGGTGAAGGAACTGGTGGCGCAGGATCCTCCACCAGGGGTTCTGGCGTACGACGGCGACGAGGTAGTTGGGTGGGCGGCTGTCCACCCGCGCGCCGACACCAGCTTTGCCCGCAACCGCAGGATCCCGCACGTGGATGACCTGGACGTTTGGTGTGTGTGGTGCATTCGGGTCAGGCCCGGTTACCGCGGCAAAGGCATCTCCCATCACCTGCTCAAAGGTGCCGTGGAGCTGGCCCGCAGCTACGGTGCGCCCGCGGTTGAGGGCTACCCGGTGGATAACGGCGGCAGGAAAGTGGATCTCACCATGGCCTACGTGGGCACGCGCAAGCTCTTCGAGAAGGCCGGGTTCGTCAAGGCCGCTGATACGGATTCGGTGCTCAACGGATTCCCGCGCGTCCTGATGCGCCTGGACCTGCGCTGACGCGGGACCAGCAGGCGGAGCCTGCGCTCAGTCAGGGCTTCTTCCGCCAGTGTTTGGGCCAGTCTTTGTCCATCAGCCATAAGACCAGCAGCAGCGTGTCCATGGTCAAGAGCCCAGCTAAGAGGTAAGCCCACCCTGTGTACCAATGCACGGCAATCTCCTGACCTGGTATCCCCCAGCCACTTGATTGTCCTCCAGTGTGGCACGGAACGGGTCAGCAGGGAACGGCTTTTGCGAGCGACGCCAGGCGGCCGTGAAGTTCCGTCTCGCGGTTGAGGAGGCGGGTCAGCTGTTCGACTTTTTCCGAGAGCTCGACGCCGACGGCCAGCCGGTCCCCCGGCCAGCTCGAGGCCTCCCAGGACTCACCCAGGGCTTGGGCCAGCGAGCGGGACAGTGAGCGGAGTTTCCAGGAATGGCTCAGGTAGTGAAAGGTGCTTCGCGGGCGGCGGCCCTGCTTCAAGCGCCGCCACGAGCGTGCCAGCCTGCCCGGCAGCCTGACGGATTCCGTTGGTTCCATAACTCCTGCACCGTCCTCCGGCAATCCGCATGTTCCTTCATAGCTGGTCCTTCGAGTCTGGCCAAGGAGCCTCAAGGTCCCATCAAGGGCAGGCAAGTATTCCGGCAATACCGGGCCACGCCATGGCCGCCCGCCCCGGAATGCCCGGTGCTGCACCGACTGTCAACCTTCTTTGTCAGGTCTATGAAATGCTTCACGGGGCCTAATACGGTAGAAGTAGAGTCATGCCTTTCATGCCCGAACCGCGCCGTGCCGTTGTAATTGAGGACGATCCGGACATCCGTGGCCTCCTTGTCCGGATCCTGGTCAAGCAGGGTTTTGAGGTCACCCAGGCCGAGGCCGGCCTGCCCGGAGTGGAGGAGGTCCGCCGCGCCAAGCCGGATCTCATCACACTGGACCTGAACCTCCCGGACGTGGACGGGCTGGAAGTCTGCAAACTCCTGCGTGAATTCTCCGATGCCTTCATCGTGATGCTCACAGCCCGCGCCGACGAACTGGACAAGCTCACGGGTCTGGACAACGGCGCCGATGACTACATCAGCAAGCCGTTCAGTCCCCGCGAACTCCAATCCAGGATCAACGCCCTGTTCCGCCGCTGGCAGCCGTCCGCCGCGGACACAGCCGTGGCGAGCGAGGTGGAACGCGCCACCGAGGTCCAGCAGAGCCTGCTGCCCCAGGAGGACGTCCGGGTAGACGGGTACGATGTCGCCGGCGTCTTCCGCCCCTCCCGCAGCGTGGGCGGTGACTTCTACGACTGGTACCGCACGCCAGAGGGCCTACACCTGACGTTCGCCGATGCCATGGGCAAGGGCATGGGGGCCGCCCTCATCGCGGCCACCGTCCGGGCCGTGATGCGGTCCACGGGACAACGCCAAGACCTGGACGCCGCCTTCGCCTCCGCCAGCGCCACCATCGCGGCGGATCTGAATTCCTCCAGCTCGTTTGTCACCCTCTTCCACGCCCGCCTGGACGCCGCCTCCGGCGTCGTCAGCTATGTCGACGCCGGCCATGGACTTGCGCTGCACGTCACCGCAGAAGGGTCGGCGCACCGTCTTCCCAGCGGCGGGCCCCCTGTGGGCGCCTGGGCCGGGTCCGCCTGGCCCCAGTCCGCCGTCAGTCTCTCCCCGGGCGACTCCCTGGTGGTGGCCAGCGACGGCGTGCTGGACGTCTTCGACTCGGTGGAGCAGTTCACCAAGGCAGTGCTCGCCGCCGCCCGCGGCCAGCTTTCCGCGCAGTCCGCCAGCGACGCCATCATGGCCCTGGCGCCGGCCGAAACCGCTGAGGATGACGTCACCGTCGTGGTGGTCCGCCGTCTGCCTGAGCCAGCCGCTGCATGACGCGCTTCTGGACCCGCCTGGTGGTGGTCCTGACCGTCATCTTCGGCCTGAACTACGTGGCCTGGCGCTGGGCGGTATCGCTGAACTGGGATGCCTGGTGGATCGCAGTGCCACTGGTGGTGGCTGAGACCTACAGCCTGATCGACGTGATGCTGTTCGGGATGACCGTGTGGCAGCTCAAGATCCGTAAGGGAGCCCCCGCGCCGCCCCACGATGCCACCGTTGACGTCTTCATCACCACGTACAACGAAGACCTGGACATGGTCATGGCCACTGCCCTGGCGGCCCAGAAGATCCGGCACCCGCACAGTACCTGGATTCTCGACGACGGCGCCCGCCCCGAGCTGAAGGCCCTCGCCGAAGGGCACGGGCTGGGTTATGTGACGCGCAGCGAGGACTGGACCGCCAAGGTGCCGCGCCATGCCAAGGCCGGCAACCTGAACAACGCCCTGATGGTCACGCACGGCGAATTCCTGCTGATCCTGGACGCGGACCAGATCCCCGAGCCGGACATCCTGGAAAAGACCCTGGGCTATTTCAACAACCGCCGGGTGGCCCTGGTCCAGACGCCGCAGTACTTCAGCAACGTGCCCGCCCACGATCCACTCGGCAGCCAGGCGCCCCTGTTCTACGGGCCCATCCAGCAGGGCAAGGACGGCTGGAACGCGGCGTTCTTCTGCGGCTCCAACGCCATCCTGCGCCGCGAAGCCCTGATGCAGCTGGGCCTGGTGGGCTACGTCAAGGAGACCGAAAAGAGCATCCGCCGCGCCCTCACGGCCTCCCGCTCCGCCATCCGCCAGGCACGCAAATCCGCGGACATAAACACCCCGCTCGTGGCCGAAGTGCTCGACGCGGTAGAGGCCGCCACGCTGGAAGCACAGGCACAGCTGGCGGCCGGCCAGCCCCTGAGCGAGATCACGTACCGGGTCCGCCGCCGCGTGGACGCCGCCGTGCAGACGCTGGTCCAGGCTGACATGTCCGCCCTGCAGGCCGACCTCGAAGAGATCGCCGCCATGGAACTCGCCCATGTGGGTGACGCCGGCGTCCCGGTGATGGCCGATGACGCCGTCCACCGTATGTCGGCCCGCGACTGGTCGCCGCTGGGCGCACTGGAATCCGTGCAGGCTGTCCTGGATTCCCTGAACGTGGAGCGGAACGATGAAGCCCAGCCGGTGATGCCGCTGGCCACCATTTCGGTCACCGAGGACATGGCCACGGCAATGCGAATGCACGCCATGGGCTGGGAAAGTGTCTACCACCACGAGATCCTGGCCTATGGCCTGGCGCCCGAGGACCTCAAGACCATGCTCACCCAGCGCCTCCGCTGGGCGCAGGGGACCATGCAAGTGCTGCTCCGCGAGAACCCGCTGGCCCAGAAGGGCCTGAAGATCGGCCAGCGGCTGATGTACTTCGCCACCATGTGGACGTATCTCAGCGGGTACGCCGCCGTCATCTACTTCGCGGCCCCGATCATTTATCTGCTGCTGGGCGTCCTGCCCGTCGCCAGCCTCAGCTGGGACTTTTTCATCCGGTTCATCCCGTTTATGGTCGCCAACCAGCTGCTGTTCGCCGTGGCAGGCAGGGGAATCCCCACCTGGCGCGGCCAGCAGTACAGCCTGGCGCTGTTCCCCACCTGGATCAAGGCGTGCTCGACGGCGGCCCGGAACGTCTGGTTCGGCCGCCCCCTCGGGTTCGCCGTCACCCCGAAGACCCGCCAAAGCGGCGGCCCCGGCTGGAGCCTCATCCGCCCCCAGATCGTGGTGAGCGTGCTGCTGGCGGTGGCCGCCGTCGTCGGGATTATCCGCCTGACCGCGGGACTGGCCGAGCCGCTTGGCACGCTGGTGAACGTGGGCTGGGTTATTTTTGACTTGGTGGTCATGAGCATCCTGGTCCGGGCTGTTTTGTACAAGGGCTACGAACCCGTTGGGGACGTCGAGGCTGGAGAGAGGAAACCGGATGGAGTTTAGTTATGAGGTCAAGGATTCGTACGCGGAGGTCAAGGCGGACGGGAGGCTGAACATGGTGTCCGCACCCAAGCTCCGCGAATTCGTCACCGATGTGATCGCCGGCGGGTCCTCCCGGATCGTGGTGAACCTGGAGAACACGGCGTTTATGGATTCCTCCGGACTTGGCGCGCTGATCGGCTGCCTCAAAGCCGCCCGTCAGGCCGGCGGGGACCTTCGCATCGCAGCGGTCCAGCCGCAGGTGAAGATGGTGCTGGAGCTGACCAGCATGGACCGGGTGTTGACTTCCTATGCCTCCGCCGACGAGGCGTTCCGCAATGACTGAGGCCCTTGCGTCCCGTAGCTTCCGGGGGTTGGCCGCCGAAGACGCCATCGAATCCGTCCATAACGACCTCGACAGCCTGTGGCTGGATGCGCCGTTCGTCCAGGACATGGACCAGATGACCTTTACGACGGCGGTGATCGAGTCCGCGTCCAACATCGTCCAGCACGCGCAACCGGCCAAGGCGCAGAAACCGGTGGAACTGGGAGTGGACATCAGCGTCCAGCCCACGCTCCTGCAGGCCCGGGTCAGCGCGTTCTTCGCCAATCCCCCGTTCGGCCCCCTGGAACCGGGAACCCCGGACGACGATTCGGAGTCCGGACGCGGCCTGGCGCTCATCGAGGCGCTGGTCACCACCGTGACCTTCGAACGGCAGGACGGCACCAACACCTGGATCCTGTCCCGGACGTCACAGCCCTGACCCCGCCCAACCCGGATGCCTTATCACGTACGGCTCCCCTTCGGCTGTTTGGCAGCCGTACGTGATAGGGCAACGGCAATGATGAGTAGGCTAGAGGGCATGGCTTTTGAAGAAACCCCCGCTGAGCGCCGCGAGGTCACCGTCCGCCGGGCACCGAAATATGTGCCGTTCCTCATCCTCGGCGCCCTGGTGGGCGCAGCGGTGGCTGCCGCCGTCGCGTACGGTCTCCCCGGTGACGAATCCTTCGAGCGCGGCTCGGTGTTCGGCTTCTTCCTGGTTATGTTCGGCGCCGGCGGCGCGGTGTTGGGCGCCGTGGTGGCCCTGCTGCTGGACCGGCGGAGCGTCAAACGCCAGAAACGCGCCATCGTCGAAGCGGTCCCGGATTCCGAGCCCGACGACGGCACCCAGCCGTAGGCACAAACACAGGCGCCCGGCCTGCGGTCCAGTCACAATGGCCGCGGCGGAAAAGTCTTACCGCATCTCGTGAGATAATCGACCAGTGGCACGCGGCGATGGAAAACTTTCTCATGATCTTCTCCCTGGCGAAAAGGGACCTCAGGACGCTTGTGGCGTTTTCGGGGTCTGGGCGCCAGGTGAAGAAGTAGCAAAACTTACCTATTACGGGCTGTATGCATTGCAGCACCGCGGTCAGGAGTCGGCTGGTATAGCTACCAGTGACGGCAAGCGGATCAACGTCTACAAGGACATGGGCCTCGTTTCCCAGGTCTTCGACGAGACCACGCTGAACACCCTGACCGGGCACCTGGCGGTGGGACACTGCCGCTACTCCACCACCGGAGCCAGTCACTGGGCCAACGCCCAGCCCACCCTCGGCGCCACCAGCACCGGCACGGTTGCCCTCGCGCACAACGGCAACCTGACCAACACGGCCGAGCTCAACGCCATGATCATGGAACGCAACGGCGGCCAGCTCAGCGGCGAAATGAAGCAGGGCAACACCTCGGACACCGCCCTGGTCACGGCACTGCTCGAAGGCGAGGAGGGCAAGACCCTCGAACAGACCGCCATGGAGCTGCTGCCGAAGATCAAGGGCGGCTTCTGCTTCGTGTTTATGGACGAAGGCACCCTCTACGCAGCACGCGATACCTACGGCATCCGCCCGCTGGTCCTGGGCCGGCTGGAACGCGGCTGGGTAGTTGCGTCGGAGCAGTCCGCCCTGGCCACTGTGGGAGCCAGCTTCATCCGTGAAATCGAGCAAGGCGAATTCATCGCCATCGACGAGGACGGCGTGCGTTCCAAGCGCTTCGCGGAGGCGACGCCGGCTGGCTGCGTTTTCGAGTATGTCTACCTCGCCCGTCCGGACGCCGCCATCGCGGGTCGCTCCGTGTACGAGTCCCGTGTTGAGATGGGCCGCCAGCTGGCCCGCGAAAACACCCAGGACGCGGACATCGTCATCCCGGTTCCGGAGTCCGGCACCCCGGCCGCCGTGGGCTACGCCGAGGAATCAGGCATTCCCTTTGCGCACGGCTTCGTCAAGAACTCCTACGTGGGCCGCACGTTTATCCAGCCCTCACAGACCCTGCGCCAGCTGGGCATCCGGCTCAAGCTGAACGCCCTCGAGTCCGTGATCCGCGGCAAGCGCGTGGTGGTGGTGGATGACTCGATCGTCCGCGGTAACACCCAGCGCGCCATCGTCCGGATGCTCCGCGAGGCCGGCGCCGCGTCCGTCCACATCAAGATCTCCTCCCCGCCGGTCAAATGGCCATGCTTCTACGGCATCGACTTCGCTTCCCGCGCGGAACTGATCGCCAACGGCGCCACCATCGAGGAAATCTCCCAGGCCATCGGCGCCGATTCCCTCGCGTACGTCTCCGAAGACGGCATGATCAAGGCCACCAAGCAGCCGCGCGAGCGCCTCTGCACCGCCTGCTTCACCGGCACGTACCCCATCGAGCTCCCGGGCGCGGACAAACTGGGCAAGAACCTCCTGGAGCGCACCGACCTCGGCGGCCTCACGCCGTCGCGCTCTGCCCTCCCGGGTGCAACGGCCGCGCTGACTGTGTCCTCCTTCGATGATAGTGAAGATCCGGCGGAGAAGGCCGGCGCCACCGGCTGCGACCCCGGACCGGACGCCGAGTTCGAGAACCTGCTCACCGAAGAAGACCACGTGCCCGCGATCCACCACGAAGCCACCACCCCCGGCGCTGACAAGAAAGAGTCCGTATGACTTCCGCAACCCCCGCCGCCGGCAATAGCCCACTGAGCCCCGCAGGCATCACCTACGCCTCCGCCGGTGTTGACGTTGAAGCCGGCGACCGCGCCGTGGAGCTGATGAAGGGCGCCGTGAAGGCCACCCACAATTCCTCCGTCATCGGCGGCGTGGGCGGCTTCGCCGGCCTGTACGACGTCTCGCGTCTGCTGACCTTCAAGCGCCCGCTGCTGGCCACGTCCACCGACGGCGTGGGCACCAAGGTTGCCATCGCCCAGGCCATGGACATCCACGACACCATCGGCTTTGACCTGGTGGGTATGGTGGTTGACGACATCGTAGTGGTGGGCGCCGAGCCCCTCTTTATGACCGATTACATTGCCTGCGGCAAGGTTGTTCCGGAGCGCATCGCGGACATCGTCCGTGGCATCGCCGCCGCCTGCTCCGTCGCCGGCACCGCCCTGGTGGGCGGCGAAACCGCCGAGCACCCCGGCCTGCTGGGCGAGCACGAATACGATGTTGCCGGTGCTGCCACCGGTGTTGTCGAGGCTTCCGACCTGCTGGGCCCGGACCGCGTCCGCGCTGGCGACGTTGTGATTGGCATGGCCTCCTCCGGCCTGCACTCCAACGGCTACTCCCTGGTCCGCCGCGTCATCAACCACGCCAGCTGGGCACTGGACCGCCAGGTCTCCGAACTCGGCCGCACGTTGGGCGAGGAACTGCTGGAGCCCACCCGCGTCTACGCTGCGGACTGCCTGGACCTGGCCCGCGCCTTCCCGGTGAATAGCGCCAACGCCGTGCACGGCTTCAGCCATGTCACCGGCGGCGGCCTGGCCGCCAACCTGGCCCGCGTGCTGCCGCAGGGCCTCGTGGCAACCGTGGACCGCGCCACCTGGGAGCTTCCGGCCATCTTCAAGCTAGTCTCCGAGCTGGGCAACGTGCCGCTGGCCGACCTGGAGCGCACGCTGAACCTCGGCGTGGGCATGGTGGCCATCGTATCCGCCGAAGCTGCCGACGCCGCCGTGGCCCGCCTCAACGACCGCGGCGTGCCGTCCTGGATCATGGGCACCGTCACCGCGGACTCGGATTCCATCCTCAAGATTGGTCCGGACTACGTCCAGGGCGCCAAGGGCGTCGACGGCGGCGCCGTCCGTTTGGTCAACGCCTACGCCTAAACCTCCAGCAGGCTGAACACACCGCCCTGCGGGTCCTTGAGGGTGGCTGTGGCGCCGGGCGTCTCATCGTCAGCAGCCTCGGGCGCGATCAGCACTTCCGCCCCCGCCGCCACGGCCTTCCGCACAGCATCGGCCACGTCGGTGACGCCGAAGTAGATCTGCCACCGGGCAGGCGCTTCGGCCGCGACTATTCCGGCCACCTCCGCGCCGTTCACCATCAGCGTGCTGTACGTCCCGCCGTCGTCCTGGGGATACTCGGTCACCTCGTGGCCGAACAGCTGCTGGAAGAACCCGACGGCGGCCCGCGGCTCGGGCGTCAGCAGCTCCGTCCAGGACAGCGCACCGGCCTCGTTGTACCGGCCGGAGCCTGTGTGCGTCCCGGGCTGCCACACGCCGGTGGTCCCGCCGCCGGGAGGATCCACAAACGCCATCACGCCGGTGTCCGCCACTTCCTCAGGGCCGAACTGCACTGCGCCTCCCGCGTGGGGAACTTCCTCGGCCAGCGCACCGGCGTCCTCCGCGGCGAAGTAGATGTTCCATTGGGCGTGCGTGCCGAGTGATTCCTGGTGCGGGTTCTGCGGCGCCACCACGGCCACCAGATCCTCCCCGACGAACGCCTGGGCGTAGCTGCGGCCATCGGGCGTGGGCAGGTCCTTGAAGGTCCACCCGAACACCGCTGCGTAGAAGGACTTGGCTGCTGCCACGTCACGGGTCTGGACGTCAGCCCAGCACGGTTCACCGTGACGGTAGGTGGGGGATGAGGAGTTTCCTGGCATGGGAGGTCCTTTCGCGGGCAGCACAGCGCATCAACGCCTCCAGTCAACACCAAAAAGCCCGCCGCCGGCACCGGGTTCCGGCGCAGGCAACGGGCCTGATAACTGAGGCCAGCACCGCGGGTCCGCTGGGATCCGGGGTGCTGAAGAGAAGTGCTGTACTAACGAACAACTGCGGCGTCCGTACTGCAGCGTCGCGGGCCGGGCACCTTGCGGCGGAACCGGCGTGCCACAACTAGCCGATCCGACGGGTGTCTACCTCGTCGTCGTCTTCTTCCAAATCGTCCGCGTACTTATCCACATAAGCCGAATAGTCCGGTTCAACCGGGTCATTCGCGAAATGGCTCGTGGCACGACCTTCCGGACCTTTGAGCTCGCGCTGAAGGGCCGAATAGTCAGTGTTCGGGGAATAGTACTTAATATCCCGAGCCTGCTTGGTAGCTTTTGCCTTTTGACGGCCGCGCCCCATGGCGTGACCCCCTTTTGTACTCGGACCGGAGGTGGTCACCTTGGCTATCGGTGAGGCCCCGGAATGTTTGGTCAATTTGTCGTAACACCTAGATTACATGCTTTCCGCGCCCGATGCTCCCCGGCCCGTGCGCGCGGACGCCATGTCGGGTACCCTTACCGCCGCGATGCGCGGGGGTTCCCGGCTTTTTTGTTGGATAGAGTCTCTACATCAGCTGCCGGTCCGAGTGCACGGGGCGTGCAGCATCCCGAGGCGAAACCCAGGAGGGTATCCGGATGGACAACCAGGAATTTCGCCCCACCCCGCCCAAACCCGCCGCTCCGCCCAGCGCGGGGTTGCCGCAGGCGGCTGTCCCGGCGCCTTCAATGGAGCGCCCGGCCCGGAAGCCCCGGCGGGTCGTACCAAAGCTCCTGAAGGCCCTCTTCGTGGTGGTTCTGCTCGGCGTGGTGGGAGGCCTGGTGTGGCTCGCCACGTGGCTGGATTCCGGGGCACCAGAGACATCCGACGACGGCGGCTCGGGGATCGTGGAAACCTCGCCCACTCCGCTGCCCACCCCGCTCCCGCTCCCCCGCGAGGGGGTGGAGCCAGCGGACTACCGGCTAGGCGACTGCTTCAAGGACTTTGACGCCGCGGCCTTGCGGTCAACAGTGGTGGCCTGCGATACCGGCCACTCGGCCCAGCTCGTCGCCGTCTTCCGCTACCCCGCCGTCGGCTCATATCCGGGCCGGGAGGCTCTCGCAGCCAAGGCCCTGGAGGCCTGCCAGGCGGCCAAGCTGGCGCCGGCAGCCGACGAGTACACGCTGAACTTCCAGCGGGCCTACCCCAGCGGCACCAGTTGGGAATCGGGCGACCGGCGCGTGGACTGCTACGTCACAGCCGACGGCGGAAACGTCATCAACGCCAGCGTGCTGCCCTAAAGACCGCACAAAACACGCTGGCCCGGATCGGTTTTCGGCATCAAAGACCGGGTAATTGGAGTACTCGCAAGCAGGATGGCGGCGATGTAGATGATGCCAACCCACAACATCATGATCACGGCGTAACCCATCATGTCCTTGAGCTTTAGCTCAACGAGCTATGGCTACAAGATCTCCAAGGCGGCGCAGAACATGCTGACGATCGCGCTGGCTCAGGACCTTTAGTGGCATGTCCGTTGCTGGGCAGTGCACCCGAGCAAACTGGCCACCGACATGGGGCAGGCTGACGCGTCCAAGGATCCGCGAACCGCCGCTGCGCAGCTGAGAGAACTCGTCGACTCGGATGACCCTACCTCGCCCCGGTTCTGTTCGCTCGGGGAACAGGATCTCCCGTGGTAGCTAAAGTAGGCGGATGCTCATCATTCGCCAGGCAACCACCGCTGATACGCCCGGTCTCATCCGTCTGCGGGCCGCATGGGTTGCAGAGCAAGTAGGGGAATCGACCGAGGATCCGGACTTCGAGAGTGGCTATCGAGCCTGGCAGGAAAATAACGCGCGCACCATGTTCGTCGCAGATCTGGACGGCACGCTTTTCGGAATGCTGAATCTCATGGTCTTTGAGCGGATGCCTAAACCCGGCAAGAAGTCGACATGCTGGGTGTATCTCGGGAACGCATTCGTCGCTGCCGAATATCGCAACCGTGGAGTGGGAGGCCAGCTCTTGGAGGCGGCGATTCAGTTCTCACAGAGCATCAAGGCAGCCCGGATCGTCCTCTCCCCTTCAGGCGAATCACAGACCTTCTATGCCAGGTACGGCTTTGCTCCTGCCGAGGAACTGCTGGTCAAACGCTTCGGGTACGGGAGTTAGAACGCGTTGCCGGTGTAGATATCTGATGCCGAACCTGACCACATCAACGCTATCGTTGGGCCACTATGAGATGACAGTGAGTGGACCTTCCTCTGCTGTGGGGACTTCGAAGTGGTCGAAATATTCGGCAGCCAGTTCAGCGCTCAACCGGAAATCGTCCGCGTGGCCCGCCATGCGGGCACGGACGCGGGCCAGGGCGACCTCGCGGGTCGTGGCCAGGTAGATGGTCTCGGGCTCAACACCCAGCGGCCTTAGTAGGAGACGGTAATCCTCCCTCATGCTCTTAGACCAGAAGGAAAAGTCGAGAACAACATCTGCACCTGACATGACCAGATCCAGGAGGCGGGCCTGAAGCGCCGCCGCGATCTGCCGCCGGACGCCCTCCTCCACGGGCATGATACGGAGTCCCATCTGCCACGCCATTTCGTCAAAGGACAGCCGGACCATACCCTCGGTCGCCAAGCGACGAGCAATAGCGGATTTGCCGGAGCCCGCCGGCCCGCACATGAAGATGACTCGACTCATACTCACGATCGTACGCAGGGCACTGTCGCACCGATGGGGATCTTCACCGGCCACGGTGATGCCTCAGCTCTCCAGCGGCTCCGGCCGAGTCAGTCCAGGGAAGGTTTCGAAGCGGGTCTCGAATTCCTGGCGGGGTTCCGCTGCCAGAAGGCCATTGGCCCGTAGCTGAACGCCAGCGTATTCATCTGCCACTGAGATCCTTCGGCCCGGCGGAGCCGTTCCGCAAAAGTGCCCTTAGTGTCCTTAGAAAGATCCTGGAACCTGAATGCCGGCGACAATGAAGATCGCCCGTAGGATCCACCACCCCCGGTGGCGGCGCGACTTGAACTGTGACATTTTCTAGCCCCCCCCATACTGTCGTTGCCACGACATTACAGGGGCATGAACGGTCCGTCGGACCAACGGCCCCCCGCCTATAAGCGAACCCGCGTCTCCCGCGCTTAGGCTGATGAGATGCGTGTGGAACCTGCTCCGGTAGACCACCCAGTCAGCGACGACGGACGAGCGGCTACGTACTGCGTTCGCCTGTGGACTCCTCCGCAGTCGAGCCGGCATGCGTGGATGGTCGACGAGACGTTTCTGACGCGGAGAAGGTCACGGAGGTCATCACCTCGGTGCACTCCTTCTCGGATGGCAACCCTTCGAG
This sequence comes from Pseudarthrobacter adonitolis, assembly GCF_055412845.1. Classification (NCBI taxonomy): domain Bacteria; kingdom Bacillati; phylum Actinomycetota; class Actinomycetes; order Micrococcales; family Micrococcaceae; genus Pseudarthrobacter; species Pseudarthrobacter adonitolis. The sequence goes on along the minus strand of NZ_JBVAYW010000013.1, from coordinate 58,056 downwards.
GTATCTGTGCATTGGACAGATCAGCACACGTCGAGGGATGGCGTGCGTCATGAACGACAACGGGCCACCCGGATCTTCGGAACGCCTGCAGATGCTACGACCGAAACGGTCACTCTCACGGGCGATTAGTTCGCCCAAGTCATCGGAGAGCCCGCAAGTATCGCCTCCGCACGATTCGCTGTGCCACCAGTAGGAATGGGTAGAGCACTCGCCACGGTTGCCGTACGCCCGCTCGAGTTAGTGAGCGGATAGTGAGGTGCACTTCGTCGCCACGACGATGGATGATAAAAGCTTCTTCGCCGTCGACGGGGTGCCCTGGCATGGTCCGGTAAGAGAACCCGCTTCGGCCGGGCTCCTGCACAACAGCTACCACTTCGACCGGTTCTACAACGGTGAAGCCGAACGTGCGTGCCGTAACGACCACACGGGCGCCTGGCGACACCGGACCCGTGGTGTCCACGTCAAACCCACTCGCGGTTTTTACCTTCCAACGGAGCACGTCTGATGCGGCGCGCTGCCAAACAACGTCGCCACTTCCGAGGATCGCCGTGACTTCTGATCGACGGTAATTGCGGTCAGTGGGAGGCCACCGCCGTAGGTCCGGGCTGGTCACGCCGAGTCGTCAGTTTGAGTGGCGTCAGCCTTTTCGGATTGCCGGCGGGCCGCAATGATGCCATCCCGCGTCGCCGCCCGAATAACCCCATAAAGGATGTAGAAGAAAATGGCCGCCAACACGGCAGACAGGAGAATATCCATGTGTTGTTCTTCCCCAAGAAGTTTGCCGTCCCGTTCGGACGTTGAAAGCCTATGTTAGATGACTAAGTCCGGCATCTGACATAGCAGCCGCTGATCCAATGTCTGGTCACCCTGATTTGAGCCCACTTGACCGTGGGATGTCAGTCTTGTCGGGGACCACTGCCGTACGGGATTGGCGGTCCTTGTCGACACTGGCGGGCAGAATCACCACAAGTTCAGTCGAGATTTCCACAGACTACAGAGGCGCCGCAGGGAATACCCCTTGGATTTGAGATCCCTCGTTCGCCCGTCATCGAGCCGTCCAGAAACTCCCGCCCGGGGGTGCCCTGTTGAGGTCCGGCGTTGGGACGCCGGACACGCCGGATTTGACGTCGTCGCATTCCCACAAACGTCCAAACCCCGCCCCCATCCTGTGTGACTGTCAACTTCGTTCGGCTTCCAAATTGCAGCTTCAAATGGCGGATTGGTCGTCCCGTTTTGACTGGGTACCTAATCTGGCGCTCCACTTCCCTCGAGGAAAAGGTGTTGCCTGCCCGAAGGTTACGGGACCGTAAGGTCTGGTCTCTGGCGTGGAGGCCGGACGGAGCGCATAATCGTCACGTGCTGGCCGTGACCCTCGTCAGCATGCGATGCAGGCACGCGAGGGCGATTTGGGCGGACGGATGAGTGGATTGTCAACGAGCCAGGCACTAGACGATGTGGTCAAGGTCGCGCGGGAGCACGCCGAGAGGGTGGACACCGACGGGGTATACCCTCTTGAGGCGGTCGCGGAGTTGCGGGCCGGCGGGCTGCTGGGGCTGGTGCTTCCCGTCGAGGCCGGCGGTGCCGGTGCCGGGCCGGAGGTATTCACCGAGACGGTCAGTGCGCTGGCGGAGGCGTGCGGTTCAACGGCGATGATCTATCTGATGCATGCCGCCGCCGCAGTCACGATTGCTGCCGCGCCGCCCCCGGATCTGCCGAACCTGCTTGCAGGGATGGCGCGCGGGACAACGCTGGGCACGCTGGCCTTCAGTGAGCGGGGATCCCGGTCGCATTTCTGGGCGCCCGTCTCGATCGCGACCGCCAGCGGGACTTCTGTCCGGTTGCGCGCGGATAAGAGTTGGGTGACGTCGGCCGCTCACGCCGATGTCTATGTGGTCTCGACCGGTGCGCCCTCGGGGGTGCCCGGTGAAGTGGACCTGTATGCCGTTCCCGCCGGCACGCCGGGTTTGAACGTGGCCGGTCCCTGGCGGGGGCTCGGGCTGCGCGGCAACGACTCCGCACCGATGACTGTCGACGCTGAAATAGCGGTCGGTTACCGGCTGGGTGGGCCGGCTGCGGGCTTCGCGCTGATGATGGAGACGGTGCTGCCGTGGTTTAATCTCGGCAATGCGGCGGTCTCGCTGGGTCTGGCATCTGCCGCTACCCGGGCAGCTGTCGAACACGTTGGAGCTGCCCGGCTCGAACACCTGGGCCAGTCACTGGCTGGGTTGCCTACGATCCGGGCCCAGATCGCCCGGATGGGCATCAGCCTGGCGGCGCAGCGTGCTTACCTGGCGCATGCCGCGGGCAGCGTCGCGGCTCCCGGGGAAGACACGATGCTGCATGTGCTCGGGGTTAAGGCCTCGGCCAATGACGCGGCACTTGAGATCACCGATGCGGCCATGCGGGTCTGCGGTGGCGCGGCGTTCTCCAAGCACCTGCCCATCGAGCGGGCCTTCCGTGATGCGCGGGCGGGCTCGGTAATGGCGCCGACGGCGGATGCGCTGTACGACTTCTACGGCCGGGCAGTCACCGGCCTGCCGCTTTTCTGAGGAGGCCGGATCATGTCCGAGCAGCTGCTGGTCGGGGCCGTGGCCTACACCCCAAATGTGGTGCCCATCTGGGAAGGCATCCGCGAGTACTTCGCGCAGTCGCCGGCGCCGATGGACTTTGTCCTGTTCTCCAACTATGGACGCCAGGTCGAGGCGCTTCGGACCGGACAGGTCGACATCATCTGGAACACCAACCTGGCCTACGTGCGCACGGTCATGCAGACCGGGGGCCGGGCCCGGGCACTGGCGATGCGCGACACCGACACCAGGTTCGCGACCGTGTTCGTCGCCCGCACCGGTAGCGGGCTCTCCGGCCCGGGCGCCCTCGCCGGACAGCGGCTGGCCCTGGGGTCCGCAGACTCAGCCCAGGCCGCCATCCTACCGCTGTACTACCTGGCCCGGGCCGGCCTGGACCTCACCTTGCTGGAGGTGACGCGGTTCGATAGTGACATCGGCAAGCACGGTGACACCGGGCGCAGCGAGCTGGACGCCATCGACGCGGTACTCGCCGGCGAGGCCGACGTCGCGGCCATCGGAATCACCACTTGGGAAGGCATCGGCGGCGGGGAGCTGATGCCGGAGGCACTGGAGGCAGTGTGGCAGACCGAACCGTACTGCCATTGCATGTTCACCGCCCTGGACACCCTGCCCGCCGAACGCTACGAGCCGTGGGTCAGCACGCTCCTGGCCATGGACTGGGAACGGCCCGAGCACCGCCGGATCCTGGAGCTCGAGGGACTGCGGCGCTGGGTCCGGCCCGAACTGGACGGCTACGCCGGGCTGTTCGCCGCCGTCGAGGAACAGGGGGTGACCAAGTGGTGGTGATCCTGGACCTGGTACGCATGGTGGGGACCCTGGCCGAGGGCACCACCGGTGCGGTGACTATTGGCTCCGCGACCGAGTTTGACCTGGTCCAACGCTGGTGTGAACGAACGGGCAACACCCTCATCACCAAGTCGTGGACCGACGTCGGTCCCGGCGCCGGCGCCGTCGTCGTACGTCGCGGCCGACTGCCGGACCCGGCAGTGACGCTGGGACCGGACCGCCTGCCCGGGGCCCGGCTCTGGCTATACACGAACTTCCACTGCAACCTGGCCTGTGACTACTGCTGTGTCGCCTCCTCACCCAGGGCCGAGCGCCGGGAGCTCGGCGTCGAACGGATCGCCCGCCTGGTGCGGGCGGGCGCCGACTGGGGCGTCCAGGAGGTTTATCTCACCGGCGGCGAACCGTTTCTGCTGCCGGACATTGCCCGGATTGCCACAGACTGTGTCCGGCTGCTGCCAACCACCCTGCTGACCAACGGCATGCTGTTCCGGGGGCCCGGGCTTCGTTCCTTGCAGGCGATGCCGCGCGAGGGCTTCGCCCTGCAGATCAGCCTGGACTCCCCGACCCCCGAGATCCACGACGGGCACCGCGGTGCCGGAAGCTGGGCCCGGGCGGTGGCCGGCATCCAGGTTGCACTGGGCGAGGGTTTCCGGGTCCGGGTGGCTGCCACGATCGCATCGCCCCACGCGACCGATCTGGCCGCACTGCACGAATTTCTCGACGGGCTGGGCATCCCGCGGACCGATCAGGTCATCCGCCCGGTCGCGCAGCAGGGAGCCGCCAGCACCGGAGTCCAGTTCACCCGCGAAACACTGGTCCCCGAAGTCACCGTCACCGCCGACGGGGTGTACTGGCACCCCGTAGCCGCGACAGATGACCAGGCCCTCGTCAGCACGCAGATCGAACCCCTAGGACCGGCGCTCAGCATGGTCTACCGGCTCTTCGCCGAACAATGGGCTGCAGCCGGCGCCGCCGCCAAACTTTTCCCCTGCGCGTAGGACAGGCCAACAGTGTCCGGACCGGCTCAGCTGACCAACCGAAATCCGCGGTGCGTGCGTGCATTTCAGAACGCACCCGATGTAAGCCAACCGAAAGGCTTTGCCGGTCGCCCAGGACACGCCTTGGGGCTAGCATGAAGCCATGACCCCCAACGACGAGGTGCTTGTCGTACAAACATACGGCGGGCGTGTGGAATTGCCGGCCGGCGCTGTTCCCTTCAACGACACCCTCATGAAGGAAACCAGCAAGGTCTCCGACCATGTCTGATCTGGCCGCGACCACGACGCCGGGCGGCAGGACCGCCGCCGAAGAACTCGACTCCGGGCGGACCGCCCGAGCCGTCATCGCCGGCCTGCGAATTACCGTGGCCTTGATGTGGATCCAGAACGTCGGCTGGAAGAGCCCCCCCGACTTCGGACGCGAACAGGGCACAGGACTCTTCCAGTTCACCAGTTACGCTGTTGAACATCCGGTCGTCCCGCCGTTCTCCTGGCTGGTCCAGAACCTCGTATTACCGAACTTCACACTGTTCGGCTACGCCACACTGCTGGTCGAATTCAGCCTCGGCGCGTTCCTGCTCGCCGGCCTGCTCACCCGGTTCTGGGCCGCGATCGGCATCATCCAAACCCTGGCGATCACCATGTCGGTCCTGAACGCACCCAACGAGTGGCACTGGTCCTACTACCTCATGCTCGCCGTGCACGCGGTGCTGATCGCGACGGCCGCCGGCAGATCCGCGGGGCTCGACGGACTGCTCCGTCCCCGCTGGCGGACCTCCTCGAACCGCCTGGCCTGGTTGGCGCTGAGGGCATCATGACCGGTCCCCGTGGCGCCTTTCGTAGCAGGCTGGATCGGGGCACCCGGCGCCGGGCGCTCACGCTCAGTGCCGCCACAGGGGCAACCGCCCTCTTCGGACTCATCGACTACAATCCGCTCAAGCTGGTGCCGGTCAATCCGGCACAGGCCGTGACTCTTCTCGTTCTTGCCCTGATCGGCTTCGCCGGGACCATGCTCGGATCGCGCCCGATACTGTTCGCTGTCGGGGCAGGGATGATCGTCCTGGGCCTCCTCCGCCTTGCCACCTACGGACAGGGGTTCGGGCTGATCGCCGGCGACGTCGGAACGGCAGCGCTGCTGACCGGACTCGGCATGGCCTTCATCGGAATCATGCTCGTAGGTGAGCAACCAACACCTGAACGGCGATCCACGCCCATCGGACCGGACTAATGACTGTGGCTGTGTCTGTGGCCGGCGAGCCTATCCTGCCCCGATGCGAGTCCCACGATGCGGTGAAGCGGCCAGAGACAAGGCCGCATCCGCGTGCCTGGACCCATGGCGTGGCGGGGTGAGCAACATGACCGGGCCCACTGTGGATGTTGTTCTGCCGTGTCTGAATGAATTCGGGGCGTTCCAATGGGTCCTGGCCAGGATGCCTCATGGGTACCGGGCCATCGTGGTGGACATGGCTCCACCGACGGTTCGGCGGAACTTGCGGCGGAGCTTGGCGCGACGGTGATCCGGAAAAACCGGCGAGGATTCGGGGCGGCAGCCCATGCCGCCCTTCTCGCCGCTACGGCGGACTTCTGTCCCTCCAGCTTGAGGACCGCAGGAGCGGATATCCTCTCGAGATGTTTCTCAAAGCCAGCCTGCGGGGCTGGCGAATCACCGAACTTCCGGTGGTTTATGCCCCACGCACGGGCAAGTCCAAGGTAACCGGAACAGTCCTGGGCACAGTGAGGGCTGTGCGCGATATGTCGGCACAGCCCCGGGCGGCAGCGGCCGCAGCTGCTGCCGGGCCGGTCCGCGGCCTTCCCGGCAGCGAGGAACAGCCATGAGGCCAACGCTGGATCTGCAGGTGGCGGTCTTCGCCAAGGAGTGCCTGCCGGGTCGGGTGAAGACCAGGCTGACTCCGCCGTTGACGCCCGATCAGGCCGCTGAACTGGCACAACTCAGCCTCAGCAGGACCCTCGATACAATCAGGCTCCTGCAGGTACGCGAACGGCTGTTGGTGATGGACGGGACACCGCGCGCCCGGGATGCCGCAGGATTCGCCGTTGTGGCCCAAACCGGCGGCCTGCTGGATGAACGGCTCGCCGCATTCTGCGACGACGCCACCGGCCCCTTGCTGATCGTCGGCATGGACACACCCCAGATTTCAGCGGCGCATCTTGCCCCGCTTCTCATGGACTGGTCCGCGGCCACGCCCCAGCACGATGCCTGGATGGGACCGGCTGCCGACGGCGGCTTCTGGGCGCTAGCCCTCCGCCGGCCCGACGGCGCGCTGGTCCTCGGCGTGCCGATGTCCACGGACACGACCGGGGCCGACCAGCTCTCCCGGCTGGCGGCGGGCGGACGCTCAGTGGGGCTGTTGCCGGTTCTGAGGGACATGGAACACATGGACGATGCACGGGAGATCGCCGCGGAAATCTCGGGCACCGAATTCGCAGCCGCGGTGGCGGCCGCCATCGAACAAATGCAGACTAGAGGCCGCGGTGACAAAGCCTGAAAACCGGGTTGCGGTCTCCGGGACGGCCTAGTGCGGGATCAAGGGTAGAACCCGATACGGCGGAGCCGGCAGCGGCGGCGGACACCCGCTTCAGGCTGCAGGCGCTGCCGTTTGCGCAGTTGCTCGCGCTGCTGGCGGCAGGTGCGTGCTTGCTGAGGTGAATGGTGCTGCCCGGCAACCGGTTTGCTTCGGCACCCATCGTCGGATCCTGCCTGTCCTGGATGGTTCTCCTCGCGGCTGTGCGTACGCTGCGGCACGTGCCGCAGCGGCGCGTCGGAGCGTCGGAGCGTCGGAGCGTCGGCGCCATCGTCGGCGCCATCGTCATCGTCATCGTCATCGTCATCGTCATCGTCATCGTCATCGTCATCGTCATCGCAGGAATGGTGCTGCTGGGGCTGGCTGCCATGACTGCCGCGCCCCGGACCAGCAACGACTCCGCCCGGTATGCGTGGGACGGCATCGTGCAGAAAGCCGGGGTTTCCCCGTATGCCATCGTGCCCATCGATGAGACCCTCGCCGACCACCGGCCGGCCTGGCTGTTTGCCCCGGGCACGTCAGGTCCTGACGGGAAAACTGTCTGTCAGGTGGATCTGTTTGCGACGGAGTCCGTGGCCGCCACGGGTTTCCCGTCCAGGAACCCCCTCTGCACGGCCATTAACCGGCCGCATGTTCCCACGATTTACCCTCCTATGGCCGAGGTCTATTTCCTCGCTGTCCGGGCAGCGGTCCCTGACGCTGTGGGCTACCTGCCTTTCCAGATGGGCGGGCTGCTGATCGGTGCGGCCGTCACACTGATGCTGCTGGCTACCGGCAAACCCTTCCGGTCCCGGAACCGCCTTCGGAAGATAGACCAGCGCCTACGAAATATCGGACAGGTGATTAGCTGGGAACCATGGAATCAAAATATGTGCGCTACCAAGCAGGCATCCCCAATGGCCGTGGACGCCACCCAGGCATCTTTGCTCTCGCCAACGGTTTAGCAAACGACGGCAGACTCAGCAGCCAGGACTGGGCTTCCTGGCGGCGCTCGAATGACCATTACGACTCCGCATATTTGAACCCGTCGATGGTGGACAAATCGATTTACGACCATGCAATCAACCCGACAGCGGAGGCTTGGTTCAAGTGCACAGCCGGGCATTTGCTCGTGGGCGTTGAGTTCTATACGGATCTTCTAAGCCGGTATGACGTTGAGTGGCAGGCGCACCATTCAGACGATCCGGGAAAGCTGTTGTACGAAGACGACGTCCAGATAATTGTCGCGCCCCATGAGGGGGAATGATCTCAAGATGCACTTTATGATGCTGGAATGGGGGAAAACTTTAGCGGGAATGAGCCTGGGAAACACAAACCGATCTACGTTGAGACCAGCATTCGTGCCCCCATAGAGCGCGTATGGACTCTTAGCCAGGACCCGGCTCTGCACGCCCGGTGGGATCTGAGGTTCTCCCGAATAATCCCCACCGGGGGAGATGATCAGGGACTTCTCCATTTTCGTTACGAGTTCCGCCTTCCAGTACATATCATCCGGGGGAAAGGAACATCGCTGGGGCACAGGCATCGATCCGATGGGCGCGCCACATCGGTGCTGAAGTTCGACACTGCCGACCCGTTGTCTCCCATTGGATCCGGTTCGGGGTATTGGCGGTATGTGCCGACAGCGGATGGTCTTCGATTCATCACGGGGTACAACTATCAGCCGGGAATGGGGGCTGTCGGAAGAGTCCTGGACTCGCAGGTGTTCCGGCCCGCTCTGGGTTGGGCAACAGCAATAAGCTTCGACCGCCTGAGAATGTGGGCGGAGTCAGATCTGGATCCAAGAGACTCCCGCAACCGGTGGTTTGTCGACGCCGGAGCGAGAGCCAGTGGCATTCTGGCAGCCGGCGTCCTGCTCCGCAGAGCCTTCACAAGTCGAACCGCTGGCCCGGCGGCCTTGGGGGCGACGGTAGCTCTGGCGACCTGGATGTTCCCGTCCCATTGGACTGTGCCGAGGGCCGGGCGGTGCCTGCGGCAGGCTCCGGATGCACGCTCGGGCCGTTCCCCATCTGCCTTGGCCGGTTTGGCAGCACCCGCCACGGACGGTTTCGGCCGTCAGACTGAGGGAGGCGAGTAGCCGTGGCTTCGATCTTTGAGGTGGCGTTGGGGCCAGACTTCCAAAGGCTTCACCCCATGCTGCAGAAACGCTTCGGCGTTGACACCGAGGCAGGCTACGGATGCGTCGGACAGGGGGTCTTCTCAGAAGTCCGCCGGGGTGCGTGGTGGACGGTCCCGTTTTTGCGACTTGGTGCCTACCGCAATATTCTCTTCCCGGACCAGGGCGATGACATACCGTTCACGATCGAGAACTATCCCTACATTGACGGGTTTGGCCGCCCTACCGTCACGTTCGTAAGGACATTGGAACTACCCCGGTCCAGGAGACGCCGCTTCGACGCCACCATGGTGCACAGCAAACGAACTGGTGGGATTGTCGACTACCTCGGCACCCACCAGCACCTGGCCACAGACCTCGAGCTGGACGTCTTGGCCGATGGATCGCTGCACCTGCAGTCAGGGGCTCAGCGGTTCTACGAAGGCTTCGCAGGATTCACGTTTCCCGCCGTCTGCACAGGTACTGCAGACCTGTACGAGAGCTTCGATGACATCCGTGGGGTGTTCACGATTCAGATGCAGGTGCGGAACCCCGTCGTTGGGTTTCTCTTCGGATACCGGGGCGAGTTCACCTGCACGTATCCGCCCCTTTCCGGCACAGCGATCCCGGCGCACCTCAAGCCGCTAAGGGAGGAAAGTCGCGAATAGCAGCCTGGTGCCCGCGAAGATGGTTGAGCGGCACTAACCGTCGGAAACAAGAATGGACGATTCTTGGTCTGGTCCACCGGCTTCACGAGCTCTCCCTCACGTGTTCCACCGGTTGTGCATCCGGCGTGCCAGCCTGTTGGGTTATCAACGGGAAAGGTGGCGAGGCATGCAGTTAGCTCCTGGGCGTCCTGTCCAAGGAAGTATTTTTGCCGTTTGCTTCGGCGACGAGGAGTACCTTGTCGGGGTTTGTTTCCGGGCCGAAGTTAACACCTTCAGGAAGCGCATCATTGGGCGTGGCTGGGCGTTCCAATGCTTGGAAGCCAGAGGCATCTGAGCAGCCGCTGAGGAGCAATCCCGATGTGAGGATGGCGATTAAGAGTAAGAATTTACCGCTGTTGATGGCGCTGCCCCAGGCTCTTGTGTAAGCACGATGGTACTTCCCAGCAGCCTAGCTCCAAGCGCGATCCGAGCCCAAGGAGGCAGACCCCACAATGTGACTGTGGATGATTGCAGACCAAAGAGGCGCGAAATTGTTCGCATACTCGCTTGGGAACTGGATGAACCGGCAAAGTCCTCGGACAAACCCGCGGCCTGGCTGTCGACCACCCCCGGGCACCGCACCGTTCACGTGGAACCCCTACCGGCCGCCAGTTGAACTCCGAGAACCATCCGAGTCGCGATGGTGCCGCCATGATCGTTCTCGACGTAACTCATGCCAATTTTCTCCGCCACCCGACGAGAAGCCATGTTTTCTGGATGGATAATGGCGACGAGCTGCACGACATCGAGTTCGTCGCGTGCGAATTCCTTGCACGCCGCCGCCGCTTCGGTCGCGTACCCCCCGGCCCCGCAAGTCCGCTCGGATGTGAAATCCGACCTCCAACTCGGTGCGACCATCAACCATGCCAGGTAAGTCCGCAGTCGCCCAGAAACTCGCCATCGAGGGTTTCCACGATCCAAAGGCCGTAACCGTGCGTGGCTTAGTTCGCTTCATTCCAAGCGATCCATCGAGCAGCCTCATCCCGCGTCTTGGGCGCAGGGTAATAGGTCATGACAGCAGGATCACTCAGAAGCGCAGCCATGTTATCCAGGTCCGCTGAAGCCATCTGACGGAATCGAAGCCGGGACGTCTTTCCAGGAATCACTTACGAAGCCTGCAGGCGCCCCAGTATGTACTCTTGCGCACCAGTGGCTAGGTTGCTAGCATTCTAGCCATGGCCGAAAAAACACAGTTCAACGTCTACCTGCCGACTGATCTGGTCAAACAGGTCAAACACGCGGCAATCGAACGCGGACTATCACTGTCGTCGTTCGTCGAAGAAACGCTTACCCAGGCCCTCAACAAGGAAGGTTCAACCAAATGAGAGTCACTCCAATCCGCTTCGTGCGGAACATCGAACTCGCCAACAAGTTCTATGCCACCCTTGGGCTGAACGAGAACGCTGCAGCAACGAGCGGAACCTGGGCGGACCTGCGCGGAAACGCCGGTCAACTTGGGCTCCACATTGCCCAAACGGGAACTACACACTCGGATGCCGGAGCGGTAGCGCTGCACTTCTCCACTGACGAAAAGCTGGAACTCACCGCCGAGCGACTCAGGGCTGCCGGATATGCCCCCTCAGACATCATGGACGAAACGTTCGGCCGTTTCATCACCGTCAACGACCCCGACGGATACCTCATCCAAGTCAACGAAATCGACGCGGACCTTCAAAACCTCAGCTATGAAATACGGGAATCTGCAGCCCTGAAATAGGGGCGGTCCAAGCCGCACCGCCCCCTATATGTGCCGCCCGAGCCTCGCAGGACCCGCCTACTCCTTCCGCCGCACCACTAGGCCGATGCCGGCGGGAGCACCGCCGTCGGGCCCTGCGAGTGCCTCCAGCCCTTCGATGGTGAGTTCGTCGACGTCGGCCGCCGTGTCCACGAGCACCGTGTCGCCGTCCGCGATATCGCCGGACAGGATGGCCCTGGCCAGGCGGTCACCGATCTCGCGCTGCACCAGCCGGCGCAGCGGCCGGGCACCGTACGAGGAATCAAAACCGGACATGGCCAGCCAGGCGCGTGCGCCGTCAGACACGTCCAGGGAGAGCCGGCGCTCGTGCAGCCTTCTGCCGAGCTCGGCCACTTGCAGTTCCACGATCTGCGCCAGCTCGTCAACGGTCAGGGCTTCAAACAGCACAATCTCGTCCAGCCGGTTCAGGAACTCCGGCTTGAAGGAGGCGTTGACGGTGGTCATCACCGCGGTGCGCTTGGCCTGCGCGTCCAGCGACTGGTCCACCAGGAACTGGCTGCCCAGGTTGGACGTGAGGACCAGGATCGAGTTGCGGAAGTCCACGGTGCGGCCCTGGCCATCGGTGAGGCGGCCGTCGTCGAGCACCTGCAGGAGGATGTCGAAAACCTCCGGGTGGGCCTTCTCCACCTCGTCCAGCAGGATCACGGAGTACGGCCTACGCCGGACGGCCTCAGTCAGCTGGCCGCCCTCCTCATAGCCGACGTATCCCGGAGGGGCGCCCACCAGCCGAGCCACCGAGTGCTTCTCGCCGTACTCGGACATGTCCAGCCGCACCATGGCGCGTTCGTCGTCGAACAGGAAATCCGCGAGCGCCTTGGCGAGCTCCGTTTTGCCCACGCCCGTGGGCCCGAGGAACAGGAACGAACCCGTGGGCCGGTCGGGGTCGCTGATGCCGGCCCGCGCACGGCGGACCGCGTCGGACACCGCGGCCACCGCTTTGGCCTGGCCGATCAGGCGCTTGCCGAGCTCCTGCTCCATATGGAGCAGTTTCTGGCTTTCGCCCTGCAGCATGCGCCCGGCGGGAATGCCGGTCCACGCGGAAATGACCTCGGCAATGTCGTCCGCCGTGACCTCGTCAGCCACCATCTGGGCAGGCTTTTCCGTCACCGCCTCTTCGGCTGCAGCGGCCGCGTTCAGCTCGCGCTCCACTGCCGGAATCTCGCCGTACAGGATCCGCGACGCAGTCTCCAGATCGCCTTCGCGCTGAGCCTTGTCCGCCGTGGAACGGAGCTCATCGAGCTTGGCTTTCAGATCGCCCACCCGGTTGAGACCGGCCCTCTCGGCTGCCCAGCGGGCATTCAGCGCGTCCAGCTCTTCACTCTTGTCCGCCTTGTCCGCGCGGAGGGCCGCCAGGCGCTCCACGGACGCCGCATCCTTCTCATTCGCGAGGGCGAGTTCCTCCATGGTGAGCCGGTCCACGGCACGGCGCAGCTGGTCGATCTCCTCCGGCGCGGAGTCGATCTCCATCCGCAGCCGCGAGGCGGCCTCATCCACCAGGTCGATGGCCTTGTCCGGCAACTGGCGCCCCGAGATGTAGCGGTTGGACAGGGTTGCGGCGGCCACCAGCGCGGAGTCGGCGATGGTGACTTTGTGGTGCGCCTCGTAGCGTTCCTTGAGGCCGCGGAGGATCCCGATGGTGTCCTCCACGCTGGGCTCACCCACGTACACCTGCTGGAACCTGCGCTCCAGGGCCGGGTCCTTCTCGATGTTCTCGCGGTACTCATCCAGCGTGGTGGCACCGATCAGCCGCAGCTCCCCGCGGGCCAGCATGGGCTTAAGCATGTTGCCGGCATCCATCGAGGACTCCCCCGTGGCGCCGGCGCCCACCACCGTGTGGATCTCGTCGATGAAGGTGACGATCTGCCCGTCCGAATTCTTGATCTCCTCCAGGACCGCCTTAAGGCGCTCTTCGAACTCGCCACGGTACTTGGCACCGGCCACCATGGACGCGAGGTCCAGGGCGATCAGGGTCTTGCCCCGGAGGCTTTCCGGAACATCGCCCGCCACGATCCGCTGGGCGAGTCCTTCGACGACGGCGGTCTTGCCCACGCCGGGCTCACCGATGATGACGGGGTTGTTTTTGGTGCGGCGGCTCAGCACCTGGATGATGCGCCGGATCTCGGTGTCGCGCCCGATCACCGGGTCCAGCTTGCCGGCGCGCGCCATCGCGGTGAGGTCGGTGCCGAACTTTTCCAGCGACTGGAACGTGTTTTCGGGATCCTGTGTGGTCACCTTACGGTCGCCGCGGACACCCGGCAGGGCGGCGAGCAGCGCCTCATGGGAGGAACCGGCGTCGCGCATTAACCGCCCGACGGCGTCGCTCCCGGCAGAGAGCCCCAACAGCAGCACTTCTGTGGAGACATAGGTGTCGCCCAGCCTGTCCGCCTCATTCTTGGCGTTCTGGATGGCCTGCAGCGCGGGCCGGGACAGCTGGGCCTGCTGGGTGGAGCCGCCCGACGTTGCCGGCAGCGCCTTGATGGCGCCGCTCGCCTGCACGCTTACGGTATCCGGGTCTACGCCCGTGGCGCGGAGAAGCGCGACGGCGACGCCCTCCCGCTGATCCATCAGCGCCTTGAGCAAGTGGGCGGGTTCCACCTGGGGATTCCCTGCCGTGGAGGCGTTCATGGCTGCTGCCGAAAGAGCCTCCTGGCTCTTGGTGGTGAATTTGACGTCCAAAGAGAGCTCCTTCCGGGGATGCGCGTTGTCGCTAAGTTGAGTCTACTACGCTCAACTTTGACATGCGGTTTCTTTGGCGCAATTTTGCCAACAGCGAACCCTTGGAAATCACGGCTACGGGGGCCTCTGAAGTCGACCGCACCAGCCACATCGGCGGATACGGCATCATCCAGGCCGATGATCTCGAGGGCGCCCAGGCGCTGCTGGAGGGCCATCCCCACCTCATGATGCCCGGCGCCAGCATTCGGGCGTACGAGGCGCTGGACATGCCCGGAACGTGAGGCCCAGGCGCTGGCAGAGTCCATCACCAGCCAGACCCCCGTGCGGCGCGAAGCCAAAGATGAAGTCGAGGCGCGTTAGGAAGCCTGCCGCGCGGCCCTGACAAGTTCCGCGCAGCGCTCCCCGATCATCATGGTGGTGATGTTCGGGTTCACTGTGGTCAGCTCGGGCATGACCGAGGCATCCGCTACACGCAGCCCGGTAACACCCTTCACCCGCAGCTCCGGATCCAGCGGGGACATCGCGTCGTCCGCAGCGCCCACCCGTACTGTTCCCGCCGGGTGGTAGACCGTGTTGTGTGTCTTGCGGATGTAGTCCGTGATTTCCGCATCGCTCTGGACGGCCTCGCCGGGGTAGAGTTCCTTGCCCGCCCACTCGGCCATTGCCGGCTGCGCCACGATCTCCCGGGCCTTGCGGATGCCCGCCACCATCACGCGCATGTCGTGCGGGTCGGTGAAGTACCGCGGATCCACCTTGGGCTTGTCCCGGTAGTCGCGGCTGCGGAGCCGGACCGTTCCGCGCGACCTTGCGTGCGTGACGTTCGGCGTGAGGCAAAAGCCGTTGTCCGTCGTCGGGTAGCCCTGACGCAGGGTGTGCATGTCGAACGGCACGGACCCGTAGTGGAACATCAGGTCCGGCCGGTCCAGGCCCGCTTCGGTGGTGGTGAAGATCCCGATTTCCCACCACTGGGTGGACGACTCTGGCATGGGCTTCCTGGCTTCCCACTGGATGACGCCCTCGGGGTGGTCCTGCAGGTGCTCGCCAACGCCAGGCGAATCGGAGCGGACGGGGATGCCGAAGTCTGCCAGCTGCGCGGCAGGGCCGATACCGGAAAGCATCAGCAGCTTGGGAGAATCGATGGCGCCGGCGGACAGGATCACCTCGGCGCGTGCGGTCAAGGCATGGGTCTTTCCGAAGGAATTGTCCACGACGTCGACGCCGACACAGCGGTTGTCCGCGGTGAACTTCAGTTCGCGGGCGCGCAACCCGGTCAGCAGGGTGAAGTTGGGCCGGTCCATAACCGGGTGGATGTAGGAAACGGACGACGACGATCGGGTACCGTCGGCGCGCCGGTTTATCTGGAAGAAATTGGCGCCGTTGACCACGGTTTCGCCCGAGTTGAAGCGCACGCGCGGGATGCCGGATTCCTCGCAGGCATCCAGCAGGGCGCGGCCGCAGGGGTCCGCCGCGGGCACATTCATCAGGTGCACCGGGCCGCTGTCGCCGTGGTGCGGCGCGTCCGGACCGGCGTCCTCGTTCGTTTCCAGGTGCTTGTAGAGCCGGTAGGCCATCTCGGAGTTCCAGCCCGTTGCGCCGAACTTCTGTTCCCACTCATCGATGTCCTCGCGGGGAGCCCAGAAGGCGATGCACGAGTTGTGGCTGGAGCAGCCGCCCATCACTTTGGCGCGGGCATGGCGCATGAAGGAATTGCCGTTTTCCTGCTCCTCGATGGGGTAGTCCCAGTCATAACCGGATTCCAGCAGCTCCATCCAGCGGTCCAGCTGAAGGATGGCCTCTACGCCGCGGTCGTCCGGCCCGGCTTCCACCAGCGCCACTTCCACCGAAGGGTCCTCGCTCAGCCGTGAGGCCACTGCCGCGCCGGCTGAGCCGCCGCCGATGACGATGTAGTCGAAGTCAGACTTGTCCAAGACTTTCATGTGCGCTTACTTCCCCTCTGCGGTGCCGGCGGTGTTGCCTGTGGCGGTGCCGGCGGTGTTGCCTGTGGCGGTGCCGGCGCCTGCGTTCCCGCCTGCGGCGGTGTCCGCGAACCAGCCCGTCACCTGCGGATCGATGTTGTGATAAATGTGCTTGGCTTCCTGGTATTCGGCCAGGCCCGTGGGTCCCAGCTCGCGCCCGACGCCGGACTGGCCGAAGCCGCCCCACTCGGCCTGCGGCAGGTATGGGTGGAAGTCGTTGATCCAGATCGTGCCGTGGCGCAGTTTGCGGGCCACCCGCTGGCTCTTGCCGGCGTCCTGGGACCAGACGGCACCGGCCAGGCCGTAGTGGGTGTCATTGCCCAGCCGGACGGCTTCCGCTTCGGTGGTGAAGGTTTCCACGGTGACCACCGGGCCGAAGGCCTCGTCCCTGAGGACGGACATTCCGCCAGTGACCTGGTCCAGGACGGTGGGCAGGTAGTAGTAGCCCTTCTTAAGCTCGCCGTCGCCCCACTTTCCGCCACAGCGCAGGCGTGCACCCTCGGCGATGCCCTTGTCGACGTAGGCGGTCACCTTGTCGCGGTGGGCGGCGGAGATCAGCGGCCCGGTCTCGGCGTCGGGGTCGAAGGGACCGCCCAGGCGGATCCGCTCCGCCCGGCGCACCAGCTCGTCCACGAACCGTTCGGCGATGGATTCCTCGACAATGAGGCGCGAGCCGGCGGAGCACACCTGGCCGGAGTGCACGAAGGCGGCATTGAGCGCGTTGTCCAGGGCAGCGTCGAAGTCGGCGTCAGCGAAGATGATGTTGGGGTTCTTCCCGCCCAGTTCCAGGGCCACCTTCTTGACCGTGGCGGCCGCCGAGGCGGCGATGGTCTTGCCGGTTTCGAGTCCGCCAGTGAAAGACACCAGGTCCACGTCCGGGTTGCCGGAAAGCACGGATCCGACAGTCTTGCCGTCGCCCAGTACCAGGTTGGCGACGCCCGCGGGCAGGCCCAGTTCTTCCAGAACCTCCATCATCAGGATCGCGGTGTGGGGCGTGAGCTCGCTGGGCTTGAGCACAAAGCTGCAGCCGGCCGCGAGCGCCGGGGCGATCTTCCATGCGGCCTGGAGCAGCGGGTAGTTCCAGGGGGCGATCAATGCGCAAACGCCCACGGGTTCGTATTCGATCCGGCTGACCACGGTGCCGCTGCCGGCGTCCACGAGCCGGCCGGAGTCCTGGCCCGCGATCTTGCCGAAATACTCGAAGCAGTTGGCGATGTCGTCCATATCGATTTCGCTTTCCACCAGGCGCTTGCCGGTGTCCAGCGTTTCGGCGCGGGCGAATTCGTCCTTCCGCTCCCGCAGCCTCGCGGCCACGCGCAGCAGGAACGAACCGCGTTCCAGGGCCGGGACGCCGGCCCACTCGCCGCCGTCGAACGCCGCCCTAGCGGCGGCGACCGCACGGACCGCGTCGTAGGCGTTGGCTTCGGAGACGACGCCAGCCGGCTCGCCGTCGGCCGGGCAGCAGATCTCCCGGGTGCCGCCGGCGGACGCCGCACTCCAGGTGCCGCCGATGAATAGCGTTGCGGTGGTCATTTCGCTGCCTCCTGCGTTTCGAAGTCTGATTCCCAATTGTCTTTTGCCATCTGGTCCTCGACGAGGACGGTGTTCCCCGGCGCTGCACGGTTCAGGTGCAGGAATTCCAGGTGTTGTTCGTAATGGTCCAGGACATCGGTGATGACCTGTTCCTTGGTGTAGCCCATGAGGTCGTAGCCGTGGCTGCCCTCGAGGGAGAACACTTCCATCCGGTAGTAGCGGTCATCCGGGTCCGCCCGCCTGGTCGCGTAGGACGGCGTCTCGTACTGCACCGGGTAGATCTGGTATTTGAAGGGCCGCTCCTCCCCCATGGCAAGCTGCAGGTCGATGCTGTCGATCCCGCAGGAATCCACCGTGGACACCGAAAGGACCGTCTCGGCGCCCTGGGACTTCAGTTCCTCGCTGACCTCGCGAAGCGCCGGGACAACCACGGACTCCACGAAGCGCGTGGTCTGCCGGCGCCCGGGGTAGCTCATGGCCCGGGTGAGCCGCTGGCGCCAGCTGCGGCCGCCTCGCTGTTCACCGGAACGGCCGGTGATGATACCCGGCAGGCTGGCGCGGTAGCTGTCATTGAGGGAGTTCTCCACCCTCAGCGCTTTGTACAGCCCCAGCATGATGAACACCAGCAGGAGGGACAGCGGCAGCCCCATCACAATCGTGGCATTATGCAGCGTGGACACCCCGCCCGCCATCAGCATGGCCAGGGTCAGAAGGCCGGTGGCCACCGCCCAGAACACACGCATCCATTCCGGACCGTCGGCGTCGGCGTCCTTGAGGTGCGAGGTGAAGTTCGCCATCACCAGCGCCCCGGAGTCCGCTGAGGTGACGTAGAACAGCAGTCCCGTAAAGGTGGCGACGGCAGCCGTCACCGGAACGCCGGGGTACTGGGACAGCAGGCTGTAGAAGCCGCGCTCCGGGTGGCTCATGGCGGCCTCCCCGAAGGCCGCGTTGCCGTTCATGATCAGCTCGATGCTGGAGTTTCCGAAGACCGAGATCCACAGCAGGATGAAAATGAAGGGCACGGTCATGGTGCCTAGCACGAACTGGCGGATGGTCCGGCCGCGGGAGATGCGGGCCAGGAAAAGGCCCACGAATGGCGCCCAGGCAATCCACCACGCCCAGAAGAACAGGGTCCAGGCATTCATCCAGTCGGTGGGCCGGTCGTAGGCGAACGTATCAAGGGTCATGGACGGGAAGCGGCTCATGACGTCGCCGATGTTCTGTACGATGCCGTCCAGCAGGAAACTGGTCTTGCCGGTCACCAGAACGAACAGCATCAGGGCCAGAGCCAGGATCACGTTGAGTTCGGACAGCCGCCGGATGCCCTTCTCCACGCCGGAGACCACGGAGACTGTGGCCATCACCACTGACAGCGCGATCAGGCCGATCTGCACCGTGAGGTTCTCGGGGATGCCGAACATGAAGTTCAACCCGTAGTTGAGCTGCACCACGCCGATGCCCAGCGAGGTGGCGATCCCGAAGATCGTGCCGAGCAGGGCGGCGATGTCCACGGCATGCCCCACCGGGCCTTCGATCCTCTTGCCAAGGATCGGGTAAAGCGCGGAGCGGATGCTCAGCGGAAGGTTGTGCCGGTAGGCAAAGTAGCCTAGGGCCAGCCCCATCAGCGCGTAGAGCGCCCAGCCGGTGATGCCGTAGTGGAACAGGGTCCAGACCAGGGCCTGTCGTGCGGCTTCCGCGGTACCGCCTTCGCCCTGCGGCGGGGCCAGGTATTGGCTAACAGGCTCCGAAACGGAGAAGAACATCAGGTCGATGCCGATGCCGGCGGCGAACAGCATGGCTGCCCAGGTGAACATGCCGAACTGGGGTTTGGAATGGTCCGGGCCGAGCTTGGTCTTGCCCACCCGGGACAGCGCGGTCACGAGGACGAAAGCCACCACGGCCGTGACGATCAGGAAGTAGTACCACCCCATGTTGGTGGACACCCAGCCCACCATGGAGCCAATGACGGCCTCGGCATTGTCCTTGGCGAGGATGGCCCACAACGCGATTCCCACCACGCCCGTCGCCGAGCCGATGAAGACGGTCTTGTTGACCCGTGTCGTGCGTTCCGGTCCGGTGTCCGGCACGGCCGGCCGGCCCGGCACTGGGGATGCCCGCCCCGGCGGTACTGCGGCCGGCCGCCCTGCGGGCACTTCCGGCCCTGACGGCACGCCGGAGGGCGCTGTGGAGTTCTGGCTCATCGGTCCCATTTCAGTTTTTGAAGCTGCGTCCAGACGCCCGTTCAACCTACGCGGCGCGTTGGCGCGCGAACCGGGCCGGGTGTCGTATTGAGTCTGGCTTGGCTTTCGACGCTATCAACGCGGTCCGCCGCACCCCCAAGTTTTATGAGACTAATCACTCGTTTGGTGCCGTTTAACGCAGTTTGGGGGCGTTTATGCGGGGTAGATGGCGACGGCGCCGGCCTTGATCACGAAGTACACCTGCATGCCCGGCGCCAACCCAAGATCGGCCGAGGCCGCCGGGGTGATGTCCGCGCTCAGCTGCCCGCCGTCCCCGGCGCGGACCCGAATCCCGTCCCCGTGCGGCTCCAGGTCGGTGATGGTCACGGCGAAGGAGTTCCGCGGGCTGCCGTGCGCCTCGCTGGGGAAAACGGAAACGGCCGACGGCGGGAAGACAGCCACGCCCTGCTGTCCGGTCGGGAGCGGGCCGGCTACGTCGTGGTGGCCATAGAGGTTGAGGGCGCCGGCCCGCAGACCGTGTTCGGTGATGTCGCCGGCCACAAAATTGAGCCCGGCGAGCCCGGCCGCGAACCGGCTGCGCGGGCGCTGGAGGACTTCGCGGGTTGGGCCTTCCTCGCTGATGCGCCCGTTTTCGAGGATGACCACACGGTCTGCCAGCATCAGGGCATCGAGGACGTCGTGCGTGATGATGATGGCCCGCCGGCGGGCCAGCACCCGCTTGAGCAGGCGCCGGAGCAGCGGCGCGGCATGGATATCCAGCGCGGCCATCGGTTCATCCAGGAGCAGCAGCCCGGGGTCGGCGGCGAGCGCCCGGGCCACCGCAACGCGCTGCGCCTGGCCGCCGGAAAGCTCGGCCGGGCGGCGGGACTGCAGCTCCGTCGCCTCCACCTCTGCGAGCCACCGCAGGGCGGATTCTCGGGCGGCCGGCTTGGAAGCGCCGGCACTCCGGGGCCCAAAGGCCACGTTCTCCAGCACACTCAGGTGCGGGAAGAGCAGCGGTTCCTGGGCCAGGAGCGCCGTGCCGCGCCGGTGCGGAGCGGTCCATTGGCCGCGCCCTGCGGTGAGGTGGAACAGGGTCCTGCCGTCCAGTTCGGCCGTGCCCGAGTCGGGGTGCAGCAGGCCCGCGATGACGTTCAGCAGGGTGGATTTGCCGGCGCCGTTGGCTCCCATAACGGCTACTGTTTCGGCCCGACCCACCGCGAGGGAGACGTCGAACCCGCGGTCAGCCACGGCGGCCTGCACTGAAAACGTCACCGGACTCCACCTCCCGGGGCGGGCGCCGTCGTCGTACGTTCGCCGCTACGTGCCGGGGCCCGTTCGGCGGCGCGGGGGCTGCGGTACGCGAGTGCCACCACGGCCACTGCCACCGCCACGAGGACCAGGGAAAGCGCGACGGCGGCGTCGGCGTCCGTTTCCCGCTGCAGGTAGATTTCCAGCGGCAGGGTCCGGGTCACCCCCTGCAGGCTGCCGGCGAAGGTGAGGGTGGCGCCGAATTCGCCCAGGCTGCGGGCGAAGGACAGCACCGCGCCGGAGGCGAGTCCCGGCAGGACGAGCGGAAGGGTAACCCTGCGGAGCACGGTGGTGGGCCCGGCGCCGAGGGTCGCGGCCACCGCTTCGTACCGGTTCCCGGCGGTGCGCAAGGCGCCTTCGAGGCTGACCACCAGGAACGGAAGGGCAACAAACGTCTGGGCCAGGATGACCGCCGTCGTCGAAAATGCAATCTGCAGGCCTGCCACTTCCAGCGTCCTGCCCAGGAGCCCCTGCCGCCCGAAGGTGTACAGCAGGGCTATGCCGCCCACCACCGGCGGAAGGACCAGCGGGAGCAGGACCAGTGAGCGGAGGACGCGCTGGCCGGGGAAGCTGCCCCGGGCCAGGACCAGGGCGAGCGGCACACCCAGGACGATGCACAGGACGGTGCTGGCCGCGGACGTGCGCAGGCTCAGTCCAAGGGCCTGCAGCGACGCTTCCGACGTGATCAGCGGGATGAACTGGGCCCAGTTGACCTTGGCCACCATGGCCGCAAGCGGCAGCACAACGAACAGTCCACCGGCAGCCGCAAGGATGTAAATCCAGCGCGGGATCCCGCCGTACCCGCCGTTCCTGGCCTGTTTCATGGTCTCCTTTGGGGGGCGGCTTACTTACGGTGCGGGGCTGCCTACGGGGCGGGTTGCTACGGGGCGCCGAAGCCGGCCTCCCCGAGGGTTTTCTGCCCGTCGGCGCCGGTCACCATGGCGATGAAGGCTGCCGCCAGTTCCTTGTTCCGGCTCGAGCCTACTGTGGCGATGGGGTAGGTGTTGACTGCCGTGCCGGATTCGTCGAACGGGATTCCCTTGATCTTGTCTCCGGCGCCTTTGACGTCGCTGACGTAGACCAGGCCGGCGTCGGCCTCGCCCGAGGTGACCTTGCCCAGGACGTCCGTCACGGATGATTCCTCGCTTGCCGGCGAGAGGGTCACGCCCGCGGCTTTTTCGACTGTGTCCGCTGCGGCCCCGCACGGAACCTGGCTGGCACAGACAACCACTTTGACGCCTGGTTTGGCCAGGTCCGCGAAGGACGCGATCGACGCCGGGTTGGACGGCGGGACGGCGATCTCCAGGACGTTGGTGGCGAAGTTCTTCGCGGTTCCGTCCAGAAGTTTGGCGTCGGCCAGCTTGGTCATGTTCTTGGTGTCTGCGGAGGCAAAGATATCCGCCGGTGCGCCTTGCGTGATCTGGGTTACGAGGTCCGAGGACCCGGCGAAGCTCAGCATGACCTTGGCGCCCCGGTTCTTCGCCTCGAAGTCGGTGGCCAGCTGGGTGAACGTGGCCTTGAGTGAGGCGGCCGCGAATACTGTGATCGTCCCGGAGACCTGACCGGTGGCGTCCGGGGACTGCGAGGTGGCGGGCTGCGAGGCCGCGGGCGTCGTGGAAGCCGGCGCGCACGCGGTGAGGCCCAGCATGACGGCGGCTGTGATGATGGCGGCTGTGCCGTGTTTGCGGGTGCTCAAATGATGCTCTTTCCGTGCGGGGTTTCGATGATGACGGTGGTGGCCTTGACCACCGCGGTGGCCACGGAGCCGAGTTCCAGGCCGAGGTCGCGGACGGCTTCGCTGCTCATGAGCGACACCACGCGGAACGGGCCGCATTGCAGCTCCACCTGGGCCATGACTTTGTCCGCCGTGATGCCCGTGACCAGGCCGACGAACCGGTTGCGGGCCGAGCTTCCGGTCCGGTGCGGGTCCTCCGGAAGCTGCGCGAGCTTCTGGGCGTGCCGGGCCAGTTCCAGGCCGTCCACCGCGAGCCGGCCGGCGTCGTCCTTTACCGGGGTGAGGCTGCCGTTCTCCGTCCAGCGCCGGACGGTGTCGTCACTGACGCCGAGGAACCTTGCGGCTTCGGATACGCGAATAGTGGGCATTTCGTAATTCTAGTCCTCATTTGCGGGTTCTTTCACAAGTTTTCTCCGCGAATCCGAATGTGACTTTGCGGCTGGTGTCGCGCCCGCTCGAGGCTTCAGTTGGCTGCTTATGGAACGTCGTGGGCCGAAGTCCTACGCTATGTGGAGGGGAGGGGCGCGGTCGCTGAGGAGCGTTTGTGATGAAGTGGATCAGGCCTAACAGCCCCGACTATGACCCGGCCCGGAAGGTCTTCAACGCCATGATTGACAGGCGTCCGGCGGTGATTGCCCAGTGTTCAAATGACGCGGACGTGGCCGAAGCCCTGCGCTACGGACGGGAACACTCCCTCGCCATTGCGGTCCGCGCCGGCGGGCACTCAGTGGCCGGAATGTCCACGAACAACGACGGCCTGGTGATCGATGTCCGGCCCATGAAGTCGATCGACGTGGACCCCGAATCCGGTATCGCCACCGCTGGGGCAGGCGTCACATGGGGCGAGTTCGACCGCGCCACCCAGGAGCATGCCCTGGCCGTCACCGGCGGGCGGGCCTCCACCACCGGCGTCGCCGGCTTCACCCTGGGCGGCGGGTCAGGCTGGCTGGAGCGGTCCTTCGGGTTCGCGTGCGACAGTCTCGTCTCGGTGGACCTGGTGACGGCCGACGGCGAGCGCGTCACCGCGAGCGCCCGGGAAAACCCCGAACTCTTCTGGGCGCTCCACGGCGGCGGCGGCAATTTCGGGGTGGCCACGTCCTTCACGTTCCAGGCGCACCGGCTCGGCCCGGTGGTCCACGCCGGGATGTGGCTGTGGCCCGGGGAGGCAGCCTCGGACGTTTCCCGGGCGTTCCGGGACCTGGCTCTGGCAGCCCCTGACGGCGTTGGCCTGGCGCTGCTGTACCTGACGGCACCGCCGGAGCCGTTTGTGCCGGCGCATCTGGTGGGAAAGATGGCGGCCATCATCGCCTACCTCTACGCGGGCGAGCCCGAGGAAGGCTCCGAACACGCCAGGCCGTTCCGCGAGCTCGGGCCGGTCGTTGATCTTGTGGGCGACACCCCGTACGCCGAATTCCAGTCCTCCCTGGATGATCCGCCGGACCACTACAACTACTGGAGCGCGGACTATCACAACGAACTACCCGATGGAGCCCTGGACGTGTTCGAGGAATCGGCCCGCAACCTCCCCGATGCCACGTCCATGCAGCTCATCGCCCGGTGGGGCGGCGCCGTCGGCGGGAACGCTGGCGCGGCCACGCCCCTGATCAACCGGAACGCGGCCTGGGTGAGCCATCCCTACGGCATCTCGCCAACACCCGAGGAAGGCCAGCTGGCCAAAGCCTGGGTGAAGGACTTCCGCGGCAAGATTGCGCCCTATGCCACGGGCGGGGTGTGGCTCAATTTCATCGGCAACGAAGGCCAGGAGCGCATCCGTGCCGCGTTCGGCAACGGGAACTACGCGCGGCTGGCCAGGGTCAAGCGGGACTTCGATCCCCAGAACATCTTCCAGGGAAACCAGAACATCCTGCCGGCCGGCTCCTGACCGGCCCCGGCGCAGACCACGGCCGCACTAGACTTCCCCCATGGCGATTTACCTGGATCCGCCGCTGTGGCCGGCCCACGGCACGCATTTTTCCCACCTCATCTCGGACACCTCGCTGGCTGAGCTGCACGCCTTCGCCGCGGCGGCGGGCATATCGGACCGGGCGTTCGACGGCGACCATTACGACGTCCCGGAGCGCCGGTACGATGACCTCGTGGCCGCGGGCGCCATCCCGGTGGAGGCCCGGATCCTGGTCCGCAAGCTGATCGCCAGCGGGCTGCGCATCCCGGCCCGGCAGCGCAACAAGTCCCTCAAGGTGCCGCTGCTGAACCGCTGGGAAGCCATCATGCCCGGCCACGACGCCCTCTTCCTGGACCTGCTGGACCGCTGGAGCGAGGACCACCGCCGGTATCACGGCTGCACACACCTGCTGGCAGTTTTGGAGGCTTTGGACCTGCTCGCGGACCCCGACGATCCGCCGCGGACAGTGCTGCTCGCCGCCTGGTTCCACGATGCCGTATACCGCGGGATCACCGGCCAGGACGAGGAGGAATCGGCCCGTCTCGCCGAGGAGCGCCTGGCGGACGCGGGGCTCCCGGCTTCGGATGTCGAGGAAGTGGTCCGGCTGGTCAGGCTGACGTCGGACCACCGCCCGGAATCAGGGGACGACGACGGCGCCCTCCTCTGCGACGCGGACCTGTCAGTCCTCGGCGGCGAACCTGAGCCGTACGCCCGGTACGCGGCCGCCGTCCGGGAAGACTACGCGCACATCGGCGACGCCGACTTCGCAGCCGGCCGCGCCGCCGTCGTCCGTCATCTGCTGGGACTGGACCCTTTGTTCCACAGCGACCGCGCACGGGAGCTGTGGCTCGACGCCGCCCGACGGAACCTGCAGGGCGAGCTGGCCTGACTCTTCGCGCAACCGCCAGGAACCTTTACGAGCGACCCGGCCGGTGTAAGACTGCTCGGATGAACCTGCGCATCCAAGCCGTCAGCATCGATTCAACCGACCCCAAAGTGCCAGCCGATTTCTGGGAGAAGGCCCTGGGCTGGCGCCGCACCTACGAGGTGGAAGACGAAATCGTGCTGGAGCCGCCAGCAGGCAGCCCTGCCGACGGCGTCAGCCCGGACCTGCTGTTCCTAAAAGTGCCTGAGCGGAAAGAGCTCAAGAACAGGATGCACCTGGACCTCCGGCCTGGGGACCAGGCCGAGGAAGTGCAGCGGCTGGAAGCCTTGGGCGCGTCGCGCGTTTCCGTCGGCCAGGGACCTGAAGTCACGTGGGTGGTCATGGCTGACCCGGACGGCAATGAGTTCTGTGTGCTGCGGGCGCTGCGGTCAGAAGAGCTCGAAGCACAAGGGCTGGTCCCCGGGTTTAACGGAACTTCCGGGAACGCCGCTGGCTAACGATATGCGGTAACGAACGGGCTGTTGGTGGGAACGATCTGCTTGCCCAGCGGCATCAGGCTGACCGGGATGAGCTTGAGGTTGGCGATGGCCAGCGGGATGCCGATGATGGTGACCGCCATGGCAATGGCCGTGAGCACGTGGGCGATCGCGATCCAGATGCCGGCCACCACCAGCCAGATGACATTCCCCAGGAGTGAGAACACGCCCGTTCCGCCCGGCTTGTCCACCACCATGCGCCCGAACGGCCAGAGCGTGTATGCGGCAATGCGGAACGACGCGATGCCCCACGGGATGGTGACGATCAGCAGGCAGCAGATGATGCCGGCCAGGAAGTAGCCCAGAGCGAGCCAGAGTCCGCCAAATACCAGCCAGATGATGTTGAGCAGTGTCTTCATCTGTCCATTGTGCCCCGCGGGGTCTGACAAAAACGTAGGGGTCTGCCCTGATTACCCCTGAAACTTGGACTGGGCCTCAGCCTTTGGCGGCCTTTACGAAGGCCCGGATCTTCTCCAGGTCCTTCACACCGCGGGAAACCTCGACGCCGGAGGAGACGTCCACGCCCCAGGCGCCTGCCGCTGCGGCAGCCTGGTCAACGTTGTGGGGATCCAGTCCGCCGGCCAGTAGCCAGTGGCGGTCC
This sequence comes from Pseudarthrobacter adonitolis, assembly GCF_055412845.1. Taxonomy (NCBI): domain Bacteria; kingdom Bacillati; phylum Actinomycetota; class Actinomycetes; order Micrococcales; family Micrococcaceae; genus Pseudarthrobacter; species Pseudarthrobacter adonitolis. The sequence goes on along the minus strand of NZ_JBVAYW010000013.1, from coordinate 31,246 downwards.
TGGAGCGCCGTCACGTCCACCATGGAGGCGTAGTCCCAGGCCTGTCCGGACCCGGGCACGGCGGCATCAATCAACAGGATTTCCTCGCCCCAGTCGGCGAACGCGTCCGCAGTGGCTGCCATGGTGACGGCCCTGATCAGCTTCATGCCGGCGTCGTGCACTGTTGTGACGTCCTCCGGGGTGAGGTCCCCGTGGAGTTGGACCCACTCGAGTCCGGCGGATCGGGCGATGGCAATGGCATCGGCGACAGGTTCATGCCGGAAAACGCCGACGGCGGTCACGGTGGCTGGCACGTCGGCCAGCAGCGCGGAAACCTGCGACGGCGAGACCACCCGCGGGCTCGCGGTGAGGACAAACCCGACGGCGTCCGCCCCGGCGTCTATTGCTTCACGGACGGATTCGGGCGTACTGAGACCACAGACTTTGACGAACATTCCCGGCTCCTTCAGGCTGTCTTCGTGATGTCCCCCGGGAGGAGATTAGCAGGGAAGAGTCCCGTGTGCTGATGTGACGCAGATCTTTCAGCGGCCGGACAGGACGCGGTCCACCATTTCCCGCCCGGCCTGGGCGAAGGCTGTGTCCCCCACCTGGTTGGCCCACACCACCGTGCCGATGGCCTGGTTCAGGTTCTCCAGCCGCCACACGTCCGCGTCCGCCGGGCCCACCGTTTTGCCCAGGCCCGCATGGAACGCGTCCGCCAGGTCGGGCCGGTGGACGAACTGCTGATGGCTGAGCCGCACCAGATCGTGCACCCACGGACGCGGTTCAGCACGGCCAAAGTCGATCACCTTGATCTGACCGTTGTCCTGCAGCCAGTTCCTCGGCTGGTAATCGCCGTGCGTTGCCACGAGCTGCACCACGCCCGGGTGGAGGGCATCCAGTTCCTGTGCGAGGCTGTCGAGTTGCGATTCCGGCAGCAGCTCGTGGGCACGGTCCATCCATGCCCGGGTCTTTGCCGTGAGGGCTGTTGCATAGGTGGGCGAGACCCCGGCTGGCCGGTGAATCCTCGCCAGCAGCTCCCCCGCCTGGCGGTAGGTTTCCGGATCATCCTCGGCCGGTGTCCCCTCGACCAGGGTCCCCGGCAGGAATTCCGTCACCAGGATCCCGGCCTCCGCCGAGGCATGCCGCAACGCTGGGACCCGGCGGTGGAGCCCTTCGAACCCGCCGGCATGGGCGGCGATCTCGCGGTGGATATGGTGGCTTGTGGTGCTCGCCTTGACGATGAATTCTTCGTCCGGCGATGTGGCAACGTGGAGGACATTGGTGTCCTGCAGGGGCCAGGAGTAATCCTGCACCACGCTGAATTCCCCAAGCCAGGATGTCAGCAGCCGGCTCTGTTCGTCGGTGATCCCCTGGCGCATTCGCCCAGCATGCCACGCGTGGCGGGGACTCCCAAACAAACTAGGCTGGTCCGATGGAGATCATCCGCTTCGCAGAACTCAGGTCCGAACCGTGGCGCAACGGCGGCGGGGTGACCCGGGAGCTTGCCAGCCACCCGAAGGCCGCCTCGGCGCAGGACGGCGCCTGGGACTGGCGCGTCAGCATCGCCGACGTCAGCAAGGCCGGGGATTTCTCGGCGTTCCCGGGCATGGAACGCGTGCTGACCGTGATCGACGGCGAGCTGCTCCTTCTCACCGTGGACGGCGCCGAACACCCGCTGGAAAAGTACCGGCCGTTCAGGTTCTCCGGCGAGGCTGCCGCGCATGGGGCTCTGCCCACCGGGGACATCCGCGACCTGAATGTCATCACCCGGACCGGTTCATTCAGGGGCTTCACGTCCATCATCGAGCTCTCCAAAAAGCGCGCGCACCCGGTCTTTGAGGGCCAGCTCGCGGTGCTGCTCCAGGGCCAGGGCAGCGTCAGCGCCGGCAACCTCAGCGTCAGCGCGGAAGCCGCGACCACTGCCGACGCCGACGGCGACGAAGCTGCCCCCGCGCCCGGGGAGCCCGAGGCACTCAGCCGGTATGACGCCGTCGTCGGTTCCGATAACCGGACGCCCGAAATCCTGGGCCGCGGCTTCCTGGCCGTGGTTTCGATCGACCGCGTGACTGCCTGATCCAGCCCTGCAGGCCAGCCTCGCCTACGTTATCTGAGCCTTTCCACACTGGTCAGCCGCGCGGGGCGCTCCTAGACTCGGGCTATGACCTCCACACCCTTTAATGCACTCCTGTCCACCCAGATCGGCAACGAGTTCGCGGCCTCGCAGCAGTACATTGCCGTGGCCACCTGGTTCGCCAACCAGGACCTCCCGCAGCTGGCCCGTTACTTCTACCGGCAGTCGGTGGAAGAGCGGAACCACGCCATGATGATGGTGCAGTACATGCTGGACCGCGACATCGAGTTCACCATCCCGGGCGTCCCCACCGTGCGCAACGAGTTCTCCTCCGTGACCGAGCCGCTGGCCCTGGCGCTGGAGCAGGAGAAGGAAGTGACGGCCGCGATCGAGGCGCTGTTCCGTGCGGCCCGCACCGAGGACGACGCCCTGGGCGAGCAGTTCATGCTCTGGTTCCTCAAGGAGCAGGTGGAGGAGGTTGCCGCCATGACCACCCTCCTGAACATCGCCGAGCGCGCGGACAACCTGTTCGACATCGAAAACTTCATCGCCCGCGAAACCGTGGGCAACGGAGGCCGCGACTCCTCCGCCCCGGAAACTGCCGGCGGCGCGCTCTAGAAACCCGCCGCGCCCGCCGGCGGTGAGGTTGGCCACCAACCCGGCCATCCGCCGTCGGGCGTTGCTAAGCTGGTATCAAGGCTCCGCACAGGACCCTCCGGACGACGGTTCAGTACCCGGCACGCGACAAGACTGGCCAAAGGATCTGTCATGTCGTGGTTAATTCTAATTCTTTCCGGGGCACTGGAGGCCGTCTGGGCCGCAGCTCTGCACCGGACGTTCCAAGCCTCCGGCCGGCGCAGGCTCGCCCCCGCGCTCCTCTTCCTGGTCTCCGTCCTCGCGAGCATGGCCGGCCTCGCCATCGCCATGCAGTCCATCCCCACCGGCACCGCCTACGCCGTGTGGGTGGGCGTGGGCGTGGTGCTGACCTCCGCCTACGCGATCATCACCAAGGCGGAACGTCCGACGACGGCGCGCCTCCTGCTGCTCACCGGCATCGCCGCGTGCGTGGTTGGCCTGAAGGTGGTGGCGTGATGAACAAGCGTTCCGCTGCCTGGCTGATGCTGCTGGCCTCCGCCGTGCTGGAAGCCGTCTGGGCCACCGCCTTGGGCCAGTCCGACGGCTTCACCCGGCCCCTGCCCACTCTTGTTTTCGGCATAACGGCCACCCTCAGCATGATTGGCCTGGGCCTGGCCATCCGCAGCATCCCCCTCGGCACCGCCTACGCCGTCTGGGTGGGGATCGGGGCTGCCTTGACGGTGGGCTGGGCCATGGCCACCGGCGTCGAACCCTTCAACCTGTTGAAGGTGCTGTTCATCGCCGGGATTGTGGGCTGCGCGGCGGGGCTCAAGGCGCTGCCAGCCACACCAGCGGTAGCCCCCTCCGCTGCCGCTTCCGACGCTGCCCCCGCTGAGTCTCCCCACCTCTGAGGACTGCCGACGGCGTGTCCGGGCGACGCGCCGTCGGAATCCCACCCGCGCGTGCGAAAGCCGGGGAGAATCAGCTGCCGGTACAGCGAAGCCTCAGAGCTAGGAATACCGCGGCCCGCCGTGGGGTTCTTGGCTGGGACACGAATCCACAAGGAACGGAGCGCTCATGACGGCACCATTGGTACACCTCGGCGACGGCCTCAACGTCAGCCCGCTGGGTTTCGGCGGCATGGCCCTCACCCCGGTCTACGGCGAGGTCGACCCGCACGAGGCTCTAAAAACGTTGCACCATGCCGTGGACGCCGGCGTCAGCTTCATTGACACCGCGGACATCTACGGCGGAGGCAGCAACGAGCAACTCATCGCGCAACTGCTCAAGGAGCGCCGGGCCGAAGTGCAGCTCGCCACCAAGTTTTCCCTGGTGGGCTCGCCGGCTGATGGCTATACGGATATCCGGGGAGATGCCGCGTACGTCCGGCAGGCCGTCGACGCCAGCCTGAAGCGGCTTGGCACGGACGTGATCGACCTCTACTACATGCACCGCCGTGACCTCCGCGTTCCGATTGCGGAAACCGTGGAGTCCATGGCGGGGCTGGTGCAGCAGGGCAAGGTCAAACACCTTGGCCTGTCAGAGGTGACCGCGCAGGAGCTGGCCGAAGCCCACTCCGTGCACCCCATTGCCGCGGTCCAAAGCGAATGGTCCATCTGGAGCCGCGACGTGGAACGCAACGTAGTTCCGGCCGCGGCCAGCCTGGGTGTGGGTTTTGTGCCGTATTCGCCACTGGGCCGAGGATTCCTCACCGGCACGGTGGACGCTTCAAGCCTGGGAGCCAACGACTTCCGACGCCGGATCCCGCGGTTCGCCGCGGACGCCTTTGACGCGAACCAGGGAGTCGTGGCGGCCGTGCGGTCGGTGGCAGCAGAGCTGTCCGCTACGCCCGCCCAGGTTGCACTCGCGTGGCTACTGGAGCAGGGCAAACGGCTGGGACTCGCCGTGGTCCCCATCCCCGGCACGCGCAAGACGCACCGGATCGACGAGAACCTGGGCGCCCTGTCCCTGGACCTCACCCCGGCGCAACTCGACGCATTGGACCAGGCTGCGGACGCCGTCGTCGGCTCCCGCTCGGCGGACCCCAACTGGGTGTCTCAGGGGCGTGAATAGACTGAAGCCCATGGACACGCTCATTCACGACCTCCGCGACATCACCATCCGCAGCATCTCCGTCAGCGAGATGAACAACAACGTGTACCTGCTGACCGCGAAGGCCAGCGGAGCACAGCTGCTGATTGATGCCGCGGACGACCTTCCGGCCATCCAGGCGATGCTGGCGGACTCGGCCGCGGATACTGCGGCCACGCCCAAGCTGGTGCAGATTGCAACGACGCACCAGCATTGGGACCACGTCCGCGCACTGCCGGCGTTGGTGGAAGCGACCGCTGCGCCAACCGTTGCCGGAAAGGACGACGCCGAGGCGCTGCCAGTACCCGTGGACCGGATCCTGGAGCATGGGGATACCTGCGCCGTGGACGGCTTCGAGCTCACCGCCGTGCACCTGCGCGGCCATACCCCGGGCTCTATCGCGTTTGTGTACCAGGACCCGGAAGGGCCGGCCCACATTTTCAGCGGGGACTCATTGTTCCCGGGCGGCGTGGGCAACACCCAGAAGGACCCTGAGCGGTTCACGTCGCTGCTGGACGATGTCATCGCGCGATTGTTCGAGGCCTACCCGGATGACACCTTGGTACACCCGGGCCACGGCAGCCCCACCACCCTGGGTGCGGAACGCCCGCACCTGGAGGAGTGGCGCGCCCGCGGCTGGTAGGGCTTAACTCATCGAGTGCTCCGTAACTGCCGTTATGAACCTTCTAAACGGCGGTTACGGAGCACTCGATGGTGGTTAAGGGACTTTAGCGGCTGCGGCGTTCGTTCGAGGCCGGAGCCGACGCGCGGCGGGGACCGCTGCGTGCCGGACGGCCACTGCCGCCACCGTTATCGGCGTACGAGCCACCGGACGTGCCACCGGTGTTGGAGGACCAAACAGCCTTGTTGCCGGCGTTGCCGCCGTTGCCCGAGTTACCCGTGGAGGCTCCGGCGCGCTGGCCGGACCCACCCGTGCGGGCACCTGCACCTGCACCGGCGCCTGCAGTGCGTGCTCCGGCTGCGCGCTGGCCCGTTGCCGGACGTCCGCCACGCTGTCCGCCGGTGGTAGCCGGGCGGCCGGTGCCGCCACGGGGAGCATCGCTGCGGGTAACGCGTGAATCCGCGCGACCGTCTGAACCGCGGCCAGCCGCTGCACGGCCACCTGCTGCGGGGACGTCGTTGCGGTGCGTCGAGGCTGTAGCGCCGCGGCCGCGGGAATTGCGGCGAGCAGTTGCTGCTGCAATGGCGCGGTCCTCGTTCTGCTCAGCTACACGGTCAAATGCTGCCCGTGCCTCGGTGCGGCCTTCGTAGGCAACAGCGCGGCGCTCGGCGCGGGGCAGATCGGTGCGGGGAGCCTCGGCTGCGACGCGTCCGCGTCCGCCTCGGCCGCCACGGCCACCCGCGGTGGGTGCATCCTGGCTGCGGCGGGCGCGCTTGCGCTCGGCGTTGGCACCCGTGGAGGTGCCGCCACCCTGCTGTGCGGACTTCTTGGCCAGCAGAGCGGCGCGGGTGCGCGGATCGATCTTGTCGGCCATGTCGCCCACAAGTTCAGCAACCAGCGGGGAGTTGGCGGTAACACGCTCGAAGTTAACCTCGACGCCGGCAGCCTTCATCAGCTTCTTGACGTCGGACTGCTGCTCCGGGAGGGTCAGCGTGACAACGGTGCCGTCCGAACCGGCGCGGGCCGTACGGCCTGAGCGGTGGAGGTATGCCTTGTGCTCTGTGGGCGGATCCACGTGGATCACCAGTTCGACGTCATCCACGTGGACGCCGCGGGCTGCGACGTCGGTGGCCACCAGGACGCGGACGTCACCGGAGGAAAACTCGGCCAGGTTGCGGTCACGGGCGTTCTGCGAGAGGTTGCCGTGCAGATCGACGGCGGGGATCCCGGCGTCGGTCAGGGTCTTGGCCAGCTTGCGGGCGTGGTGCTTGGTCCGCATAAAGAGGACGCGACGGCCGGAACCCGAGGCGAGCTCAACGATCAGCTGCTTCTTGACCGTCTGGTCGTTGACCACCAGGACGTGGTGCTCCATGGTGGTCACGGCGGCCTGTGATTCGTCCACGGCGTGGGTCAGCGGGTTGGACAGGTAGCGCTGGACGATCTTGTCCACGCCGTTGTCCAGGGTGGCGGAGAACAGCAGGCGCTGGCCCTGGCTCGGGGTCATGTCCATGAGCTTCTTGACCACCGGGAGGAAGCCGAGGTCGGCCATGTGGTCGGCCTCGTCCAGGACGGTGATCTCGACACCTTCGAGGGTCAGGATGCGCTGGCGGATCAGGTCCTCCAGGCGGCCCGGGCAGGCGATGACGATGTCGACCCCGGCGCGCAGTGCCTTTTCCTGGCGGGCCTGGGAGATGCCGCCGTAGATCACGGTGGTGGTCAGGCCCATGGCCTTGGCCATCGGCTCGATGGTGGCGTTGATCTGGGTGGCCAGCTCGCGGGTCGGTGCGAGCACCAGGCCCATGGGGCGGCCGGGCTTGCGGAAGTGCTTGGCTTCCCGCTCAGCGAGTCGTGCTACAAGCGGGATGGCGAAAGCGATGGTCTTGCCGGAGCCGGTGCGCCCGCGGCCCAGGACGTCGCGTCCGGCCAGGGTGTCCGGGAGGGTCTTGACCTGGATGGGGAACGGCTCAACAATTCCCTGGGCGGTGAGGGTGTCGGCAAGTTCTTTGGGCGTGCCGAGGGCAGCAAAAGTAGTCATATATGCAAGGTCTTTCAGGCGGTATCCGTGCGGATATCGGCCCCCGATGCCGGTTGGCTCAAGGGTTTCGCCGAAGAAAAGTCAGGTGATCAACCGTGCTGCTGCCCAAATCAGGGCGGCGGCTGGGACCAAATGGAACGCGTTCATCGACGCAGGATGTGCCTCTCACATGAAAAAACCCGCTTCCCAAATAGAGGGACGAACGGGCATCACTGCACATCAAGTCCCATAAGCGTACCATCCCCGCGAGGGCAGCCCTGATTCCGGGTAGGAGGCGAACCAGACCGTTGCCTTCGAAGCCGGGCAAGGGCAGGCTTGAGACATGACTCAACAGGGTGCGGACCACCACCACACAACTGACGACGGCGGCGCCCGGCTTGGGGATGCACCGCACCGCAGTGCCGCCGAGGCGTGGGACGAAAGGTACCGGAGCAAGCCGAAATTCTGGAGCGGCAAGCCAAACCCCCAGTTGCTGCGCGAAGGCGCGGGACTGAGGCCGGGCAAGGCACTGGACCTGGGCTGCGGCGAAGGGGCCGACGCCATCTGGCTTGCCCAGCAGGGCTGGACCGTTACCGCCGTCGACGTTTCCGCCGTCGCCCTGGAACGGGCGCTCGTCCACGAAAAGGCTGCCCTGGCCCGGGAGAGCGTGCACGCCGCGGGAGCGGGTGAAATTCCCAGCCGCATCCACTGGGAACAGTGTGATCTGGAGGAGTGGCAGCCCCCGGCAACCTTCGATCTGGTGTCCTCCCAGTTCCTGCATTCCCCGCATCTGGCGTGGCAGGGCCCGCTGCGGACGGCGGCTGCGGCGGTCAAGCCAGGCGGCACGCTGCTGATCGTCGGCCATCATCCGGACCGCCTGCCGCCGTGGGGAAACCACACCAGACCGGAGATGTTCTACACCCCGGCGCAGCTCGTGGCGGAGCTCGGCCTGGACTCGCGTCACTGGCAGCTGGAGGTCAACACTACGCGCGAGCGCTCGGCAACAGGCCCGGACGGCGAGGAGGCCATCATCGGCGATACAGTACTACGCGCCACCCGCCTGGCTTGAGTTTTTGTCCAGATAACGCTCCTTCCGGGGCGCGCAGCTCGAATGATCTGGACAATAACTCCGGGGTCAGCGCGAAACCCGCGGCGCCGCGGCAACCGCGGCGACCGCCACCACCGCCGTCAGTGCGAAAACCCCCGCGAACGATTCCGCCGTCGTCGTAAATGCCGCGAACACGATGCCCGTGGCGGCGAGCGCCAGCGCCCCGCCCAGCGAGTCCGAAATGGACATTGCCGAGCTGTTGAAGCCTTCGTTTTCCTTGGTGGACATGGCGAGCGTCATCACGCTGAGCCTCGGATACAGCAGACCCATGCCGCCGCCGGCGAAGAGCCAGCCGGCAATCGCGACGGCGGCGGGCCAGTGGAGCGCCGACGTCGCCAACGTGAGGAGAATGGCTCCCAGCACCAGCGCTGACCCGATGCGCACCGCCGCCTGGTGCTGCAGCCGGGTGCCGAGGCGGCCCTGGATGGCGGCAGCGGCTGCCCATGACAACGCGCCTCCGGTGAGTGCCAGGCCGGCGAACGTCGGCGGGAACTGGTACTCCTCGATCAGCAGGTACGGCAGGTAGACCTCGGCGCCGAAGAACGCGGCGGACGCCAGGCCGCGGGTCAGGATCACGCTGGGCAGGCCGCGGCGGGCGAGCAGTGTTCCACGGGGCACCAGCGGCCGCACGGCCACGAGGGCAATCACGACGGCCGCGACGGCCAGGAGTGCCGGGGCTGCGGGAATGCCCGCGATAGTGACTCCGGCGGAGAGGTTAAGCCCCAGCACAGCGAGCGCGGCGAGCGCAGCCCAGGCCAGCCGGCCCAGCGCCCAGGGCGGGACTGCGGCCCGCTCAGACGGCCGGTCGATGCCGCGGAGCACAGGAACAATCATCACCACGGCGGGAACCACCAGCCCCACCACGCCCAGGAACACCCAGTGCCAGCTCAGGACTTCCGCCACGATGCCGGCCGCGAACGGGCCCACCAGGGACGGGATCACCCACGCGGCGGAAAAGGCGGCGAAGATCCCCGGGTGCAGGACGGCCGGGTAGACGCGGGCCACCACCACGTAGAGCGCAACCGTCAGCGCTCCGCCGCCGAGGCCCTGCACCAGGCGGCCGGCAACCATCATGGGCATGGACACGGCCGTGCCCGCAATGATTAGGCCCAGCACGAACAGGGCCACGGAGGCATACAGGGGGACGGTTGGTCCGCGGCGGTCCGACCAGTTTCCTGCCGCCACCATGCCGATCACGCCGGTGGCCAGCGGACCGGCGAAAGCCAGCGCATATAGGCTGGCGCCGTCGAGCTCGCGGCTGACAACCGGCATGATGGTGGTCACCGCGAGGGATTCGAACGCCGCGAGGAACACCAGGGCACACGCGCCGATGGTCACCCACAGGTACGGTCGATGCAGGATCCCGGCTGGGGCGGCGGGATGCGTAGCCGGCAGGGCGGAATCGTGCACGTTATCCGCCCGATCGGTTGGAGCCGCCGATGTACCGGTTCCGCCCCGCACGGTAGCCGAACACCGCAGCCAGCGAGCCCACCACCAGGAACAGCATCCCTGCGGCAGTGAACGATCCCGTGGCCTGGTGCAGCTGGCCGACCATCAGCGTGCCGGTGGAACCCAGGCCGTAGCCTACGCCCTGCATCATCCCGGACAGGTGCGCGGCGGTGTGCCCGTCGCGGGTCCGCAGCAGGATCATGGTCAGTGCCACCGCGGTGAGGCCTCCCTGCCCCAGCCCCAGCAACCCGGTCCACACCCAGATGAGGTCCAGAGGTCCGAAGATGCTCAGCGCGAACCCGCCGCCAGTCATCAGCGCCACCACCACGTTGATGGCCCGTTGGTCACGGAACCTCGCCGCCAGCGCCGGGGCAAACAGCGAGCCCAGCATCTGAAGCACGATCGAAATTGAGACCATCAGGCCTGCCGTGCCGCCGTCCACGCCGCGCTCGCGCAGGATCGGCGCCAGCCAGGCAAAGACGCTGAAGGACATCATGGCCTGCAGCACCATAAAGATGGTCACCTGCCACGCCACCGCCGAACGCCACACGTTGACGCCGAGATTGCCGGCCTGGTGCCGGACGGGATGCTGGCGCAGCGCCACCGGAAGGAACAGCAAAAGTACGACGGCGGCAGGAACCGCCCAGAACCATAACGCCGAGGTCCACTCCCCCGTCGCCGTGAAGACGGGGTAGGTAAAGCCGGCTCCGAGGGCGGCGGAGGCGCAGATGGCCGTGGTGTACAGTCCGCCCATGAGGCCCAGCCGGTGCGGGAAATCGCGCTTCACCAGCCCTGGCAGCAGCACGTTGCACAGGGCAATGGCGGCACCGCAGGCAGCAGTTCCCGCCAGCAAGGTTGGGAGGTGGCCGGCACCGGGCACCAGGCCGCCGATGTCCGCGGGCCGCAGCAGCAGCCCTGCCGTGAGCACTGCCATGCCGCCGAGCAGGACGCGTTCGGCGCCAAACCGGCGGGCCAGGACAGGGGCCAGCGGCGCGAAAACACCCAGGAGCGTGACGGGCACGGTGGTGAGCACCACGACGGCCCAGCCCGGTAGGCCGGCGTCGGACGTGATCTCCGGAAGAACCGCGGCGAAACTGGAGAAAACCGTACGGAGGTTCAGCCCGATGAGCACCAGGCAGAGTCCAAGGTAGGCCAGGGCCCGGCGGCTGCTCCGCGGGCTCTCCGGTCCGCTGCCGGCTTGCCCCGGAAGGCGCGTCGGGGCCGCTGGGGTGATGTCGTCGATTTCGGCGTCGACCAGCAATCCAGGCACGTCAACGTTGTCAGCACGGGTCACGGGACCCATTCTGTCAGGCTTCAATGCAACCGCAGGCACGGCAGCGCCGGCGAAGGTACCACCAGCCTGGTGTTTGCGATCAGCGCTCCCTTCGGCGTGGTCATGACGGCCTATCCTGCTACCTTGGCCACATTGTTGACGTACCCCGACGAGGGACCATCGGATCGGCCCTGGATTGCGCCGCTTGTGCTTTGGAGCCTGCCGTTGCTCTTCGGCTTCCTGTCCGTGATGCTGGCGCTTGCTGCCCTCAGGGGTGCACCGGCAGGGTCCGAACCGTGGGCGCGGGCCCGGGTATTCTGGAGGGGATGAGCGAATCCCCAGAATCTCCCCAGCCTCCGCGTGTCCCGCGCCCGGTGACGCCCGGATCCCAGGCGTCTTTCGGCACTTACGGTGGCAGGCCGGTGAGCTTTGTGCGCCGCGGAACCCGCCTGCAGGGGCGCCGCCAGACGGCCTGGGAAGAGCACGCGGACCGGTGGGCCCTGGACGTTCCCCGGCACGTCGCCAACACCTCGGTCCACCCGGACTACACGTTCAACGCCGAAGCAGAGTTCGGCCGCAAAGCACCGCTGATTGTGGAAATCGGTTCGGGGCTGGGCGATGCCATCTGCCACGCCGCCGAGGAGAACCCGGACACGGATTTCCTGGCCGTGGAGGTGTACACTCCGGGCCTGGCCAACACCATCATCAAGATCAACAGCCGCGGGTTGAACAACGTCCGGGTGGTGGAAGCCAACGCGCCTGAGGTCCTCGCCACCATGCTGCCGGAAGGTTCAGTCAGCGAGCTGTGGGTGTTTTTCCCCGATCCCTGGCACAAGTCAAGGCACCACAAACGCCGCCTCATCCAGCCGGAGTTTGCCGAACTGGCAGCACGGGCACTCACCAAGGGCGGCCTGTGGCGGGTCGCCACGGACTGGTCCAACTACGCCGTCCATGTCCGCGACGTCCTCGCGGACTCGCCGGACTTCGAAAACCTCCACACCGGCGAGCGCCACGGACCCGAAAGCCCGCTCACCCAGGTGTGGCAATCCGGCGTCGAAACTTTGGTGGGCGGCGCGCCCGTCCGCGAAGGCCGGGCGCCGGTGAGCACCGCGCACACCGGCCCCAACGAGGGCGTGGATGAAACGGGCGGCTGGGCGCCACGCTTTGAAGGCCGGATCCGCACGAGTTTCGAGGCGAAGGCCCACGAGGCCGGCCGGCTGATCTTCGACCTCTGCTACCGCCGGCGCTGAGCCTCGAAAACTGGTAGCAGTGGGTGTCGTTACGAGCCCTCGTAACGACACCCACTGCTACCCAGGTGGGGTCAGCTCACGCTGATGGAGGCGACGATCTCTTTGAGCATCCCCAGCCGCGGCTCGATCTCCGGGTTCGTGTACGGCCAGATCACCACAACACCGATGAACCGGTTGTTCTCCCAGACACCGACAGTTGCCGCGACTCTGGCCTCACCCGAGTGATCCGTGTATCCAACCACGACGGCGTACGAGGACTTGCCGGGAAGGTTCAGTTCGCCTTCGGTCAGGAGGGTCCCTGCGCGGTCTTCAAGGTAGAAGCCGGACATGAGGTGTGCCCAGCCGTTGGCCTGCGGGGCATCGGTGACCGAGGAGTCATCCTTGATGACTGTGACCAGAACCCCTCCCAGCAGGCCATACTGCTCGGTGTTTGGCCCGGCGGCGGAGTCCTCCAGAACCTGGGTGTGCTCGGGGAAGTCTGCCGTGAACCCCAAGGGGGATTCGATGTGCACTGACATGGTTGCTCCTTAGCGGTAAGTCTTGGCCGGGCTGGCTGGCGGTAGTGCCCAATATGGTGCCGCAAGAACTGCGGGGAAAGGTCTGTGGGATGGATTCGGCATGGGACGTCAGAGCTTTTCGAGGTTCGTGTCGTTCGGGACCTTATAGTACGTAGACACGTTGGTGGTTGCTTGGTTCTCCGTTTTGACCTCCACCTCGCCGGCCTTGAGGTCAATGCCGAACTCGTTGGACGCTGTCGCCACGCGGTTCTCCTGGACGGTGGCAGACCCTGCTTCGTAGAGTTTGGCGGCGTCTTTGCCGGCCGCAACTGTGTCTCCCAATGCCACGTTGCGCAGGTAGCTGTCGATCACGGCGGCGTTCTCCGGCGAATACTCAACATCGATCTTCACGCTGCCCTGCGCACCTACTGTCACGCTGGACTCAGCCTTGGCGCCCTGGAGGTCGGGACCCGCGGTGACGCCCGCCCCAAGCGTGCCCTCCATGGATACGGCGATCGATTCCATGCTGCCGTACTTATCCAGATTGACTTCCAGGCCGCTCTTCCCCGAGGCCTCGAACACCTTGCCGTCAAGGTCCAGCTTGCCCTGCGCCGACACCTCGCCGGTGGCCTTTGCCGTGCCGTCCGTCATGTTCCGCTCGTAGGCAAGATCCAGCTTCGCCGAGCCCGAAGCGGGGCCGGCTTCGCCCTTGGCTTCGAAGGAGAGGGTTCCCTTGGCTTTGTCGTCGTGGCCGGTGGAGCCGTTGTCGTCCGCAGCATTGTTGATCGTGTCCAGGATGTAACCCGGCGGGTTGCCGGCCACATCCTTGATCTCTCCGACGCTGTCCGGCGGGAGATCCGTGTACATCTGGTTGCGGGCGGCCATGGCCTCTTCCAGGCTGCCGAATTTGAACTCGCGCGAGGCCTCCCCGTTGAGCGTAACCCCGGCCGTGCCGGTGGTGTCGTTCACTCCCACGCCCACGTTTCCATAGATCTTCATGGTGGCCGAACCGTCTGCATTCTCCACCACCGCTGCGCCAACCTCCGCGCCGGCGTGGAACCAGGCAACCCGGGCGTCAAGGGAGGCCTTGCCGACTTCCGTGTACACGGGAGTTTCCGTCTTGGCGAGTTCCCTAAGGTGGGCACTTGCCTGATCTTGGGCAGACTGGGGAATACCGCCGTCCATCCGCATGAGGTCCTCAGCGAACGGGCCGTTCTCGTCTTCGCCTTCGATCAGGTACTTCCGGTCCGCTTCGGACAGGCCGGCCCACCACTTGGCCTGGTCTTCCGGGCTGGCCTTGAGCATGTCATCCAGGCCCTGCTTCAGCTCCTGGCGGTGGGCCTCGGCCGCTGCTGCTTTCTCTGCCTGTTCCTCCAGCCAGTTCTTCGCGCGGCTGCCCAGGTCCTTGAGCCTGCCCAAGGCACTGGACCCGCCACCGCTGCCGCCACCGGTCTCGGCAGAGGACTGTTCCTGTTCGTTTGCGTGCTGCAGGAGCAGCTTGGAGTTGTGGCGAAGGCTGGATGCCACCCGCTCCAGGCTGGGACGGTGGTTGCCGGACCAGTCCTGCCGGAACAGCTCGCCGTCGGTGCCCTTCCATGGCGCGGCCTGGATCTGGCCCTGCAGGGAGCTGGCCCGGCTGCTGAGCAGCGCTGCCGCTTTGTCAACGGCCTTCGCCAGCTCCCGCAGCTGGCTGACGTCCGCGCCGTAAAAAGTCATGGTGTCTCCCCGGGAGTAATAAGAGTTAGATCTATCGCTGGACATATCGTTGCACGGCGGCAAGTCTCCCGCGATGGGGAACACTCCCCATCGCGGGAGCCCCGAGCCAGTCACCAGGTTCGGGATGGTACGGGACGAGAACATCGGGACTGTTCGCGGCTCGCTTGGCGTGGCACCATGGGGATTGTGTGGGGGCACGCAAATCTGCGCCTCAGCGGCGCTGGCCGAAGGAACCGTCATCAAAAGAGAACTCAGGCAGGCCGCCGACACGGCGGAGGACGTCACCAACTCGCGCGCCTTGGAGCTGCTGGCGAGGGCGGGTTTCGCAGCGAGCGGCCTCCTACACTTCCTGGTGGGGGCCATCGCCATCCGCCTCGCCATGGGCGGCTCCGGGAATGCTGACTTCAGCGGAGCTGTGTCCGAACTGGCCAGCCAGCCCGCCGGGACGTTCCTCCTGTGGTCCAGCTTCGCCGCCTGCGCGGGCCTTGCCCTCTGGCAGGTCAGCGATGCCGTCTTCGACTACAACCGGCTGCCCACCAAGGAAAAGACCGGCAAGAAGGCTAAAGCGGCCGCGCAGGCCGTGGTGTTTGCCGGGCTCGCGGTGACCCTGGCCGGCTTCGCCATGGGCACCGGGTCCGGAGGAGACAACCAGCAATCCGCGAGCGACCTCACCGTCGCTGTCATGAAGGCCCCCGGCGGCGTAGCTCTGCTGGTCCTCGTGGGACTGGGCATGGCCATCACCGGGATCATTTACGCCATCCGCGGCATCAAGAAGACCTTCGAGAAACAGCTGACGATGCCCGCCTCTCCCTCCGCCCGGACAGCCGTCACAGTACTGGGCGTCACCGGCTACATCGCCAAGGGCATAGTCCTGCTGCTGACCGGGATGCTCATCACCATCGCCACCCTGCGCGCCCATCCGGATGAATCCACAGGCCTGGACGGCGGACTCAGGGCCCTGCGCGACCAGCCCTTCGGCGTGTATTTACTGGCCGCCGTGGGTGCCGGTCTCATCTGCTACGGCATGTTCATGGTGGTCCGGTCGCGCTTGGCCAAGATGTAGGGCTGGCACCTTCGCCGGGACCGGCCCGGAATACCCCGCCCCCAGTTAGGGTGGGTCCATGCCCCAGGTACGCGCAGAACGCCACATCCGCCTCGATCCGGAGACAGTCTTTGCCCTCTCCCAGACCATCGGTGCGTTCCGGCTCAAATGGGACCCGTTCATCTCTGCCCAAGGTTTCTTGAACAGCGCAACGTCCGCCGGAAAGGGCGTCCGGACACGGACCGTGTCCCGCCTGGGCCTGGTAATGGTGAGCGAATACGTTTCGTATGCGCCACCCAAGAACGTGGGCATGACCATGGTGACCGGACCGTGGTTCTTCACGAATTTCGGCGGAGGCTGGCGTTTCACCGCGGACGACGGCGGCACCCGCGCCGTCTGGAAGTACACCTTTTCGTGCCGCCCGGCCTGGTTGCGGCCGGTGGCGGAGCGGATGGGCGCCTGGCTCCTGGGCCGTGAGATCAACAAGAGGATCGAAGCGTTTGCCCGGGCCTGCGAGAACCCCGGGCTGGTGGCCGAGTTCCGCGCCCTCCAAACTCCGTGATCACAGCAACTGCCTGCTGGGTGTCATCCCGCAGCTCCAGGCTGGCGATGCTGGCCAGCTGAACCGGCGTCGCGCCCATGACCTTCACCCTTCCGCTGGGCGTGGCCGTCCAGGCACACGCCCGGTCCTCGCCGCCGTCGCGGTCCCGGATCCAGAGCGAGAGGGTCCCGTCCAGCGGCAGTTTGCTGCCGTTCACGGCCAGCTCGGTGCCCCACGTTTTCCGGGCGAGGTCGATGCTGAACTGCAGTCCGTTGCCGGACTGGACCGAGTAGCTGGCGTCCGGCGCCGGCGGCCGGCTGAGCAGCGGCCCCGCGGTCAGGCCCAAGGCAAGGCACGCGGCGGCGACGGCGCCCACCAGCGCCGCCCACCGCCGCCCACCGCCGTCGTAATTTACGACGCCGGGCGGCCAGTTCATCGAGGACCTGGCTCCCCCACCGCAGCCACGCCGGCCGCTGAAGGGGTCACCGGCACGCTCGGGACGATCACGACGCCGGACAGGGCCAAGCAGGTGACTCTGAATGGACTGCCGCTGTACTACTACCAGCAGGACAAGAATCCCGGCGACATCCTGGGGCAGGGCGTCAACGACGTCTGGTATCTGGCCACCCCGGCCGGGGAAATGATCCGGACAGCGGCGTCAGGCTACTGACAGGTTAAGCGCTTACGGATGGATGCCGGGCAGCGGGACTGGCGGCAGGGGCAGAGCCGGGGGCTGTCCCTCGCCGTTCAGCGGGCCACCCGGCGTGACGTTTTCAGGTAGGGAAAGGTCTGGCAGGGGAACTGCCGGCGCTGAACCCGATGGGGCGGGAGCGTGCTGCGTGGCCTGGCTCGAACCGGACCCCGGAGCGGCCGGAACCGGCACAGTGACGGCCGGCCCGGCGGGCCCTACGGCAGGGACGCCGGGCTGGACCGGCCCCGGAGCCGGGGTCTCCACCAGCGCGGGGGCAGGCCCGCCGCCAACGGTGGACACGAACGATGTAACTGCGTGGTTGACCTGGCCGATGGAATCCCTGATCCCCTGGTCGGAGGCAACAGCAACGGCGCCGCCGGCCGCCAGCGAGACGGCCACGGACAGCGTGGTGAGGGTGACCCGGCGCCTAGCACGGCGGCGGGCGGCGAGCTCGTCGGTCGCCACCGTGAGCTCATCCGTTGCCACGGCGGGGGCGACGGCGGGCTCTGACTGAGGGGAAGTAACGGTTTCAGGGAGCTGCCGGACAACCGTCGTTGCAGGCATAACCGTCGTTGCAGGAACCACCGCCAGATGGCGGGTGGCTTCCGGTTGGTCCGCAGCCTGGATCACCGGCTGGTTCACCGCAGGCCTCATGAGCGCGGCGACTGCATCGGAGGGCGCCGGCTGCTCGGCGGCGAGCGCTTGGAGCTCCAGCAGAACGGGTCGGAGGCCGGCGTCGTCGTCCAGCCCTGCCTCCAGCAGCAGCCGGTCAACAGACACGTCGTCGCGGAAACCGTTGCGTGAGCCTGCGGTGTCACTCATGATCTGCCTGGTTTCTTCTAAGAGTCTGGTCCTTGAGGTTTTGCAGCGCCCTGCGTTGGAGCTGCTTGATGGCACCGTGGGACTTACCCATGATGCCGGCCACCTGTTCGATGGAGAGGTCAGCCACCACCCGCAGTGCCAGGACCTCACGGTGTTCACCGCTCAGGCCCGCCAGCAGGTGGGCCGCGCCGCCGCTGTGGCCCAGGGCGTGGTCCTCGGCGGACGCCGTGCTGCGCCCGTCCTGCAGGGGGTCGTAAGGAGTGAAGTCCGGCCGGCGTTCAACCCGCCGGTAGTAGTCCACCATCCGGGCGTGGGCGATGGAAAACACCAACGACTTGGCACCCTGCAGCCCGCCGGTCAGCTCACCAATCTTGGGGAAAAACGCCAGGAACACGTCCTGGGTGACAGCCTCGGGATCGTCCACGCCACGGGCCTTGAGGTAGCCCAGGACTGCTCCGGAAAAGGTTCGATAGACAGCGCCGAAGAGCACAGCCGGATCAGCGCCGGCGGTGTCTGCAAATGTATCTATGTCTTCTTCGGCCAAAGTGTCTAGCACCAGTGGCTCCTCTATCCCGGGCAGCGGACTCGCTCATCCCGGTATTCGGTGCGGTGTGCTCCGCTGGTGTCGGTCAGCTATCTGGCTGCCATGTGGACTGCGGGAATCCGGTCCGTCCGGAGCGGGTTCCCGCCGTCCACAATAGCTGAGCAGGTCCTAGCGGCCCGAAACGGCCGGAACGTCTACAACGTCGCCCGGCACCGCGGGAACGGCAGGAACGCCGTCGATACCCGGAACTGCCGGTACGGCGGGGACAGCAGGAACGGCGGGCAGCTCGGGGCGCTCGGCCTTGGCGGCGGCAGAACCCTCGCCAGCCGCGTCGGCGTCAGCGGAAGCGGCACCCTGCGCGACGACGTCCGTGCAGAAGGCGTCAACGTTGCTTTCGCCCTCGGCGGCGATGACCAGGGACGAGAAGCCCTCGGAGGCTTCGTTCAGTCCACCGTTGGTGAAGGCGGTGCAGAGGCCAAAGGCTGCGGCACCTGCAGCGTCCACTGCGGTGCCGGCGGCGGCGGAGGCGTTGGCCTCGGCTGCGACCTCATCGCCGGAGACGGTTGCTTCGCCGGATACTGCTGCATCGCCGGAAGCGTTTGCGGAGGCCGACTCGGTGGCGTCAGCGGCCAGCTTCGGGGCGGGGGCGCCGAGCAGTTCGTGGGCGGTCTGCTGTGCGTCGGTCGGGAGGGCGCCGGAAACAGCTGCGACGCCGGTTCCACCGACGGCCAGGGTGCCCGCGGCGAGAACTCCGGCGGCGATTTTGCTGGTGGCGAGAACAGTGAACAACGACATATGACACTCCAAAACCTAGAGAACAATTCAGATCCGGCTCCGTGAGGAACCCATCACCCCCTACATCGCTGGCCGGACCGGGAAAGTTACGGCGCCTCCTAAATTTCTTTCCAGGGCCCGGCTTCGGACCCATGGACCGCCCTAGCATCGAGGCATGGCGATCACTCCGGAACACCAGAAAACGGCCAAGACCTGGCAGACCATGTGGACAGCAACAAAGCCCTGCTCCTGCGGAAGGCGGGGCACGACGTCGCCGACTGGGCCGGGCAGGCACGCTCCGCCGGGTTGAAGAACAACGCCGAGCTCCGCCACCGGATGCGCGACGTGCACGGCGTCACTGGTTACGCACAGTACGCCGTCTCCTGGGAGCTGTTCGGCTACCCGGAATTTATGCTGCGCGAAGCCGACGAGCTTATCGATGGCCAGTGCAGGGTCGCCGGAAATTTCCAGCGACCCCGCACATTTCCCGCGAACTGGGCGATCTGAACCGGGCGAACCGACCCCGACGAACCCGGCCCGGGACCGTGTTGAGGGGTCCTACGCGTCGATCATGTCGTCGTCGTCCGCTTCCTCGAACTCAACGGCGGCGACGATCTCCTGGGTCTCCGGGTTGATCATGAACGCCTCTTCGTCGTCCTCCACCATGATGAAGTCGCCGTGGTCCGTAGTGAAGTGCCAGGCCAGCGCCTTCTCACCGTCGTGCATGTAGTTGGGGTCACCCATGGTGATCTTCTGCAGCGTGTAGCCGGCGATGTCGCACAGTTCACGGATGATGACCTCAAAATCCGGGGCGTCCTCCAGCGCTTCCTCGTCGGCCGCGGCCTGGCGCTCCTCGAGGTTGGGGATGAGCGCAACCTGACGCTCGATGTAGGCGTCCAGCTCTTCTTCGTCGAGTACCAGCAACCCCTCCTGGCGCAGGAGCCAGGCGGCGTTGAGTGCGGTGATGTTTTCGGTTTCGAACAGTTCCTCGAACTCGCCGTCGAGCTCTTCGATGGTGCGCACGGCGTCGGTGGACTCTTCCTCAGTGTCCAGGTCGCCGTCGAGGTAGCGCTCTTCGTCTTCCTCGGACAAGGCATCAAACGCCGTAACGGTCCGGTTGAAGAGCTCCAGGTGGGCCGTTGCACCCATACCGGCGAGGCCCTCGCGGATGAGCGGGTCCACTTCGTCGCGGTCCGCTGTGAACACGTACTGGGCGAAGCCGCCCTCCAAGGACTGCGTGACGTAGAAGTCCACGTAGTAGCTGCCGAGCGCCGCGGGCGCGATCTCGCCGGCGTCGAGCAGTTTCCCGTACATGGCGTTCACCACGTGAACGTTGGCATCTACAACCTCCTCGCTGCCTGCATCGATGCTGGCCTGGGTCAGGACGACAGGGTTCTGGCTCATGGTCATGGGATTCCTCACTGCTGAATGCTTCGGTGCTGCTCAGGACACTTTCACGCTACGTCGGCGGGGGCGGCGGTGTGTTGAGGCGGAAGTGAACGTCAGGCGAAGTTTCAGGCTCCCGCCGGGCGAACTAAGATGAAGCAGATAACCTCCGATCGGACACGGCACCCCCGTGACCAGCTGAAAGTAGCGCGCACCATGCCATCCCAACCGGACGAGAGTGCGGCACTGGCAATACAGACCCCCGCCATTAACGACCGCTCCCTCGCGGCCGGATTGGCGTATGCCATGGGCAGCCGGGTTTCCGGAATGTCGTTCGACGCCGCCACCGGGCTGATGCTGGGCAAGGTCCGGGGAGGTGCCGACGTCCCTTACTCCACCACGGCCAAGCTGGTCCGGAAAACGGGCGGCTGGAGCTGCACGGTGGGCGTCTGCAGCTGCCCTGTCCGCAAGGACTGCAAGCACGTGGCCGCGCTGCTGT
Organism: Pseudarthrobacter adonitolis; assembly: GCF_055412845.1. Lineage (NCBI taxonomy): Bacteria > Bacillati > Actinomycetota > Actinomycetes > Micrococcales > Micrococcaceae > Pseudarthrobacter > Pseudarthrobacter adonitolis. The sequence goes on along the minus strand of NZ_JBVAYW010000013.1, from coordinate 10,298 downwards.
TCGCCGCCGAGGACAACCCGGCCATCCGCGTCCAGCTCCTGGCCCCCGCTGAAGTTTCCCGGCTTTCCCGCCAACCCGCCAGCGTGGACCTGGCCGACTGGGAGCAGGCCCTCAGCCCGCTGATTTCGCAGCCCGGCATCACCCAGTCCATCAGCGGCATCCCGCTGGCCCTCCAGTTCGAGATCGAGGAACCGGCGCCGCACTTCTCCTACACAGGCCGCCGCGACCCGCTCCGCAGCGTGCGCCAGCTCAAGGCCCGGCCCATGATCATGGGCGCCAAGGGCAAGTGGATCCGCGGCGACGTCTCCTGGAACACTCTGAGCTACCTGAACTTCCGCCGGGAATGCAACGAGGCGCACATCGAGTGGATGCAGGCATTCCTGGCCGCACACACCGCCGCTGCCAACCGGGTTCATAACTCCTCCGCGCTTTGGCTGGGGCTGAACACGTTCGCCGGGAAGAACATGTGGAGCCTGCTCACCGACGCCAAAAAGATCGGCCTCGCCCTGGTTCACAGCCGCGGCACTGAGCCGGTGCGGCTCGCGGAGTCCCCCGCCGCCGTCGGGCTTAATTTGAGCCGTTACGGCTCGCTTTCCGGTGACGCCGGCGATCCCGCCGCGGCCGCTCCGGAGGTCGCGGCGAAAACAGCCGACGACGGCGGGCTGGAGCTCGCGCCCACCATCACCGTTGAGGGGGAAGACGTTGATCCGGCGTCGGTGGGGACCATTGGCCACCCCGCGCACGGCATCTTCCTGACCACGGGCGGGGAGGCGCTGCCCGGTGTTTCCGCGGACAACGTGATCACGCTGGCCCCGCTGGAAAACGGGCTGAGCGAGGAACTGCTGACCTTCGTGACAGCCGGCAGCACCCTGCACATCCCGGCAAAGGACGAGACGCGCTTCCTCACCGGCTTCTACCCGAAGCTCAAGCAGGCGGCCCGGGTCACGGCGACGGATGAGTCGGTGGCGCTGCCCGCACTGGCCCTTCCGACCCTCTCCCTGCTGGCCAATTACGGCGCGGACCACCGCGTCCGGCTGCATTGGGAATGGCACTACAAGTCCGGAAACCTGGTCACGGCCCAACCGCTGTGGCGGCACCCCGGCGACCACGGCTACCGCGACGACACCGCCGAGGCTCGCATCCTGGAGGGCATCGGCCAGCCGTGGAACGTTGTTCCGGCCCTGGGCGAATCGGCCACCGGCGGCTGGGGCACGCCCCGCCTGTCAGCGTCCGCCGAACTCAGCGGCCTGGACACGCTGGCCTTCACCGAAGACGTCCTCCCCGAGCTCCGGAACGCGCCGGACGTTTCAGTGGATACTGCGGGGGACATCGCCGACTACCGCGAGGCCGAGGAAGCGCCGGTCGTTTCCATCTCCACGAAGGCCACGGAGCAGCGCGACTGGTTCGATCTTGGCATCCAGATTTCGCTCGAGGGCCAGCCGGTGTCGTTCGCGGCTGTGTTCTCTGCACTGGCCTCGGGCCAGACCAAGATGCTCCTGCCCAGCGGCGCCTACTTCTCGCTGGACCTCCCCGAACTGCACCAGCTGCGCGCCCTGATCGAGGAAGCCCGCTCCCTGCAGGACAATAAGGACGCCCCGCTGCAGATCAGCCGTTTCCAGGCCGGGCTGTGGGACGAGCTCGCGCAGCTGGGCATCGTGGACGAGCAGGCCGCCGCCTGGCGTGAGGCCGTTGGTGGGCTCCTCGAAGGCGGAATCAACGGGCTGCCGCTGCCGGCCTCGCTCAATGCGGAGCTGCGGCCGTACCAGCTGGAGGGCTTCAACTGGCTCAGCTTCCTGTACCGTCACAGCCTGGGCGGGATCCTCGCGGACGACATGGGCCTGGGTAAGACCGTGCAAGCGCTCGCCCTGATGTGCGCCGCAAAGGAGCAGGCTGCTGAGCTTGCGGCAGCTGGCACCACTTCGGGGACAGCAGACGGTGCGCCGGCTCAAGTAGCAGCTCCCGACGGCGGGACTCCCTTTTTGGTGGTGGCCCCCACCAGCGTCGTGGGCAACTGGGCGGCAGAAGCCGCACGCTTCGCTCCCGGCCTGACGGTCCGCATCGTGAGCGAAACCTTTGCCAAGAACAGCCAGGACGCGGCCGTTGAACTCGGCGGCGCGGACATCGTGATCACGTCCTACGCACTGTTCAGGATCGACTACGACTCCTATGCCTCCAAGACCTGGGCGGGTCTGGTGCTCGACGAAGCCCAGTTCGTGAAGAACCACCAGTCCAAGGCCTACCAGTGCGCGCGGAAGCTGCCCGCGGCCTTCAAGCTGGCCATCACCGGCACGCCATTGGAGAACAACCTCATGGAGTTCTGGGCGCTGACGTCCATCGTGGCGCCGGGCCTGTTTTCGAGCCCCAAGCGGTTCGCCGAGTACTACCAAAAGCCGGTGGAAAAGAACGGCGACAAGGGGCAGCTGGACAAGCTCCGCCGTCGGGTCCGTCCGCTCATGATGCGCCGCACCAAGGACCAGGTCATCCAGGACCTGCCGCCCAAGCAGGAGCAGATCCTGGAGGTGGTGCTGAACCCGCGCCACCAGAAGGTCTACCAGACGCACCTGCAGCGTGAACGGCAGAAGATCCTGGGCCTGATCGAGGACGTGAACAAGAACCGGTTCACCATTTTCCAGTCGCTGACCCTGCTGCGTCAGCTCAGCCTTGACGCGTCGTTGGTGGATCCGTCGCTGTCCGGTGTCCGCTCCAGCAAACTGGACGTGCTGTTCGAGCAGCTGGAGGACCTGGTTGCTGAGGGCCACCGCGCGCTGATCTTCAGCCAGTTCACCGGCTTCCTGGGCAAGGTCCGCGAACGCCTTGTGGAGGAAAAGATCGAGTTCTGCTATCTCGACGGCGGCACGCGGAACCGTACCGACGTCGTGAATGAATTCAAGAACGGCAGCGCGCCGGTGTTCCTGATTTCGCTGAAAGCCGGAGGATTTGGCCTGAACCTGACTGAGGCCGACTATGTGTTCCTGCTGGATCCGTGGTGGAACCCGGCCTCGGAAGCACAGGCCGTGGACCGGACGCACCGGATCGGGCAGGCGCGGAATGTGATGGTGTACCGGCTGGTGGCGAAGGACACGATCGAGGAAAAGGTCATGGCCCTGAAAGCCCGGAAGTCCCAGCTGTTCGCGGATGTGATGGAGGGCGACGCCCTGTCCAGCGGTTCGATCACGGCCGAGGACCTCGCGGGGCTCTTTAAGGACTGAGCGCGAACGGATACTTAAGCCACTGCCGCCCTGTGCCTCACAAAAATGCGCGAACTGGCTCCTTCCTTGCCGAACCCTTTGAACCTCAAAATGTCGGCGCCCCCTGAGATGCTTTGGGCATGGGACGTAGAGCAGCTTGGGGTGCGGAGTGCAGGGACGCCTTCGAGTCCGTCGCCGCGTCCGTGTCCGTGCTCGGCCGGATCGGATGCTGGTCCGACTCTGACGCGTGCGAACCTGATCCGCTGCGCCGACCGTGGCGCCGCGGGAGAGCAGCGCCCAGGAAATGGCCGTGATAGCTGAGGTCGCCTGCGTCCTGACCGTAAGCGAACGCACTGCCGGGGCGCTCCTGTCCGAGGCGCACGAACTCACCACCAGCCTGCCGTTGACGATGTCCGCGCTGCAGGCCGGGACGATTTCCTGACAGCATGCCCGGATCGTTGTGGACGAAACCACCAACCTCGACCCCGCCGGGGCGGCTTCTCTGGAGGCGCTTCTGCTGCATCTCCAGCGCCGACGTCGCCACGCCGCCTGCGTTGGCGGCCTTGCCCGGCCCGAACAGCACACCGGAATCCTGGAACACCGAGACAGCGTCACGGGTGGAGGGCATGTTGGCGCCTTCGCCGACGGCGACCAGGCCGTCGCGCGCGAAGTGGCCTCACGCCTCGAAGCCGGCCTGGTCTGGAGCAACAAACACGGCGCCGTTGACCCCCGCGTCCCGTTCGGCGGAGCCAAGCAGTCCGGCTACGGCCTGGAGTTCGGCGTCGAAGGCCTCAAAGCCCTCGGCACGCCGCAGGTCATCAACGGCTGACGGGCTGCTGGAGCCAAGGCCTTGTGGGTGTTTGGCCCAGCTTGTCGTTGAATTCCTGGGCTTCCCGGTAGTACTCCAGCATGGACAGGCGGGATGCGGCACCGGGGTCCAGGATGACAACTGCCCGGCGGAGCAGCTGCAGCACCGACGCGGGGCAGTGGGCGCTGACCGGCCCTTCCACCATGGTCTGGACAGCGGCGGCCTTGTTCTCCCCCATCGCCACCAGCACTGCCAGTTTGGCTTCGCGGATGGTCCCGAGACCCTGCGTCAGGCAGAGCCGCGGAACATCGCCGTCGGAAAAGAACCGCGCGTTGTCAGCCCGCGTGGCCCCGGCGAGGGTCTTCACCCTCGTGCGGGAAGACAGTGACGACGTCGGCTCGTTGAAGCCGATGTGGCCGTTGGCGCCGATGCCCAGGATCTGGATGTCCACACCCCCCGCAGCGGTGATGGCTGCGTCATAGCGGTCAGCCTCGGCCACCAGGTCCGGCGCGTCTCCCTTCGGGGTAAAGAGCCGTTCCAGGGGCAGGTCCACGTGGTTAACGAACTCCCGCCGGATGGTGGAGTAGTACGACTGCTCGTGTTCCGGCGGCAGACCCGCGTATTCGTCCAGCGTGAAGCCGGTGACCTGGCTGAAGCTGAGCCCTTCCTCGCGGTGCCGCCGGATGAGTTCCTGGTAAGTGGATTTCGGGGATCCGCCGGTGGCCAATCCGAGGACGGCCGGTCCCTGCCGGACCCTGGCCTCGATGATGTCCGCCGCCCGGGTTCCTACATGATCGACGGACTCACACAGAACTATCTGCAACGTCATTCCTTTCCTGCGTTTGTGGCGTGCCGACGCGGTAGGCCTGCACGAGTTCAAGTTCTTCGGTGGTCACCAGTACGTCCGCCCGGTAACCCTGGGCAATGGCGCCCACCCGGTTGGGGCCAGGCCGATCCAGGCCCATCAGCCGCGCCGGGGTGGAGGATGCCGCCATGACGGCATCGGCCAGGGGAATGCCCCACTCAACGCAGCGGCGGACGTTCTCCAGCAGGCGGCTCGTCGCGCCGGCGATCGCCCCGGGACCGGTGTCAGCGGTGCCGGTCAGCCGTGCCACGCGGTCCTGGACCAGCACGTCCAGGCTGCCGAGAGTGTAGTGTCCGTCGGACATGCCCGCCGCCGCCATGGCATCCGTGATCAGCGCGATCGAGCCCGGTCCCACCAGGTTGAAGACCATGCGGACGATCTCCGGGTCCAGGTGCACGCCGTCGGCAATCAGTTCCAGCACCATCTGCCCGGGTGACTGCTCGGCCGCCTGCAGCAGGACCGCGATGGGTCCGGGCGTGCGGTGGCCCAGCGGGGGCATCCGGTTGAACAGGTGCGTGGCCGACCACGGGCCGCCAACCCCACCGTGTACGCCGCCCAGGACTTCCCGGGTGCGGGAAGCCGTAGCGGCGGTGTGGCCAAGGGAAGGCACGACGCCGTGTTCCCGGCAGAGCTGCACCAGCTCGGCAAAGTGCGGGGTTTCGGGGGCAAGCGTCAGCGACCGCACGGTCCCGCGTCCCGCCTCAAGCCACTGCTGCAGGAGCGCCGGGTCGCCGTCGATGATGGCTGCCGGGTCCTGGGCCCCGCACATGCTTTTGGTGATGAACGGCCCTTCCAGGTGCAGGCCGGCCAGGGTGCCGTCCTGCACCAGGTCCCGCAGCACAGCGATCTGTTCCAGTAGCACCTGCGACGGCGCCGAGACGAGCGAGGCAAGTACCGACGTCGTGCCCTGCGCTGCGTGGTGGCCGGCAGCCAGGCGTGCACCGTCCGCATCCGCGGAGAAAGTGTGCCCCACGGCACCGTGGCAGTGCACGTCCACGAGTCCGGGCAGGATGAGCGGCACTTGGAGGATGTCGACGCCGATTCCCACCGGCAGGTCCGCCGTCGGGCCGCACCACGCGATGTTCCCTCCGGCCATCACCACGGTGCCGTCGTCGATCATTTCGTCACCCGGGCGGCCGGTAACGAGGCGGCCCCGCAGCCCCACCCCGCCGCCGGCGTCCAGGGTCAACGGCCGGTCAGCTGGCATCGGCTTTAGCCATCGAGCCGTTCTCGTCGTTTTCATCTTCGCGGCCCATGGTGCGCAGGTTCCAGCGACGGATCACGAAGCGGAACACCACGTAATACACCGCGGCGTAGCCCAGGCCGATGGGGATGAGCCACAGCGGATTCTGTGCGATGCCGAAGTTGAGGACGTAGTCGATGGCTCCTGCTGAGAACCCGAACCCGTGGTGGATGCCCAGGAAGTTGACCAGCATCATGGAGGTTCCGGTTAGGAAGGCGTGGACGATGTACAGCGGCCAGGCGACGAACATGAACGAGAACTCGAGCGGTTCGGTGATGCCGGTGAGGAAGGCGGTGAGGCCGGTCGAGAGCATCACGCCGCCCACGATCTTCTTCTGCGACGGCTTGGCTTCCTGCCAGATGGCGAGGGCGGCCGCGGGCAGGGCGAACATCATGATGGGGAAGAAGCCGGTCATAAAGACGCCGGCGGTGGGGTCACCGGCGAAGAACCGGTTCAGGTCGCCGTGGGCGCCGTCGTAGTCCCCGATGATGAACCAGACGATGGAGTTCAGGATGTGGTGCAGGCCCAGCGGGATGAGCAGCCGGTTGAGGGTGCCGTAGATTCCGCTGCCCACCACGGTGTTGTCCGCAACCGTGTTGCCCACGGCAGTCAGCCCGGTGTTGAACAGCGGATACAGCAGCGCCATGGCCACGCCGATCACGATCGCGGCGAAGGACGTCAGGATGGGCACCAGGCGGCGGCCGGCGAAGAATCCGAGCCAGTCCGGCAGCGTGGTGCGGTGGAACTTCTGCCACAGCCAGGCCGTCGTCAGGCCCATCACGATGCCGGCCAGGACGCCGTAGTTGATGACGGGATCCTTGCCGCCCTCCGGGGCGGCTCCCAGCACCAGCGGGGCCATGACCTTGAAGACGTTGGTCAGGACCAGGTATCCGACCACGGCGGCAAGGGCCGTGGATCCGTCACCCTTTTTGGCGAAACCAAAGGAGATACCGACGGCGAAGAGCAGCGGCAGGTTCTCGAACAGGGCGCCGCCGGCGGCGCCGATGACCTGGGCGACGGTGGTCAGGGATTCGAAGCTGCCAAGCAGGTCGTCCTGGCCCAGGCGCAGAAGGAGCGCAGCCGCGGGGAGGGCGGCGATGGGGAGCATAAGGCTGCGGCCGAAGCGCTGCATGTTCTGCAGCGCTTTTCCGCTGCCCTTGCCCTTGCCCTTGCCCGGGGCCGGGGCGGCCAGCGGGCCGGCCCCGGCGGATGCTGATGGGTTTTCCGTGGTCATGATGTTCCTCGTCTCGAAGAGGGCGGTGCTTGTGTGGGGATGCTTGATTCAGTAGAGTCTAGCTAACTGGTTATAACCAGTGACAACCATCACTGTGAAGGGCGCCGGCCTCAGTTGTCAACCTCAAGCTGTAAAAAGGCTTCCGGACCCGGCGTCATTCACCGCGAACCAACTCCAGGAGTGGACATGTCCAAAGCAGAAATCATCCTCGCCGCCCTTGGCGGCGCCGACAACGTCGAAGAAATCGAAGGGTGCATCACACGCCTTCGCACCGAAGTGGTGGACTCCTCCCGCGTTGACGAGGCCGCCCTCAAGGCCGCGGGTGCCCACGGCGTCATGATGTCCGGCACGGTGGTCCAGGTGGTTGTGGGCCCGGAAGCCGAAAGCCTCGCCGAAGACATCCAGGACCTGATGTGAGCATGGAAGCACCGGCCCAGGTCGTCAGCGTTGTCTCCCCCCTGCCGGGCCGGCTCATTCCCCTGAACGAGGTGCCGGACCCCGTGTTCGCCAAGGGGCTTGTAGGTGGCGGCGCCGCCGTAATTCCCGACGACGACGCCGGCGTCCTCACCGCCGTCGCACCGCTGGACGGCCGGGTCATCAAGGTCATGCCGCACGCCTACATCGTCCAGCACGCGTCGGGGCCCGCAGTGCTGGTCCACGTCGGCATCGACACCGTCGGGCTGAAGGGCGAAGGCTTCACCGTGATCGCGCAAAAGGGCGACCAGGTCCGTGCCGGTGATCCCATGATCACCGTGGACGTCACATTCGTCCGCTCAAAGGACCTGAGCATGTGCAGTCCCGTGGTCGTCCTGGACAGCGCGGCGGACGCCATCGAACCTCCGGCCTCCGGTGGCCGCGTGGAAGCTGGCGGTCACCTGTTCAAAATTCCCGGAAAATAGGAGGCATGGAAACGGCAGGGGAACTAAAACACGTCTGGGTCCGCAGGCAACTCCAGCATCTGGTGGCCACCACAATGCGGCCCGGGGACGCCCTGCTGGGTGAGCGGCAACTGGAGGAGCAGTTCGGCGTCTCCCGCATCACGGTGCGCCGGGCCATTTCGGATCTGGTGCAGGACGGCGCGCTGGTGCGGATCAAGGGGAAGGGCACGTTCGTCTCCCACGGGCTGGTGCGTTCCACCCTGCACCTGGCCTCGTTTAACGAGGACATGCGGGCAGCCGGATTCGAACCCAGCACACGGGTCATCAACGCCTCCACGGCAGTGCCGCCGGCGGCGGCCGCCGATCACCTCGGCTTGGCGCCCGGGGAAGCGGCCTATCGCGTCCTCAGGCTGCGGCTCGCGAACGGCGCGCCCGTCAGTGTGGACGAATCGTGGCTGCCGCCCGCGCTGGTCCCCGGGCTGCTCTCGGAAGACCTGACGGGGTCCCTATACCGGGCCCTCGGCGCCGCGGGGCACCCGGTGCAGCATGCGGAACAGACCGTCGAGGCCGCCGCCGCCCCTGCCGAGACCGCCGCGCTGCTGGACATCGAACCCGGGTCACCCGTCCTGCTCTTCCGGCGCCGTTCGTTCACCGGCCAGGAAGACCCTGGCACGCCCATCGAATACGCCGTCTCAACGTACCGCTCCGACCGGTACCAGGTCGCCATGCGGTTGGGCGTGGGCTAAGCCAGGACTGCTGACCGTCCCCCTAATCGGTTGAAGAACTCCTGGACGATACACTGTCCAGCCCGCTAACAGGACGACCAGAATTCTCCGTCAGGCCCTCGGTGATAGACGGCAGTCTGAATTGGGAATTCGTCCGGGAACGGTAGTCCAGTAAACGGGACCCTGAACATCTCGGCGCAAACGGAACGGGTGGCGCCAATTAGGGGACTGCGGTGCTTCCTAAAAGCCCGCTGTAATGTGCGTTCCACGTCCTTGGAACCGGGACACTCCTGATGAGAAACTCCCACGGATCCGGATGTCAGCTTCAGAAGCCTTTTGCACGGAATGTCCGCACTCGTCTGCACCAGCTCGCGGGCAACCCCAGGCGTCCCGTTTTGGGGAACCCTCTACGGGACGCTTTCTTCTGTCAGCCTCGGAATGCAGTGTGAATCGCAGCGATAAATGTCACCCCGGCCGCCCGTTAGCCGATCCCTCACCGTTCAGTAGTCCCTTGGTACGCCGTCGCCATGTCTCATACGTTGCTCGAGCTCGAGCGAGCATTCCGTCTGTCTTGGAGCGCAGATACGACCTGCCTCGACGCCAAGAGCCTCGCGAAGTGGCACCCCGACAATGCGGCACACGGCCAGTGCGGACCCACAGCTCTCATCGTTCAAGACCTGCTCGGCGGTGATCTCCTCATCGCAGACGTCAGCGGCGGCAACGAGGAGGACGACCTCACCCGAGAGCAATTCAGAAGTCACCGCGTCATCGGGGAGCCCCGCGTCGTTGTCCGACCTCCAGGAGGGCCACGAGCGTACGCCAGCGAGTACCAGCTGCTTCGCACAGGAGTGCTGTCCGCACTGAACTTCTGATCCATTCGCTCATGGAACGTCCGTTGAAGGAACGGCGGTTTCAGGCGGTCATTGCAACAGGAGGCCTTCGATCAGTTCGATCGGTTTTTTGAACTCTAGTCTTTTGCGTGGCCGGTCGTTGAGTTCCTNGTCGATGCCGGTGTCCATCTTCACGGTTTTCCAGTCCTGCATCTCGATGCCCTGATCCCAGGTCAGGGAATGCCTCAGCGCCTCGGGAAGCGTCTTGATCTTCGCGACCAGCGCATCACGCATCTGCTCGGCCCTGTACCCGTCCGGCAGGTGCACGAGCATCGTGTAGTTAGTGGTTCTTTCCACCAGTGTCCCGATCGCGGACTGGTTCCCCTTGCCGATGATTAAGTCCCCCTCCCAGTGCCCCGGCATGGCCCGGTCCTGAACCTCGGGAGGACGTTCGGAAATGTTGATCATGCCCGGGATCCGGTTCTTCCGCTGACCGGCTTTCCTGCAGGGCTGCCTGACCGCCCGCC
>NZ_JBVAYW010000012.1:0-94019 GCF_055412845.1 Pseudarthrobacter adonitolis | reverse complement strand
CCTCCGGGCAGCAATTCATCATGGGTGTATCGCACCCAGGTGCAGCGCTCCCGCGGTGACCCGCGGCCTGTTTGTTCCCTCGAAGTCCTGCAAGGGTTGAGATAACCGACCAACCGCACGATTCCCGGGAGTGAGAATGAGAAATGTCGCGATAGATGCTGCGCACACGATGAGCCAGCGCCTACTTGGCGACCCCGTGGGTGCCATCGGCCTAGGTTGCATGGGCATGAGTGAGTTCTACGGACACACCGACGACGCCCAGTCCACCAAAGTCATCCACGCAGCACTGGACGCCGGCGTGAGCCTGCTGGACACGGCTGACATGTACGGCGACGGTCACAATGAGGAACTTATTGGCCGCGCCTTGGGCCCCCACCGGGATCGTGCTTTTGTCGCCACCAAGTTCGGCATCCGCCGCGAGGGCCGCAGCCGCTGGAATGACGCCAGCGGCGACTACGCACGCGCGGCCTGTGATGCCTCGCTGCGGCGCCTCGGGATCGAGACCATCGATCTCTACTACCTGCACCGGTTAGATGGCCGCACCCCGATCGAAGAAACAATCGGCGCCATGGCAGAGTTGGTTCAGGCCGGAAAAGTGCGCTATATCGGGCTGTCCGAGGTCAATGTGCAGATCCTGCGCCGCGCCAATGCCGTCCATCCAATCACGGCGCTGCAGAGCGAGTTATCGCTGTGGACCAGGGACGTGATCACCGACGGCGTACTCGACGCGGCGCGCGAACTTGGTACCGCCGTCGTCGCCTATTCCCCGCTCGGCCGTGGGCTGCTCACCGGCGAGATCGCCGCGCTGGACAAGGTGGACGACGACGACATCCGACGGATCATGCCCCGGTTCGCGCACGGCAATCTCGAAGCCAATCTGGCACTGCTGGACGCGGTGAGTGCTGTGGCCGAGCGGCATGATGCTACTCGGGGGCAGATCGCCTTGGCCTGGGTCCTTGCCCAGGGCGCGGACGTGATCCCCATTCCCGGAACTAAGAGGGAAGAATACCTGGCCCAGAACATCGCCGCCGACGCCGTCAAACTGTCCCTCGCGCAACTCGAGGCGCTGGACTCGGCCTTCCTCGCGGACAACGTGAAGGGCGCAAGATACCCGGCCGCGACCTTGCCAGACACCCGCCCGATCCAGAAAGGCACATCATCATGACCTCTTCCGAATGGCAACAACCAAGCGAACGCGAACGCCTCGGCGGCGACGTCATGCGCAGCATCGGCCTCGACCCCGAAGCGGTGGTCGCCTCGGTGGCGCCGGTGGACGAGCGATTCGGCCACACGATCGTCGAATACGCCTTCGGCGAGATCATCGCCCGCCCCGAACTGGACCTACGCACCCGGCAATTAGTGACGGTCGCGGTGCTCGCCGCGATAGGCGGTTGCGAGGCCCAGTTAGAAGCGCACATCCCCGCCACACTGCGGGCTGGCGCCACCCGCACGGAGATCATTGCCGTACTCACCCACCTCACCCCGTACGCCGGCATTCCCCGAACGCTGAACGCGCTCTACCTGGCCAAAGGGCTGCTTGCCCCCGACCCAGCTGCCGGTAACGACACCAGCACCGAAATCAACTCCGAACGAAGGTCCGCGTGAGTACAACACCCCAAATGATGCCCCGCGCCGAGGCCGACCGCGGCCAGGGGAGTCGGCTCATCGTGGGAGTTGCAGCCCTGGGCTTCCCTTCGTCCTCATGTCGGACGCGTCAGTGCCCACGTAACACTGCTGCTCCGTGGCATGCTGAGTTCTGCCGGCTACGCATCCCCGGCAGCACTCAGGTGGAGTGAACGAATGGCCCCGGTAAGTACCGGGGCCATTCTCATGCGCTAATCAAACAGAAGCTTCCGTGTCTCATTGTTTCTGTTTTTCTGTGTCTCCGTGCGGGGATGTGGCGGAGCGGTTCGATTGTGCGGGTGGACGTGTAATCGTCCGCACCGCATAGGCGAGGAGCCTGACGGTCCCGGCAAGGACCAGCAGGGCTGTGAAGGCGGTCAGCTGGCCGAGGAACATTAGCAGGGCCACCGCGAGGGTGCCGGTGTACGTCAGGCCAAAGGCCAGGGTGGACGGGTCAGGCATCAGTGGTTGCCCCTGAATCCTTCCGCGCCCGGCGCGGGCGTGGTGACAGGGACAGAGGGCAGAGCAGATCCCTGATATCGGGGTCATCTTCGATGACCAGGCATACTCCGCGTGAATTCATGTGGTCCCCCCGGCCAGTTCCTCACCATTCTATGGCTCTTCCTGTCGGCCCTCCGCCCCAGGAAGAATCACATCAGGTCCGGCGGTGGGGGAGCACGGGGGCCGGGATATGGAGCGCCCCGATGCTATTGGGGGATGCATCGGGGCGCCCGACACAGCATATTAGGAGGATTTTTTCAAGTCAAACTGACTACGACCGCATCGGGGAACCACACCGCCGAGGCCAGGCAGTGCCGAGGATTAATACTGAGCGTTCGTTCGGATGGCGGTTTTCGCAGCTCAGAATAGTGATTCCCCGGTACCGTTCGAGGGTTTTTGACCTCCTACCTGCAGAGCACCCGGACCAATTCCACGACCCTCCGCTAACGGAATGCAGCAGCCACGAACTCGTAGACGTCTCCTAACTTCGAAGGAACTGGGACGCCCAAATCTCATTCGTAGCTCGGAAGGCGCAAAGTCTTTGGACCCAACCCTTCCAAGCTGCCGAGAATGGCATCGAATTCGTGAAGAACAACGCAGCATCCGACGTCATAGACCTGGAAGGCATCATTCGTGGAGTACACCACCTTCTGAGCAGGGGCATTAAAGCCGCTAGGACTGCTGCTGTTTGGTGTGGTGTGGCGAGGGCGGTAGGAGTCGGTGCCGGTTTCGATGATGGCTCCGTTGAAGTGAACAAGCCAGAACGAGAGGACAGGTTGCATCCCCCGTGAGAGCTAAGTGCAGCACGGCTGGCTGCTTAAAGGCGTTCAGCGTTCCGTCACGGGGTGCGATGGACGTGGTAACAGGAGGGGCAGTTCATTGAACGTGCTGTTCGAATGGCCAGATCATTGATCTCCAGCAGTACGTCGTCCTTGACGTCTTCCCACCTGCTCTCTCGGTCGATAAATACGGACCAGGCTTGTGGGACTAGGTCCTTGCCCAGGACAATGACCGAAGCCCTTATGGATAGACCCCAGTGCTTGATCATGTTGAAGTCGCCCCGAGGATGGTTATCGGCGGTTTGCACGATCTTCAACGCATGATCGAGCTGCATCTGCAGCTGAGCCTGCTCACGGGTGAAGGCCCGCTCGTCCTCCATCGCAGCCGTAGCCTCCCGACGATCACTGTCCGCGCGTTCATCAGCAGCCCGGCGATCACCCACCGCCAGCGACATCGCAGTTGCACGGTCCCTTTTGCCGTTGGCCAAGGCAACCAACAGGCCTGCGACAGTGACTAGTGCAAGGAAAATTTGGACCAAGTTGCCAACGGCAGGGTTAGTCAGGGCATTTATCACTGCGCCCTCAGCTTCCGCTTATGGGCGCTGAGGAGCCCAGTGTCAGCTTCTGTGTGCGTTCGAACTGATCAAGGATCTTGATGAAGTTCTTCACACTGTCCTCGCTCTTCTGCCGACGTACGTAGGCCAGGACCACGCTGCGATCGTACTGACCGAGCGCGGCGAGCTTCTTGAGATGGCCGATCGTCATCCGCTCGGCGATGTTATCGTGCCAGCCCTTATAGCCTTCGAATAGGATCCCGTCGAGCTCCTTGCGTCCGGCGTCTGTGAGATTCGTTGACATCACTACCCCCGTCACCACGTTGTACGCCCCAACAAGTTGAGCCCACCCCGCGTAGGATTCAGTCGGCCACTCGACGACTATGATGATGCTCTTTTTCAAGCGCGTGACTTTGCTCATCACCTTGTAGGTCGGGCAATAGGCGAAGACAACTCCGCCATCGACGACGCTGCCGCTGCGCTCGGTAACGGCGGGTACCTTTTGGAGGCTATCGGGAACGTTCGACTTCATATTGCACACAACCGTCAACCGGGCACGGTGCTCCTTTTGAAGGTACAGCGCCAGCTGAGGGGTGTGCTGGTAGACGGGTTTATCGTCCACCCACGGAACGTAGATGAACTGGTGACTGAGAACCTCGTCCTCTAGTGATGTCATTGGTTTCCCTTCCTTGGGAGTTGCCCCGATGATAGGACACGGCACCGACATTCCGGGGCGCAGTAATGGTTGGTGGGCCCGTGCCGTCGGTGTGGCGGGCCATTCCGGCTTCAGCGGCCGTCGGTTCCGAGGAGGACATCAGCGCCCGATGGCAAGCCGGTGCACCACAGCTGGGGCGCCTTGGCCGGCCCAGCTTTCGCTCCATTGGGGCAGTGTCCCACTGGGAATGTCCCGGTTCTAAGGAAGTGGGACACTAGGTCGACCAAGTGCTCATTCAAGATGTATGGGCGTCCGCTGGCGCGGGCGGCTGTTGGGGTTCGGTCTGACGTCGCAGAGCCCCGCCTTGCCCTACCCTCTTGCGTCGACGGCGATGCTCCTATAGCTGTCAATTGGCAGTCTGCCCGCAGAATTGCAGCAGGGACCGGAACCTACCTTGTGCTGGAGTCTTGGTAGTAAGCAAACGATTAAGAAAGCATTTCACTACTTGTAAATCTCTTGACGAGAGTTGTTGAGCCTCAGTCTTCGATCATCGTATGCCGGCGACGGCATCGAGGATTGGGGAAACGTGGCAAAGAATCGAGCTCTATTGGGATGTCTATTGGTAGCTGGCATAGTTGTCGGCGCGCCGACGGCGGCGTACGCTGCCGACATCTCTTACGCCTACAATAAGCCGCTCACACAGGGGCAGATTGCCTACAGCGGCTACGGTGGGACGAACATTGGGGGGCTAGGGCGGATGAGTTCCACGTTTGGTGGAACGCTGCATCTCCGGACGAAGGGTGACAACAGCGGCTATACGTATGGAGGCATAGACCTGGCTAACAATGCCCACGCCAGGTTTACGCATCTTCCAGCGGGCCCGACTCATGGTGAATGCTCCTGGAGCTATGGCATCTATATTCAGGGCACGGTTCAGGTGAATTGTTCCCGAACCCGCCAGTAGCCGAGAGCACATGACCATTGCACACCCTTATTTGAGGAGAATCGTATGAACTTCGGATCAAAGAAAAATGCTTCGCTTATTGCTCTTGCGGCGTCGTTCGCGGCTGTCGGAATTGCTGTTTCGGCTTCCCCGGTTTTGGCAGCACCTGAGGGGTCGTTGGCAGCGGATGTACTTGTTCCAGCACTGGGTGAAGCTCAGGCGGCGAATGATTTGCCGGCGGCGCACGTAAACAAGAGTGAGGCAGTCTCGGTTTTGCCAGCTGATTCCCTAAGGGCTCTGGCCAAAACCGATCGCGCTTCGTATTATGCCGCTTTGGGCCCCGACCGTTCAGAAATCTGTCTCGTCGTAGTCATGGACGGGCCATCTGAAAGTGTTGCATCAGTCTGCACTTCCCGCCCGAATTTCAAAGAGCATGGACTGTCGGTTCGACTTCTGGGGGACGAGACTAAGGGCGAGGTTCCTGTAAACGCGTATCTGCTCCCCGCTGACGTTGACCTACAAGCCACCCCAGGACTTTCGGCTCTGAAGACTGAGAACGCTGGTAGCAGAGGTGATCACCTTATTGTCGGCGATGAAGCCCTGACGGTTCCTTCCCGAGTAGAAGTCCCAAGGGATTCCACCAACAGGCCATTCGTTTTGGACAGGATTGGCTAATTCTTTGCGTAACCGAACACTGCTAACCACGTTTTCGGCATCTTTACTAGTGCTCCTGTGGACCCTTCTAGTCGGAATGATGACAACCAGGATTGAGGATGCAAAGGGCGGGCTACTTTCAGATCTGATGGGGACACCCCAGATGGCTGTGACGCCACGCTTCGCATGGGAATATTACCTGGCCATTGTTCTTCTGACAGCAGCGGTTTCGTGGGTGCTGTGGGACAAAATCTTCCCGCGGAACCGCACGGAGTCTAAAGCTCCTATCTGGAGCGCGGCAGGGACGATCATAGGCCTTCTAGTCGTCGCTGTGGCGTCCGGCCGAGGAGTGCTACGCGAGTCTGAATTCACGGATCCTATCTTCATCCAGTGGTTACTTGATGGGGCGGTTTCAATAGCGTCGATTACCCTCTTGGGCGCCGTCTTGGCGTGGTCCTTGGTCGCGCCCAAATTGCATTCAAACGATTCACAGGAAAGTGCCACGGACACGATGAGCGGAGGCCCACGTCCATGATCGCCCAAGTTCTTCCTTACTAAGGAAGACGAACACGGCAACACGAGGGTCTGTTCGGAAGGAGTACTTCCGAACAGACCCTCGTGTTTGGTGTGGCCAGATACTGCTGACGTGCCCTGCTCGAACCGGCCTACATGCTGTTCCCGCCTCCCTACGTCCCCGGCCTGTCAGAAGGTCAGGGACTGGACCTTCTGGGAATCGGCTTGATAGCTGGATCGTGGATAGGTGCCCTCGCCGGCGTTGTTTTCGCGCTGATGACCGTAGCGGGTTCGTCGATCGTGCGCGTTCGTACTATCAAACAGCTGGCAACCGTAGTGCCCAGTGTGCCTGTTAGGCGGTCGTCTGCGACAAGCTGAGGGTACCGGACGTGCAGGGCGGCACCGATGTCGTTGGAATCCTTGGCCACAACTTTTCAAACTGCCCGACGAGGGGCGCGACACAGTTGTGCGTCCCGGGGCACAAGCTCTGACAACTGCTAGCGTCGTTCGCGGTTTCCGAACTCTTCATCGAGCTCATAGTGCCGGAACTCAGTCTCCGGGTTCGACTCTCCCTCAGAGATGACCTCATAGTCGAGCTGGCGCTGAACTTGGCTGTCCAAGACCTGCAGTTGCCGATCTCCGACCTCGGTCAGGTCCTGGGGAAAATCATCCTCCGGGGTGAGATGCAACTTATCGGTCATCGTGTCCTTCAAAACGCCATGCCGGTTCAACTCCGGGCTCCTGCAATGTCCAAATTCTATGGGCATCGGGGCGGGAACGACTCCCTTGTATCAGTGAATTGCCGCGCCAAGCGTCATCTGCAGAGTTGGTGGTGGTTCCATGGAATCAACCGTAGCGCCCGGTGTGACTGTAAGGCGGCCGTCGTTATGTTCTTACAAACGAAGGATTTCAAGAACAGGTGCATTTGAGAATCCTTGGTCGTGCAACGAGGTGCCGCAAAGCGATGTCCCTCGGCGGAAAACCGCCGTCGTGACGACAAACGCCGGCCACAGGCCGTGGTTCTCATAAATAGTTCTCAAAACTGTAGAGTCGAGCTAGGAGCCCGAATCGAGTTTTGAGAAGAGAAACCCCTATGGCTGCACACCGCATCGGCTATGCCAGAGTGTCCACGCGCGACCCGAACCTTGATCTGCAGTTGGCCGCCTTAAAAGGTGCAGGATGCGATCGCATCTTTGAAGACACAATGAGCGGCACTAAGGCCGGCCGCCCAGGTCTCGCCAAAGCGCTGGAAACACTCCGCGAGGGAGACACTCTCATCGTGTGGAAGCTGGACCGTCTTGGCCGCAGCGTGAAGAACCTCCTGGATTTCGCCGGAGGCCTGCACGAGCGCGGCATTGGTTTTGTCAGCCTCACCGACTCGATCGATACCACCACCGCCTCCGGACGCTTCTTCTTCAACGGGATGGCCTCCCTGGCGCAGATGGAACGCGAGCTCATGGTCGAACGCACCCAGGCAGGCCTACAGGCAGCGCGCGAACAGGGCCGGGTCGGCGGACGCAAGCGTGTAATGACTGAGGCCAAGATCCGCTCAGCTCGGAAGCTCCTCAACCAGGGAACGCCGGCAAAGGAAGTTGCCGCCAGCCTCGGCGTCTCGGTGCCCACACTGTACCGCTGGGTCCCGGCGACGAACCCTGAAGCAGTTGCAGTCCCGTAGCTCGGCCTTTGGTGCAGACGACTGTTGAAAAAATGCATGACGGTGCACAGGACTTCTGACATCCCGATGTCAACAGTCCTCTGCACTCGCCCCGTTCACTGCCGGAGCTCCGTCCGGGACGGGAGCGTCATGCGGGGCGAGCACGGCCACGTCACCTCCACGGACGCATCCGATGACGAGGCGGAGTTCTTCAACGTCTACGAGCCCGACCGGGACGGACTGCCCGAGGCGGTCAGCGACCACCTGACCCGGGGGACGGCGCAGCGCGTGGTGGAGGACCGTCTGAGTGCCGCGAAGGGGCAGGCAGGGGAGCCTCTGCAGGACGACCAGGTGCGGGATCGGCTGTCGCGCCTCCGCAAGGGGACCGTCTACCGGGCAGTCCAACGCGCTGGCGACCCTGACGCCGCCACCACCAAGTAGCGGCCGACCTACGCGAGCCCATCCGTTGCGGCTGGTGACAGCACCGTTACCAGCACCCCCAATAGGTGCCGGCTCTTCCGCCGTCCCAGATGAACGGAAAAGGGTGTCGCGCCTGTTGGGGACAGGCGGGGATGACCTACGCCAACCGCTGGGGCTCACCCAAAGGATCGAGCGTCCACTCCACTCGCTTCGCTCCGTGGCCGGCTGTCAGGTCCAGGTCGTGCCGTCGCAGAGCTCCTGCCTACCCTGGCCTTGGTGTGTCCACGACGTTTTGGCTGCTGTCCTGACGGAATGTACGTGCCCCCTCCGCCCGCCTAGCCCCATTTCGTCATGCTCACACCCGCCATATTGGATCGTTCGGATACCTCGGGGGAGCAGGGGGGGGCAGGGAACTTTGGGAGTAGCTCGAATGGGGCTACTCCCATCCCTGGAGCCCAGGCGCTGCGATCGTCTTCAGCTGCTGAACTTGGTCCTCAAAACATCCATGGCCGCTGCTGAAGAAATGACTCACTGCGATCCACTGCCTGCCGGCAGGCTGTCCTAGGATCATCATGATCGGGTTCGGACAGCGAGCATTCGAGGTTCGGGAGATCCCTGCTAGCGTTTGCAGGTCTTGCTTGCTGAGATCCGTATGCCCGGCGGGATGGGTATGCCAGTCGCCGAGGTAGGACAACCTTCGACCGGATCGCTCGTAGAGCAGGGCGATGTTTTTTTGCTGCCAGATGCTGTCGGGCTCGAATGACCTGGCCTTATGTATGGCGTTGGGGCCGGGTCCGATTACGTTGGTTACGCAAATGTTCCCGTCAGAGCTCCAGCCAAGGAGCACGCCCCCTGTTTCCATGGGCACCCTTGAGGTTGCCTCTTGGAGTAGAAACTCTACGACTCCGTTGCCCAACCACACTGTTGTCATGCATGCACGCAACCTGGATGTTTGGCGATTTCATGCTTCGTCCAAACCGGGAGATCGGCCCCAACGTCGTCCCCTATAGATAGGACAACTGCGTTGTGTGTGGGGCGACCAGTGAGAACTGCAGTCGCTGTCCTTACCGCTTGAAGTGCTACCTCATCCAAGTCGTGCGCCGCTCCTGTGAAAGTGGGTTCCGCGCAGCCAACGGGTTGGGTCATCTTCGAGGCGGCAGCTGGCGCCAGTAGCACTTCAGGAGCGCCTGCACGGTGCCATTCGAAGCACGAGAAACACCACTCTGCCGCTGTCGGAACGTGCACGACGGTGCCGCCACGAGCTCCATTGGTCGCTTCTGCAACAATCCACTCACTTCCGCTCCGGGCTGCCAGCGCAGCCGTTAGGCGTTGAACGCCGACCTCGGCGGTGGCATCAATGACCAAGTCGCAGGCGGTAAATTCTTCAGCGAGAAGCTCTGATCCAGCAAGGGGGCCGCCAATTGGGAGGGTTAGACCCTTGGCCTTGATGTACGGGTTTATTTGCCGCACAAGCGTGCAGGCAGCCCCGGCCTTGGTAGTGCCTACCTGAGTCATGTTGCACGCATGACGGGCAAGGTTTCCAGGCTCCAGCACATCTTTGTCTATGACGGTTAGACGTCCAAGACCTGCCCGGGCGAGCTTTTCGGCAATGATGCTGCCAAGAGCTCCCGCGCCTAGCAGCAGAACCTGTTTTTCTCCGAGGCCGGAGAGGCGGGGGGTCCTGGCACGCATGTCCGATTGACCAATTCTGCCTGCGCGCACCAGCTGAAATTCAGGTGCGGCTTGGCGTGGAGAATTTCTCGCCGGGTTACCTGACCGACGGTCCTTGCCTTTGGGCTTGAGCGGATCTCCCCAGTGCTTTACAACCAAGATCCAGCCCGTGCCGGTGTTGCCTCGAGAGTGCTCTTCGGGAAACGCGACAAGACGGAACTGACAGTTCCTGCCGTTGGCTGTCATAGCCTCTGAAAAGGTCCGATCAGCCTCTTCTGCGGCCCGCCAAATGGCCTCAGGGTTGTCTTCCCTGATTGGGGCACGCACAGTGCTCCATCGGGCATTCAGAATGGGAAAATGACCGTACAGTTCCTGCACTTCGCTTGCCATGCTGGCAAAAGTTCCACCGCCGTCGTTCGCCAGTTCCCGGACACAGAACAATGTCTGTGAGCCGTCTTCGCTTGGAACTGGACCAGTCACGTTGATTTTCGCAGGTCCAGCTGCTGGATGCTGCGGCTGAGCCCATTCGCTGTCAACCAACACCATCGCCGTACTCCGGAACACCGTGTAGTACTCAGAGAATGGCTCTCCTTGGTCTTCCTCACCTTCGCCGGGCGTCGGGGAAGTTCCGCGTTCCAAGGCTTTGGGAAGCTGAAATTCAATGAGCCAGGCCAACGTGTCTCTGGTGTTCCAAGCATCAGAAGAACGACCGATCAAGCAGACGTTCTTCCCGAACGGATGCTGGTGGTGACCCATGCTCAACTCAGGCGCCACGACTTCCGGACGGGTATAGGGGTAAAAGTCAGGAAAGGTAGCTTCCAAGCGGACGTTCCCAAAGCGGGAGATCGAATCTGGAACGGTAAATTTCCAGCGGATGATCCCATCGGCTTTCGCCGATTGATCCTCTTCAAACGTAATCCCGAGCGACTGGAGCGCTGCAGCTTCTTGCTCCAGCCGCTCGGGGTACGTCTCCCACCAATGGGGAAATGTCGTCATCAGTTAGCCCACGGGCCTGTGGCCAGGCGGGTTCGGGGGATTAGGCGGGCCCGCCGGCACGTCCGGCTTCTCGGGGTACTCGGGATGTGTAGGGTGCTCCGGATGCGTTGGGTGCTCCGGCTTCGTTGGGTGCTCCTCAGGCTTGGCCATAAGACGCACCTCCTTTCTATACGTGGGAGACGGGCGCCTCCACTTCACACAGCATGGCAGGAGCCTCCGACAATTTTGCGATTTCAGCTCTGGGCCGACAGCAAACCACCCGTGGTGTGCGGGGGAGCGGCTCACCCAAAGGATCGGGCGTCCACTCCGCTTCGCTCCGTGGCCGGCTGTTGGGTCCAGGTCGTGCCGTCGCAGAGCTCCTGCCCACCCTGCCCTGGTGTGTCTACGACGTTTTGGCTGCTGTCCTGACGGATTGTACGTGCCCGATCCGGCCCGCCCTAGCCCCTCCTTCGTCGGGGCCTGCGTGCCAGGAAATGTCCCTGCGGCGCTCCTGCGTCGCTGATTTCCTCCGGGAATTTCCTGTCCCTTGCCCAAGGGTAGACAGGCCTCCGTCGGGCACAGCTCCGCAAGCTTCGCCAGCAGCCAAAACAACGGGGGGAGAGGGGAAGCTGGCCACTCACCACGAGCGCCCCACCCACCAAAAAGGAGCACGCCATGACCACCCCAGAGCAATACCGCCACGCCGCCAGAGCAAGAACCACCACGGGGCCGGATCCCTAACGAACGGCGCTGGAATCCATTGACAACATCATTGAGATTCCTTCGGATTGTACGTGTCCGCTCCAGCCCGTCTAGCCCCTCCTACGTCGGGGCCTGCACCCCGGAAAGTCCTCTCCGGCGCTCCTGCGTCGCTGATTTCCTCCGAAGATTTCCCGGGCCTTGCCCTGCGGGTAGACAGGCCTCCGTCGGCCACAGCTCCGCAAGCTTCGCCAGCAGCCAAAAAACAACGGGGGAGAAGGGGAGCAGCTGGCCGAGTTACGCCGTCCCCTCGCCCTCACGTCTCGGACAAAAGGACACAAACCATGAACGCGATCACTACCGCAACGATCACCACCAAAGACACCGCCGAAGTCCTGTTCGGCGTGCCGGTGTTGGGCGATTACCACATGAACACCGGCTACGACTGGATGGAGGACATCGCCGCCGCTGGCTGGGTTGTCCTCCCCTCGTGGGGGTGCGATGGCTGGGACGTCGGCCAGTGGCCCTACGTCATGCTGGCCCTGCTCCGCACGAACGATGCCGAGGGCGCACTGTTCGCCATGGCCACCTACTGCGAAGGCGACGTAAAAACCACGTACTACCGCGCACAGTCCGCACAGTGGGCAGCGATCATCGCTTACGCGTTCTGGCAGTGGAAGAACGGCCAGGCACAAGGCCCGGACGACCTGCCCGAGACGGTGGAAGACCTGCCCGCCAGGTACTGCACCCCGTACACGGCCACCGGCCACTAACAACCCTCACCCCAAGGAACAAGCGGAGAGGGTGCCCCGCCCCCAAGGCCAGGGCACCCTCTCCCACACTTGAAAGGATATAGACCACATCATTCCCGCCGACCCCGCCGCACCGCCACGGGTCGAGAGCATCAGCGATGACCTGGGGACCCTGCAGACCCTCGTGGGCGGCAACATTGAAGCCGTCAGCGGGGAGGACTGGCATTTCTACCTCAACGAGGAAGGCAAGATCCTCGGGCTGAGGCCCAACGTCAGGGCCGCTCAGCTCGTCTGGGAACTCACCGGAATTCTGACCGATATCTACTGCGGCGACACGGCGTTCCTGGGCGAAGACGGCCACGGCGAAGAGGCAGATGTCCCCGACCATGTGGTGGCCATTGCTGAACAGTTGTTCGGCCTGAGCCAGCCCACCCGCTGGACACCCTAGGGAGCGGGTCCGGGAAGTGACCGAACCCGCTCCCCTACCCGTCCCGCCGAAAGTGCGGGCGGGCCACCGCCAACCGTGCCCGACACCGGACGTACTCACCGGGCGGCGGCCCGCCGATCCACCGGTAACACTTCCTCCCACCACAAGTGCCGTGCTGCCCCTGTCAGACCCGGCAACTATGCTGATGACCGTTCCCCTCTCCAGCGCGGGGAACCCCGAGAGCCGGCATGGCCCCCTGTGCCGGCTCTCCCCACTACGGAACACCCGCAGCGATGATGCTGCCTTCCATGGTTTCCTTTGTCCGAGGAAACGGGAGAGGCCGACACCCCACCAGGTGCCGGCCTCTCCGCTCTTAAAGGGTGGTTGTAAAAGTGAAATATCCGACGGTAGGACCGGCTGGCTAATCGCGGCCGGAACGATCGTTATTCGTTAGTACCACGATGAGAATTGAGAATGCTGCAGACGAGGTCATGCCCGTCGATGACAGCAGCTAAATGGGCGTGGAGAACTGGGAGGCGGCAGGATCGTCGGGGACCGCTCCGCTCTCAGGTGCCCGTTCAAGTGGACGCTCGTATGGCGGTTCCCCGGCAGAGCGAAGGGCGCGCCAGAGTGTGGCACCGGAAAGCGCCGCGGCTGCCAGGATTCCGGCAATCAGCCAAGGCTTTAGGGATGGCCGCCCAGACGCCGCGCCCAGGTCCGGGGCCGGAACGTTAGCCTGCGTGATCCGCGTTATCCGGTCATGGAGTCGGGGAGTCACGGTCTCCACCCCGCCTGCCAGCTCGTCGGCGATCGTGCGCAGGCTCGCTTGAATCCGGGGAGATGCTGCCTCAAGGCCGCTGTCTATTCCGGTCAGCGCCCGGTGCAGAGCAGCTTCAATTCCGGGTGTTGCCCACTCCCTCCCCTTGGTCAGATGCGTGCGGAGATTTTCCTGAAGATGATGGACTCGGGCGGTAGGGACGGTGGCGGTAGGGATGGTGTTGTGTGATACATGCACGGGTGCCTCCAGAGGGGGTGGATGTCAACGCATGGCTGATGGTTCTCTGCAACAACAGCCTTGTTTGCAGAGACGTGCGAGGGCCCGGGTCGAAGCCCGGGCCCTCGGCTTCTGTTGATCCGGTCCTGTTATCGGCGGGTTTCGCCGCGGTCGGTGTCGGTTTCGATGTTTTCCTTGCGGACTTCCTCCTCGACGGTGGCCTCGTCGGTCACGGTGTCCTTCTCTAGCCGGACGCGTTCGACCGGGACGGTTTCCTTCTCCACCACGGGGCGTTCCTCGTGCAGGGTGATCTCGTGCTCGTCCTCGGTGATGTCCTGGCCGGACATCGCGGCGCCGTTGTTCTCTTCGGTGATGGGTTCGCGTTCGAGCCGGACTTTCTCACGCCGCACGGGAACGGTCTGGGTGACGTTCTCGGTCGTGACATATTTGCGCAGCCGGGCCCTGCCTACTTCCTGCTTCTCGGTGCCTACGTTGAGGCGTTCCTCCGAGCGGGTCATCGCATCATCGGCTCCGGTCCGGGAGGTGCCGCGTCCGGTTCCGGTGGTTTGGTCGGTGTCATACGTGTCTGTCCGGCGGGTGGCGTCGGTGTAGGTGGTGTCCCGGCCTGTGAGCCCGTAGTGGGCGTAGAGGCGGTCTTCTTCGGAAGGCTCCAGGTGTCCGTCCTCCGCGACCTGGGGGGCGTCCTTGACCTGGTCCTTGGTGTAGGGGACGAGGATGTCGTTGCCTTCGACCCGCGCGCCCTCGAGCGGGACGAACGATTCGGAGGTGCCGAACAGCCCGGTCTTGACCGTGACAAAGGTGGGCTCGCCGCTGTTGTCGTCGGCGTAGACCTGACCGATGGAACCGATTTTGTCCCCGTCGGTGGTTAGGACGTTACCGCCGGCGTTGACCACACCGTCAATGTTTTCCCTGGTGAACATGTTGTCTCTCCTTGGATCTTGTTGTGGGTGATGCGTGGATTCAGGTGTCGCGTTGATCCGGGTGTCAGGTTTGTTGCGTTAGCCACGAGCCGGGCGGCTGTGTCTTCCCTGAATGCCGTCAAGTGAGGCCGGCCCAGAATGCCCTCCCAAGCCGTGGAAGGAGGAGGGGCGGACCCGCCGCTGGAAGCCGTCTGGCAGGTCTTCAATAGTTATCCCATAAGCATACTTACTATCCTGTTGATGTGGTGGCTACGATGGAAGTGTTAGCCGCCGGCAGCAGCCGGCGGGGCGCGGACCATAGGGAGAGACACCATGGGTTTGGACGACAAAATCAAAAACAC
Source organism: Pseudarthrobacter adonitolis (assembly GCF_055412845.1). Lineage (NCBI taxonomy): Bacteria > Bacillati > Actinomycetota > Actinomycetes > Micrococcales > Micrococcaceae > Pseudarthrobacter > Pseudarthrobacter adonitolis. The sequence continues at coordinate 78,923 of NZ_JBVAYW010000012.1, read as the reverse complement.
CGCGGACAAGCTGGGCGGCAAGGGCAAAGAAGCCGCCGGCGAGGCCAGGGGCGATGAGAGGCTGAAGGCCGAGGGTAAAGGCGACCAGGCCAAGGCGGATCTGAAGCAGGCCGGGGAAAAGGTCAAGGACGCCTTCAAGAAGGACTGACCGCAGCCCCATGCCTGCATAAATGAACGACAACGCATAGTGTTTGGGTGCAACTCCTCCGGGATTTGCACCCTTTCATCCTTCCCGTACGAACTTTTGCCCTGGGGCCGCGTTGCGGCCCCAGGGCCAGTCATGAAGATGACGGCTACCGCAGGTCCCCGGGCAGGCTGTTACATTGGTCAGGGCCGCGGGTTTCGGTCGTCTCGCTTGTCTGTGTCTTCGTCGTGCTGCTCGCGGAGCTCGCGGCCGCGGCGGATGTCTTCCTCTTCCTGCTGGTGGAGTTTGTCGCTCTTCTTCGTGCCGCGGGGCGGCAGTTGGAGGGTTTCCTCGGCCTCTATGCCGGCCTGGAGTTCCCGGCCGCGCTCCATCTCGGCGTCGAACTCGGCGCCGAACAGCAGGGACATGTTGAGGATCCAGAGCCACAGGAGCATGACGATCACGCCACCGATGGCCCCGTAGGTCTTGTTGTAGTTGCTGAAGTTGGCCACGTAGAACGCAAATCCCAGTGAGGCCAGCACGAAGGCGATCAGCGCGATGAAGGAGCCGATGCTCATCCAGCGGAACTTCGGCTGACGGACGTTGGGTGTGGCGTAGTAAAGAACGGCGATGACCACAATGACCAGCAGGATGATGACGGGCCACTTGGCGATGTTCCAGACGGTCAGCGCCACCCCGCCGAGTCCCAGGACGCCGCCGACCGCTTCGGCCACAGGGCCGCTGATCACCAGCATGGCCGCGAGCAGCGCGACGATGACCACGGCAAACACCGTCACGCCGAGCATGGTCCCCCGGAGCTTGACGAAGCCGCGGCCTTCATCGATTTCGTAAACCCGGTTCATGGCACGGCCGAACGCACCCACGTAGCCGGACGCGGACCACAGGGCCGTGGCGAGGCCGATCACCAGGGTGAAACCGGCCGCCGGGGAAGTGGTGAGTTCCTCAATGGGTTGCTTGATGATGTCCACCGTGGAGCCGGGCGCGATGTTCTGGACGATGCCCAGGAGCGCGGCCGTGGTTTTCTCTGCCTGGCCAAAGATGCCGAGCAGGGAAACCAGGGCCAGCAGCGCCGGGAAAAGGGACAGGACAGCGTAGTAGGTCAGCCCTGCGGCGAGGTCGGGGCACCGGTCTTGGCTGAACTCTCGCAGTGATTTCCTGGCGATGTACTTCCAGGACGGTTTAGTCAGGTCCTTGGGGCTGTCGGGCTTGCGCTCGTCGTCCGGAGCCGGCGCGGTGTCCGCTTTGGCTCTGCTGGATTCCGGGGCGTCATTCGTGGTCATTTTGACCATCCTTTCCGGAGCTGTGCAGCGGGCGGGGCGGGATCCTCAGCAGGGGCATCGGCCGCGCACAGTACAGGTCAGGTGTTCTGGACGTGGTCCTTGGCGTCGGCGGCGGTGTCCTTGACGTCGGAGACGCCCGCCTGGCCCTCTTCCTTGACGTGGTCAACGGCGTCGGTGGCCGTGGCCTTGACGTTTTCCATGGCTTCATGGGCGGGTTGCTTCAGGCCCTGGGCCATGTCTTTTGCGGCCTCGGTCAGCTCGGTGGTGACCGGCTCAGCGGCGGACTTCAGGGCGTCGGCGGCTTCCCGTTCCTTCTCGCTCGGCGGGATCAGGGACGAGACGAGCAGCCCCGCGCCGAAGGCGATCAGCCCGGCAGCCAGCGGGTTGCCCTGCGTCTTCACGGCTACTTTGTGGGGTGCGTCGCTGATGGCAGCACCGACGTCGCTGATGGCGGATCCGGCGGTGTCGGTGGTCGAGTGCACACCGCCTGAAGTGTGGTCCGCTGTTCCCATGACTTTCTCCTTCATTCCGGAGACGGCGTCTTTGACCTTGTCGGTTTGCCGGTGGACGATGTTGGACGGGGTCACTTTGTCGGCGACGGCGTCCACGTTGGTGCCCAGCCGTACACGGGTGGTTTCGATGTCGGCGCGGATGGCGTCCGGGTTTTCAGTCATCGGTTGTCCTCACTAGGTTTCAGGGTGGGCGGGATTTCCTGCAGCGTTTCGACGGTCTGGGGCATTCCCTTGATCTTCTTGAGTTCCTTGCGGCCGACCGTCACGAGTACCGCGGCGATGATGGCCCAGATAATCGCAACGACGACGACGGACCAGCCCAAGCCCATCAACCCGCCCAGGGCGTACCAGAGGGCGACCGAGAGGAACAGGAGCACGAAGTGGCCGGCAACGCCGGCGCCGGCGAGCATGCCGCCGCCCTTGCCCGCACGGCTACCGGACTGCTTGAGTTCGGCCTTGGCGAGTTCGATCTCCTGCCGCATCAGCGTGGAAAGATCCCGGGTGACCTCCCCCAGGAGATCTCCGAGGGAAGTTGAGTCCGCCTTGGCATGCGCGGCCGTGGGAGGCGGTTCGGGCACCTGGCTGCTCACAGCTGGCGCCCTTCACCCTCAACGAACGGGTCGTTGGGATCGCGCAGGGGAACCCCTGCCGAGCCCGGACCTGCAAAGCCGGGCCGTCCAGGCTCCCCGTATACGGTCTCGCCGTAAGCCGGAGCGCCGATCGTGGTCCCGTCATAGAAGGGCTCACCGGCGCCTGGCGTGAGGGTGCTTTCAGCCGCCAGGGGTGACTGGACGGGTTGCGGCGGAACGGCGGTGCCGGTAGCCGAGGGCGCTCCGGCCTGCAGGCTGCGGCCCAGCCGGCCAGCCAGCACCCCGGCACCGGCTGCGAGGAGCAGGAAGGTGCCGGGGCGTTGGCGGGCGAAGGACTTGACCTCGTCCAGCAGGGAGCCGGGATCCCTGTTCTCCAGCCAGGATGCGACGGAGGCGGAGCGGTCCGCGGCCTGGCGGACCAGGTCGGAGGCGACACTTTGCTGGTCCGGTGCTTCCGCCATGGTGCGCAGCTGCGAGGAGATGCTGCGGATCCCTTCGGCGGCCTTCTGCTGCTGCGTGCCTGCCTGGCTCGTCAGGTCGGATTTTGCCTGATGAAGGAGATCCCGGGCGTTGGTCTTCACCTCGGATGCGACGTTACCCGCCTCAGCCTTGGCCGTCTCGGCCACGTTCTGCGCCGCGCCGGCGGCCTGGCTGGCGACATTCGAGGCTTCTTCCTTGGCAACGTCCTTTTTGGACGAAGAACTCTCCGGCTCGACGGAAAATCCCGGCGTTTCGGCAATCGGGTACCGGTCACCCGTTGCTGGCGTTGCAGTCTGTGGCCATGGGTTCTCTGTCATCGTTTGCTCTCTTTCAGGAAAGGTCAGCTGGCGATCAGGAACCAGCATCTGCCGGGGTCGGTTAGTAAGCCTGGTTACGAACTAGATGGTACGCACACTTGCTATCTGATGCGCAAGGACAATTTGGGAATCGCTAATCGGTGTGCTCCCGCAGGGAATTTCGCGGCTCCGCCGTGGTCAGCTTGCGAGGAGCCGCCCGCCTGCTGCGACCTGACGCGGATTAGTAAGCACCCTTGCCAAATGCATGCTCGGCAGGCTTATCGTGGTGAGGAAGCGGTGTCTGGCAGGGCGGCGTTGTCCAGGCGGTCCGCGCCCCAGACGCGAGGGAGACGGAGTGCTCACGGCGGAGAACAGGGACGGCCAGATTCCGGGGAAGGCCTACCGATGAGCACAGAGCCTGAGCCGGACCTCCGGGCCGGCTACCGGCAGCTGGCGCTGGCAGCCCGGCTGGTCCAGCGCCGTCAGGACAACGCCCTGGCACCGCTTGGCCTGACCAGGGCCGCCGTCATGGCTCTCGAAGGAATCGCGACCGGCCCGCGGAACCAGGAACAGCTTGCGGGCATGGTGCACGTGCAAACCCAGACGGTCGGAAAGGTCCTGGCCCGGCTTCAGGCACGAGGACTCCTTACCAGGACCCCGCATCCTTCGGACCGGCGTCAACTCCTGATCGAGTTGACCGGCGCGGGCGAGGCAGCCCTGACTGCCGCCCGAAAGGCAGAGATCGACGCCTTTCCTGCTGACATGGACGCCGACCACTGGAGAATCCTTCAGCAAGAACTCGCCAAATTCGTCGGCTCCCTGCAACCTCCGCAACGGGGCTCCGAAACGTCCCCGGAGCCAACCCGTCTACGCGCGGTGCCAGGAACGGAGACACCGGGAGACACCCCGGTCCGCAGTTCACAGGGGAAGAGCACCCGGCCGGCACCGTCCCGGACACGGCTGGATCCCAGGGAACGGCGGGGACACCTGTGAGGCCGCCGGCGGATCCGGGCGACGGCAGTTGCACTCAGCCCGGTCGAGCTCCAACACTCGGCTGACCCGAGGGGGCAAGATGTGGAGGCCCTGCGGCCGGCCGTACAGGGGGGGCTTCGGGGCAGACGCCGGTCGTGTTCCCGTGGGCGGTGCCACGCACCGGGGAGACGGTGGCGGCTTCCGCGATCCCGGTCACTTTCGTTCCCGGCACCCGGCCCGGCTGCCGGGCTGCGGGTAGACGCCACCGCTCCGGGATCGTTACCGTGGAGTAACCGCCCGCCGGCACGCGGCGGCCGAAAACGGGGAGGCTTTCATGACCAGCAAGAACAAAGCACAGGCGGGATTTACCGTACCGGGCCTGGAACTGAAGCAGGGCCACAAGGCCGCAGGCATCCTCCAGGGCCGGCTTCATGCCCTCAACGATTTGCAGCTCACCCTCAAGCACGCCCACTGGAATGTCGTGGGCCGGGACTTCATCGGAGTCCACGAGATGCTGGACCCGCAGATCGAACTGGTACGGGCCATGATCGATGAAACCGCCGAACGTATGGCCACCCTGGGCGTTTCGCCCAATGGGCTGCCCGGCGCCCTGGTCCAGGCCCGCGACTGGGACGACTACTCCATCGGCCGGGCAGGAACCGCCGAGCATCTGGCCGCACTGGATCTGGTCTACAACGGAGTGGTAGCCAGCCACCGCACGGCAATTGAGAAAACCGGGGCCATCGATCCGGTAACCGAGGACATGCTGATCGGTCAGACCGGCAAGCTGGAACTGTTCCAATGGTTCATGCGCGCCCATCTGGAAGACGGCTCCGGTGACCTCGCCAACGCCGACGCACACACGGAGAAATCCGCAGCCTCGAAGGCAAAGTAGCGGCCGAGAACGGGTGCCGGAAGTGGTCTGACCGGGCGGGCCACTGTGCATGCCTGCGCCGCACGATGCATCGTGGAGGAGAACCGCGCTTGGGCGCCGGCGCCTCGCCGGTGCAGGAGTCGACTGTGAGTCCCGCTTCTGCCATGCCTGTTCGACTGCCCGGTAGACGGTGGAACTGCCGACCGGCTGCGCTTCGGTGAGCTCATGCGTAGAGACAGGCCCCGGCAGCGCCCACCGGGGGCCGGAAACCGCTTTGGCCAGCGATAAGGGCACCGGCGGGGCAAGCCACGCCGGCAAACCCTCCGCCACGATTAGCCCGGAACGTTCCGGGGATCGTTGCCGTAGCTGTTCTTGCTGGCGATCTGCCCGTCCTGGTTTTTGATGACGTGCTCAACCTTGTCCCGCTTCGCAGCCTCCCGTCCCTCAGCGATTGCTTCGTCCTTGCTTCCGCCGGTCGAAAACGCCCGTTCGGTTCCTTCGCGCTTGTTCTTCCATACGCCGTCTTCGTAGTACGTCTCGATATCACCCTGGGCCATTGAAATCTCTTTCTCTGTCACGGACTGCTTACATCGGCCACCCTACACAAACCCACCTCGGGAACGACGCCACTGTCCCTCAACACCCTATTGAGGCTTCCTGTGGCCCCCGGAACACGAGGATCGACGTGTATCCCTTGCCGTGCACGCACCAAAGTACGTTGGATATTTCACTACTTCACAAGTTGCCCCTATAGGAAGATTCGCTGCTAAGCCTGAGTGCCCCTGAAGTGGGCCTCCATGACCACGAAGCGCTCGACGAGGTGAGGATGGCTGGCAAGAGACGCGATTGAGCACACGGCGCTGGCACCGCACCCAAGGCACACCCGTCGACCCGCTGAGGCTGCGCCCCGGTGCGGTGCGTCGTAAGGCGCCAACTACACGAGACAGTCCTATCCGCAGGTTGTTTGTTGTTGTCTTCGATTCCGGCAGCCATCCATAATGTGGATGTGGGCACGTCCCTGCTCTTCGGTGTCGTGACTTCCAGCGCCTTGTTGCTGGGGGCCTTCGTGGGTGTGCGTTTCGAGTTGCCTAAGCGCATTCTGGCGATGATTTTGTCCTTCGCGGCGGGTGCCCTGATTACCGCCCTGACTTTCGAGTTATTCCAGGATGCCTTCGAGCGCGGCGGGATTTGGCTCGCAGCGACCGGTTTTTTCATCGGTGCCGTGGTGTTCACGTTCCTGAGCGCGCTACTCGACCGCTGGGCACAAGCCGGTTCGCGCCCGGTTCCCGCGGATGAATACCGGGGCAGTCCCAAGCTCGACACTGACGCCGCCGCCACGGGGCGGGCGCCGTCGGCGGCCTCCACCCGGGGTGCGGCGGGTCTGGCTCTGCTGGCAGCCGCCACGCTTGATGGAGTGCCGGAGAATCTCGCGCTCGGTGTCGCGCTGGGCGAGGGTACCGGCGGCTTGGCGCTGCTCGCCGCGATCTTCGTCTCCAACCTGCCCGAGGCCTTGGTCGGAGCGGCCTCAATGCGCAGCCAAGGCATGTCCACGTCCGCCATCATCGGGCTCTGGGGTCTGTGCTCGGTGCTGCTGGTCATCGCCGTAGTGGTCGGTGCCGGCCCGCTCTCCGGCAGCAGCCCGGAGACAATCTCGCTGCCGCTGGCCTTCGCGGCCGGAGCGGTGATCGCCGCGCTGGCTGACACCATAATGCCGGAGGCTTTCGAGCATGGTGGACCGGCAGTGGCCTTGAGCACGGCGGCCGGTTTCGTGCTCTCATTTGTGTTGTCACTGGCGTAAGGACTGCAAACGCGACTCGATTATCGCCATCTGATGCTGCCCCAAGGTTTCCTTTGTCCGAGGAAGACACGGAGAGGCGAGCCCCCCCACCAGGTGCCGGCATAGTGCAGGCTCGCAGGCCTCGCCCTGGTCTCCGCTGCGCTGCAACCAGAGAATGGCCGTCCGCTGCGCTCCCGCCTGTTGGGTCCGGTGCTGCCCGTCGCAGAGCTCCGGTCATCCCCGAACCTGTTCCACGTCTTCGACGTTTTTTGGTTGCTGTCCTCCGGATTCTAGGCGTCCGCTCCACCCCGTCTAGCCCCTCCTGCGTCGGGGCCTGCGGCCCAGGAATTTCCCCCACGCGCTCGTTCCTCGCTTATTCCGCCGGGGAATTTCCTGACCCTTGCCCTTTGGGTAGACAGGGCTCCGTCGGCCGCCGAGCAAGCGAGCTTGCCAGCAACCAAAAAACAACGGGGGAGAAGGGGAGCAGCTGGCACGGTAACGCCGTCCCGTCACCCTCCATATCTCGGCCAAAAAGGACACACATCATGACTGAAAAGACTCTCAGCCTCACCACCCACGCCGATCTGCTGGCAACGGTCCCGCACCTGATCGGTCACACCCCCACGGAATCCTTCGTGATCATCACCGCCAATGGCGGTGCATTGGGCACGGCGCTGCGCGCCTTCGCCCCGTCCGAAATCTCCCCGGTCGAATACGCGCAGATGATGGCCACCTACGCGGCCGAGGACGACGCGGCAACCGCCGCTTACGTCATCCTCTTCTCCGAGGAAACCGGCGCCTGCCGAGACGTCCACCCCTACGCGGCCCACGTGGCCGCGCTGGCTAAGGAACTGGCGACCGCCCAGATGCCCGTCCGGAACGTCTGGATCGTCACCGGCACGTACTGGGCAGAGTTCGGAACCACGGACCGCAAACCGCTGGACGCGATCACCGAAAGCGCAGCCAACGCCACGTTGATCTTCAGTGGCAGCGCCCCGGACATGGACGTGTACGCCCCGGCGCTGCTGGGCCACTGGGCGCTGCGGGTGCAGGCACCCGAGGGCACCGAAGCGGACATAGACGCAGCGTGCGAAGCGTGGGAGGTTGTCCTGAATGATCCGGCCATGCCCGACCCGGACACCGCCCGGGCGCTGGCGGCAGCGTTCCAGCACAAAACCATCCGGGACTACCTGATGCGAGCCACCATCGTCACCAACGATGAAGGCTTTGCCGACATCATGCTCGGCAAGCTGACCTACATCCCGAACTGGGCACGGATCGATCACGCCGAAGCAATTCTGTTCGAGCTGATGAAAACCGTCCCGGCAGGGCAGCGGGCACCCATGCTGTCCGCCATGGGCTGGCTGCAGTGGCTCAAAGGCAATAACGACCAGGGAAGCCGCTACCTGCGCCAAGCCACCCAGGACGTGGAGGAATACCGGCTGGCCGCCCTGCTGCTGGAACTGATTAACCGCGGTGCCGTGGCCGATGTGGCTCGTGACGCCACTAAGCGTTACAACGGACCGACCCGCTAGAACCTCTGCACCCGGTGGCTGGGACCTGATAACCCAGGGTCCAGCCACCGCGTCAGCGTGATTGGCGGCCTCCGCCGCACGCTCCCCCGGCCGCCAATCACGCTGACGCGGGCGCAGCCACGCACACAGGCCCCATGCAGCAATCCCGGTTACAGTGAAAGCAAAGCCACTGCAACAGCCAGGGAGCACCCACCATGGGCCACGACTACACCCTCACCGACGACGACCAGCCAGCTGCCGGCGCGTCCATCGCCGAAGACATTCTTGAGCTTCGCCTCATGACCCCAGGCAAAAACATCGGTCCCATCGATATAGTCGATGCAAGCGGCCACAGCGCACCTTAACCCCCTGCAGCAGCGACGCTGCAACCACAGATTTCCTTTTGGCCGAGGAAAACGGCAGAGGCCGGCACCCCACCAGGTGCCGGCCTCTCCACTTTTAAGTCCCGCCGGGATCCCGGCGCACCAATGGACGGCCGGCGCCGGCCTAGTGCAGGCTCGCAGGGCTCGCCCTGGTTTCCGCTGCGCTGCATCCAGTTGATGGCCGTCCGCTGCGCTCCCGCCTGTCGGGTCCGGTGCTGCCCGTCGCAGAGCTCCGGTCATCCCCGAACCTGTTCCACGTCTTCGACGTTTTTTGGTTGCTGTCCTCCGGATTCTAGGCGTCCGCTCCACCCCGTCTAGCCCCTCCTGCGTCGGGGCCTGCGGCCCAGGAATTCCCCGACGCGCTCGTTCCTCGCTTATTCCGCCGGGGAATTCCCGTGCCTTGCCCTGTGGGTAGACAGGGCTCCGTCGGCCGCCGAGCAAGCGAGCTTGCCAGCAACCAAAAACCAACGGGGGAGGGGCAGTGGCTGGCACAGTTCCACACCCCCCTCACCCCGAGCCAATGAAACAAGGAGAACCACCGCATGACTGCAATCGCAGAAAACCCGACCGTCACCACCGTCCCGACGCTGGAATGGTTGGACCCGGCCACCCTCACGGTGGACGTGAACGTTCGCAAGGACGCGGCCCTGACCCCGTCCTTCGTGGCTAGCATCAAGGAACACGGCGTGCTGGAACCGGTCATCGGCCACCGCAAGGACGACGGCACGGTGCATGTGCTGATGGGACAGCGCCGAACCCGCGCCGCCGTCGAAGCGGACCGGCCTCTCATCCCCGTTATGGTGATGGACAGCCCCGAGGAAGCCGAGCGGATCGTCACACAGGTCGTGGAGAACATTCAGCGCTCCGCGCTGACCGAAGCGGACGAGGCCGACGCTTACCACCAGCTTTCACTGATCGGTGTCTCAGCGGCATCAATTGCCAAGAAAACCGGACGGACCAAAACCACCGTTGAGGATGCTCTGAAAGCCAAGTCCACGGACGCCGGGACCGCCGCCCTAAGCAAGGGCTGCACCATTGAGGAAGCCCTGATTCTGGCCGAGTTCGAGAATGACGCAGACGCGACCGAGGAACTGGAATCGGTCATCGCGGATGAACCCGACATGCTCCACCACGTGGCCCAGCAGTTGCGGGACCGCCGGGACCGCGCCGCCGCACTGGCCGCGCTGATCGCGGAACTGGAAGCCAAGGGCAAGGCCATTGTGGAGGACGCCGGGCACTACGCCAACGACGCCACCCTGTATGTCTCGGCCGCGAAGCGGGCAGACGGGGAGGACGCGACCGACGAGGACGCCAACGCCTACGTGATCAGCACCGACTACCGGGGCGAGCATCACGCCAAGCCCGTCATCACCGGCTGGGCCGAGCTTGGTTTCACCGCCAAGCACGAGCGCTACGACGGCGGCACCACGGCCCAGAAAGGCCAGATGACCGACGAGCAGAAAGCCGAACGCAAGACCCTGATCGAGAACAACAAGTTGATGATCTCGGCCACGACGGTCCGCCGCGAATGGGTTGCGGCCCTGTTGGCCAAGAAGCAGGCCCCCAAGGGATGGCAGTACTTCACCGTCCACGCCATCACCCACCACGCAGAGACGGTCAGCGGCTACGAGGGCAAGGTGGCCACTGACATGCTGGGCGTGAAAGTCGAAGAATCCGATGCGTGGGCGTGGAACCCGCTGCGGGACCACGTCGCCAAGACCACCACCCGGCCCGAGTTCTCACTGATCGCGCTCATCTGCGCAGGATATGAAAAGACCATCGCCAAAGACTCATGGCGCTCACCGCACCAGAGCCACCGGGACTACCTCAACCAGCTCCTCACATGGGGATACACCGCATCCGACGTTGAACAGATCATCATCGACAGCGGCAAGTAACCACCACCGGGCATAGAAAAAGCGCGGACCCTAGATGTCTGAAGTATCTAGGCTCCGCGCTTTCTTCTCCCACCATTCTACCGGACAGACCCAGACCGCCCGGGGACGGGTCCACAGGTCCGGAACCGTGAGAATGGCGGGCGGTCCGCCGCATACTTTGGGCAGCATCCGCCGTGGTCATCAGCGGCGGACCGCCGTTCGAACGCGACACCGCATACGCCCCACGCCGGGTACAGCGCAGCAGCCCGCTGGGGAACGCGGTTCACCCAGAACCCCTCGCCCACCTGGGCACGGCAAAAGCTCAACCTCCGGGCTTTTCCCGCACACACCTGGACGACGGGACCCAAACTGACCGGCTGACCACAGTCGCCAGGTCACCAACCCTGGCACGTCACCACCGTGAGCCGGCGATCATGGACAGCCTCCAACCGCAGGGGTACTCAAAGACGAAAAGCTGGCGTGGACGACACAGTGAACGTCGGTGGCCACCAGGTGCCGGCTGCTGCGGGACCGGTGCGCGGCCGGCTAACAGGGCGGCTCTATTCCGAGGACCAGGAACGAGGCTGCTACACGCCGGAAGCTGACGGACCCACCACCCCTAAAGCTCACCTAAAATGGTTCCCAAAACCTCTAGATTACGCGGCAAAACACTTTTTATTCAGTTGGATAATTGGTAGAATGGAGGTATCAAGTCAAGCAGTCGAACGAAACTATTACCCATACGAAACCAGGTACTGAAAATGACTTCCACCATCACCGAATACACGGTCTACACCAAACCCGAATGCCCCAACTGTGACAAGACGAAGGCTTACTTCGAGTCCAAGGGCATCACCTACACGGCCGTTGATATCACCGAGAACCCCGCCGCCCTGGAATACATCACCGCCGAACTTGGCTACGCTCAGGCCCCCGTCGTCGTGAACAACTCCGATGATCAGGATCACTGGTCAGGGTTGCGCCGGGACAAGCTGGTCCAGGCTTCCATGAACCACAGCCAGGCAGCGTGAACACCATGGCCGATGCACAGCAGGGGGAGCGGTTCCCGCTCAGCCCGCGACGGATCACCGACGCTGACTGGTTCGGCCTTGAAGCCAACCAGTCCGGCACCATCAACGTCCCCATCGAAAACCCGTACCCGGCACCGCCGGCCCAGACTTCGCCCAGGCTCCGCGAGAATGACCGTGAGTGCCGGCGGCCCACACGCCGACACCAAAATTCCCGTCCGAAGGAGACCCGACCATGACTGAATTCCACGACCAGCTCCGCGCCCGCGTCCGAGGCAGCTACACCTTGGAAGCCGGAACGGAAATGCTGATCCGCGCCTTTGGTGGCCGGTTCGCTGAACCCGGCAACCCGTGGATTGATACGGACCCGATGAGCGGGAAAGCGTGGATCGACTTCGGAGAGATCCCGCCCCACGTCGGCGCGCTCTCCGGCGGGGAGCGCCGGTTCCTGATGCTCGCTGCATCCGTGGCCGCCGATGTTCCGATTGGGGTTGGGGAAATCATGGACGGCCTGGACCGTCCCCTGGTCGAGCTTGCCCTGGCAGCGTTCGCCCACGCCTCCGGAAGTCACGAACACTCCGGCCACCAGTTCAGTAACGATGGGTTGTCCCTTGTCCGCGGGGACCGCCCCGGCACCCTGTACCCATGGCCGGAAGAGAAGACCACGGGCTGACCATGACCAAGCCGACGTCGCACATCACCCCGTACTTCACGCAAGCGCAGGCTGACCAGGTACGCGCAGCGCTCAAGGCCGCCGGCCCCCTGGAGGGCTACGCCTCGCTCTCTGATCTGGTGGTGGCCGCGACGATGCGGGAAGTGGAGCGCCTCCAGCGCAAACACAACGGCGGCCGCCAGTGGACCGGCGTGCCTGCAGGGTCGATGCGCCCGGGCCGGCGGACCCGCGCCGAAACCGCAGCCAGTGAGGACAGACCATGACCACCCACCGCACATCCCGCCGGGACACGCTCACCGTGGCCGCCGCAGCAGTCGCGGCGGTGCTGCTGACGAGCTGCAACCCGTACAGCGCCGGACCGACGACAGTGAAGGATCCCGCGGCGTCCCTCGAAGCGTCTCCATGCGAACCGACCGGGACAGGCCCGAAACCATCGTGGAGCTCGGCCACGGAAAAGCCACCGGCTACGGCAAGGACTACGCCATGAGCAGCACTTTTGAAGCTGCCGCCGCCAAGGCCAGGGACGCTGGCCTGGGCCAATGAGCCTGCCCGTAACGACGATTCACACACGACCGTTAGGAGCGGACCATGTTCATCTTTATCTTCCTCGCAGCTTTCGCAGCTGTGGCCCTGGTGGGCTGGATCATCTACGCACTCACCCATCCGGTCCTGGCCGGCCAAGGCATCCTGATCTTCCTGTGCAAGGCAGCCGGCGTGATCGCCCTGCTCTCTGCCCTTGGTTTCTGGATCGGCCAGGGCTTCGCCCAGGCCATCCCCGGCTTCCTGTTCATGGCAGGATTCTACTTCGCAGCGAACAAGCTCCAGCTGCGCTGGCGCAGCTGGTGACCACGCGATGTCTCAACGAGAAGAAGGAACCTGGGATGCAGGAAGTCAGCGCTACAGTCTTTGTACTGGTTCTCCTCGGCTTCTTCAGCTGGATCTGCCACCGCCAGCTGCTGATAGCACGGAACAGTGATGTTGAGATCGAGCACCGTCTGAAGGCCCTGGCGAGAGCGCTGGACTCCTTGATCTTTCCCGTTCTTTGCTGTGCCGTCATCATTTCGAACTGGATGGATACTTCCGGTGCGGCCCTTTTAGGCGCAGGAATTGTGATGGTTCTATTTCTCACGGGCCGAGTCTTCAACCTGTTCGGACACGCGGCAGGTAAATATCAGAACGAACTTGAGGCTGGCTTCGGTATTCGGCGAGTCATCGCGGTCTCAAGCCGCCGAAGCAGGGAGTGCCTCGTCAAGAGATGGCAGCGATGGCGAGCAGAATGGGTTCCTAACGGCCTTTCAGCGTTTCGAATTCAACGCATCGGATCGCCTTTCGCGCTCCTCGAACTCGGCTGGTTTGTGCGCATGTATTTTGTCGCCGTTCCGGTCTTTCTGGTGGCGGCGGTGAGCTGGTACGTGTTCCGCAACCCGGGAAGTGACAGCACCAACGATGTTGTGCTGAGAATTTGGATCGTTTTCTACGTGAACATGTTCGCGGTGACCCTGATGCCGTTGTTTGTCCTGTCATGGTTGACCATAAAGTACTTTTCCGCGAAGCAGGTCATCAGGAATCAAGTCACCCTTCGACAGTCCGTCGGACTCCTCGCGTCTTGGAGTGGAGCCGGTGCCGCCATTGCCTTGGTTCTGGGCCTCTTGTCCTTCATACCCTCAAGATTTCTTTGGTCGTCGGCCACGTGGGGGCCGCCCCAGCCTTTTTTGCAATCGGCAATGGCTGACTACTCCCTTATCGGCGGGAGCATAGGGTTTTTGGCTGGCCTTTATCAGGTTGTGGTGTCAGCGACTCGAAGCATGGAAGACAGGCTGCTGGCCGTTCTGCTTCCGCCAGCCATCATGACCGCCTGGACCGCCGTCTTCGCTCTCGGCCTCGGCTTCACGCCACGGGAAAACGCTGTATACACCCTCGGCCTGATTAAATCCTCTGCCAAACTTCCTTCGGACCCGTCAAGCATCTCAGCCCAAGCTCTTACTGACTGGAAGACGCTGCTCGCGGTCGGTGGAGAGTCGGGCCTTTCGATGTTTCCGAATCCTTCAGCGTTCATCGTGATCATTGCATCGGTTGCGACAGTCTGGTCATTTGCAGTGCACCTGAGTAAGCGCAACCACAAACTGCCACCTGCAGACGACCAGACTCAAACGGCCGATGATCAGGTAGGACTCCTGTCGGAGCCTCCTCGACCGGTAAGGAATAGTGCAGGAGCTGTATAACGGACCTCTGCCAGCCTTCACCCTGGCCATCCGCCCGCACCGCTTTGCCTTCCACCTGGTGCACGACGTTCCCCTGGATTCTTTCGGGGACCTGATGCACCGATGTGATGTGCCGATCTGTGTCCGGGCCACGACCGGTGCGGACACGCATCTGGATCCGGGAACGAACCGGGAGAACATGGCTGACCGGCTCGCCAAGGGCCGGGACTCCAACGGATCGATGTTCCGCTGGCGCGGACTTTCCCGAGCTCTGTTTGCTGACCACTCGCGCCTGCTGCGCGATGAGGCCCGCACTCACGGCTGGGACCGTGAGGATCGCATCCGCGCCCTGCTCACCGGGGCAGACCCCGACGCCCCCACACTCTTCTAGAACATTGCACCCAAGACACAGATGGTCCCCGGCAAACCTGCCGGGGACCATTCTTGTGCGTGCTGCGTGCTGCGTGCTGCGTGCTGCGTGCTGCGTGCTGCGTGGTGCTTAGGCGGCGTCTGCCGTAGCGGGTTCTTCCTCGCCCTGGTCAGCGCTGGCCGTCGCGGTGGTGGCCTCGCTGCGCTCGGCCGCGTCGAGGTCGAGCATCTTCTTTACCTCTGCCCCGGTGAGTCCCAGTCGGGCGGCGACGGCGGACTTCGCTTCGCCGGCAGCGACCATGGCGGCCACCGTGCCGGCGGCGCTGCGCGTGGCCGCTTCGGCGTCTTCTTCTGCCTTGGCCATGATCGCGTCAGCCTTCGCCTGGGCATCGGCGCGTACCTGGTCGGCCTGTTCCTGCTGCTCGAAGAAATCGGCAGCCAGATCGATCAGTTTCTCGTGGCGGGCGGTGAGCTCCTGGGCTTTCGCCCGTGCCTTCTCGCGTGCGGCCAACTGCTGCGCGGACTTCCGTGGTGCTGCCATGTTTGTGGGCCCCTCCCCTTGGGTTTTCCGTGGGACAGACCTAGCGGCTAGCGCCGTGTCAGGCCCACGGCCCGGTGTAACCGCCGGATCGGTCTTCGTGAACAAACCTACAGGACCGGACCCCGCGACGCTCCCACTGGCCGTGGATTGTTTCCCCACACGTGGACAGCTCGGAGAGAGCAACCCTCTCTCCGCTGACCACCTGTGGACAAGCCAATCCGTTGCGGTTCCACACAATCGAACGCACGGTGGATAACGAAAAGCGTGTTACCCACCGCCCATTCTCATGTGCAGAACCGCATCAAAGACTTGATGGCCAAAACAGAGAGCGATTGCCTTCTGATTTTCTCCCCTGTCGAAAGGCAACCACACCCTGAATCTGTCACACCTCATGCATCATCGACGAGTGAGGTTCCCGGGCGGGTAGGCTGGGGCGATGATGACCGTGCACAAGCTCAGTGCCGGCGACGGATACACGTACTACACCCGTGAAGTCGCCAGTGGTGACGAGCTGCGCACGAAGGACCGTTCACTGGGGGACTACTACACCGTGGACGGCAACCCGCCGGGCCAATGGGGCGGCGGTGGAGCTGCACTCCTGGGCGTCAGTGGCGAGGTCACAGAGGCGCAGATGGCGGCCCTGTTCGGTGAAGGGCTGCACCCTGACGCCGCCGCCAAGCTCGCAGCTGACCCGTCCGCGAAGGTCGCCCTGGGCCAGCGGTACCGCAGACCCACGCAGAAGGACAACGAGCTGCAGGCACGCATCACCACCGCCACCGGTGACTTCCGGCGGATGAACCACCGGGAACCTGACGCGGATGCCAGGCGTCTGATCCGGACCAAGGAAGGCGCCCAATACTTCCGCGAACTCAACGGCCGCAACCCTGCCGATAAGGAAGAGCTGGGCAAGTTCATTACCGCCCAGACCAAGCCCGCTTCCCAGACCGTCGCAGGCTATGACCTGGTGTTCGCACCGGCCAAGTCCGTTTCCCTGTTGTGGGCTGTCGGCGGCGAGGACGCACGCAAGCAGATCGAAGCCGCCCACCACGAAGCCATCGAAGAGACCATGGGTTACCTCGAAAAGGAAGCCACATTCACCCGCCGCGGCCGCAACGGCGTCCGCCAGGAAGACGTCGAAGGCGGACTCGTCTACACCACCTTCCGTCACTACGACTCCCGCAGCGGGGACCCGCAGCTGCACGATCACGTCGTGGTGTCGAACAAGGTCATGGGCGCTGATGGGAAGTGGTCCAGCCTCGACGGACGCCTGCTGTACCAGTTCAACGTCGCCGCGTCCGAGCACTACAACCGGACCGTCATGGAGAAGGTCTGCACCCGCCTGGGCGTCGGCGTGACCGAACGCAAAGTCTCCGGGGACCGGCCCGTGATCGAGATCGCCGGGGTGGACCTCGCCGCCATCGAAGCCGGGTCCTCCCGCTCAGGGCATATCAAACCAGTCCTGGAAAAGCTGGTGCAGCAGTTCACCGAGGACCACGGGTACGCCCCCCACACCAAGCAGATGATCGCCCTCGCCCAGCGGGCCACCCTCGACACGAGGCCCGAGAAAAAGGCAGCCCGGAAGCTCTCTGACCTGGTGAACGAGTGGACCGAAGAGTTCTCCCAGGTCCCCGGCATGGTCGTGGGACCTGCCGCTGTGGCCAAGGCCCAGGCGCACCGGCACGACGCCCGCGACGCCGCCGAACGCGACGGCAGGCCGCTGGTGACTCACGCTGACGAAGTGGACGCAGCCGTTGAGGCAGCCGGTGTCATCCGCACCCTGGAGCGCAGCCGCGGCGTGTGGGGAGAACACCACATCGACGCAGAAACCCGCCGCCGGTTGGGATCGAAGTTCGGTGAGCTGCCCATCCCCAAAGACCTCATCGAACAGGTCAAGACCCGCGCCATCGACCAGTTCTCACTGCGCATTACCGCCACCAACCCGGCCTCCGAGATTGAGGGTCTGCGGCTGCGGAACGGTGCCAGCCGGTACGGCAAAGTCCACTCCACCCTCTACACCTCCTCCGGTGTCCTTCACAGCGAAGACCGGCTCCTGACCGCCGCCCAGCGCACCGTCATCCCCGCCGCAACACGGGACGCTTTTGAGTTCGCCCTGGCAACTCAGGACAGAGAATTTGATGCCGGGCAGCTGCGCATGGCGGGGGAATTCGCGTGCAGTGACAAACTCCTGGTGGTCGGTGTCGGCCCCGCCGGTGCCGGCAAGACCACTGCCCTGAAGCTCGCCGCTGACACCGTGCGGGAGGCCGGCGGCAAGGTGATCGGCCTTGCCCCCACTGCCGCTGCAGCAGCAGTCATGGGCAAGGAACTGGGGGCCAACGCGACCACCATTGACTCCTTTGTTCTCGGCTACAAGACCCAGAACCCCAACAGGGTTTCCCTGACTCCAGGGGATGTGATCTTCCTCGATGAGGCCGGCATGGTCGGTACAGAGTTGTTCGCGGCCGTCGTCACCATCGCTGAACAGCACGGCGCTGTCGTACGTGCCCTGGGGGATGACAACCAGCTCTCCGCCGTTGGTTCCGGTGGCGCGCTGCGGTACTTGAAGAACACCGTCGGTGCCGTGCACTTGGAGGACCTGCACCGTTTCCGGAACGCTGACGGCACCCCCAACAACGCCGAAGCGGCCGCCACGTTGGCGCTGCGTGAACCACCGGCTGTTGGCGAAGATGACCCGTGGGCCTTCTACCGGGAGAACCGCCGCGTGGTCGGCGGGGACGCCGAAACGATGACCTCCCACGTCTACGCGGCATGGGAGAAAGACACCGCCGCCGGTAAGCACTCAGTGATGATGGCGTTCGACAACGCCACAGTCACCGAACTCAACGCACGCGCCCAGGCCTACCGGCTGGGCACCGGCGCCCTGGCCGATGGCCCGGCCGCGACGCTGCGTGACGGGCTCGCCGCCCGCGCCGGCGACGTCATTGTCACCCGCCAGAACAACCGCCGGCTCTCCCTGAACCGTGGCAAAGACTTCGTGAAGAACAACGACGTCTGGACCGTCGCCGAAGTCCACGCCGACGGGTCCCTGACCGCCAAACACCAAGACCACGCCGGCACAATCACCCTGCCCGCACAGTACGTGCGGGAGAACACGATGCTCGGCTACGCCGCCACCATCCACCGCACCCAGGGCCTGACCTGCGACACGGTACATGCCCTTCTCACCTCTGCGCTGTCCCGGGCATTGGCCTACGTCGCCGCGTCCCGTGGACGGGAATCGAACAACCTCTACGGGGTAGTCCAGGAAGGCGAAACCCTTGCCGACGTGCTGCGGTCCGTGGCCGGGAACCACGACGGGAACCTCACCGCGCACGAACAGATCGACGCCGCCCGGGCAGCCGCCCGGGCACTGCCGGACATGGTCAACGTCTACAAAGACATTGACGACCAGGCCAACGAACTGCGGATGGCCAACACCGCCCCCAGCATCCTGGGCGAAGGCGCTGCTGAGCCGTTCATCGCTTCCGACGCGTGGGGCGCGATCGCCACCCACCTGCGCAAGGCAGAGAACGAAGGCTTCAACGTCGCCCACCTTCTGACCGACGCCGCCCGGGATCCGTTCGAGGAATCCCAGGACGCCGGGGCCGTCCTGGCATGGCGGGTTGAGGACAAACTGGACTACTGGCGCACCCGCGCCGAAGCCCCCGTGCGCCGGCCCCTGGAAGCCGTCAGTGATGAAGCACTGGAACGTCTCCAGCGTCGGGCCACGGGTGAGCTGATGCGCGCCCAGGCCAACACAGCCCAGAATCCCGGGGCCCCTGCACCGGACAGGCGGGACCTGGCCCGGACGTGGCTGGCCGAGACCAAGGAAACACCCTGGCAGTCCCGGCTCCATGGGCACGTCACCGACGATGACCTGGACGCCCGGATCACCCGCGCCAAAGAGCAGCTGCGCACTGACGTCACGATCAACGATGCCCCGGCGGCCGCCAAGGCCCGCTGGCTCGCCGGGTCCCTGCAGAAGGAGAAAGCGTTGCGTGAGCTGATGCCTGAGCCCGTCCGTGCAGATGAAGCCTACGAACGCGGCGCGGTCACCAACCACAGCCGCGACGAAAACGCCGCCCGCGTCCAGGCAGCCGATCAGATCCTCAGCCGGATCGAAGCAGAGCAGCTGCTCCGCCGCCGCCTCCCGGAGCCCGTGGCCACCACCCCCGCCCAGGATGGTCTGCCGGCATGGATGGCCCCGGCAGACGTCATCACCCACCAGGACACCCCCGCCCAGTGGCGCAAGGAACTCGAAGGATGCCGCGAGGCCATGGTCCAGGAAGTCAACCGTCTCGGATCCCAGCTGGCCGCCGCCCCGCCGGCATGGGCCGAAGCACTCGGACCCGTACCCTCAGACACCGACAAGCAGCAGCAGTGGCGGGACCTGGCCGCGGAGGTCAAGACCTTCCGCGACACCTACCGGGTCCCGGAGACCGAGAGCACAGTCCTGCCCGCCGAGTACACCGAAAAGGGAACCGGTGCCGAACTGGCCGCCCGGGTGACGGCCATGCACAAATACACCGCGCAGACCGCCAAGGAACCAATGTCGCCCGACGACGCCAAACTCATGGCAGAAGCCGCTGACGTGCAGGCGGCGGTGGCCGCCGAACCGACCCCTGCTGAGCAGGTCGTGGACCGACTGCGCGAGGAACGGTCACAGGACGTCACCCTGACCCCGGAACAGGAACGAGCCGAACGTATGGCCGACACTGTCCGGAAGGTCCGTGAGACCATCGAAGCCCGCGAGGGTGCACCGGCCACGGAGCAGGCACCGGAAGCTGTCAACGAGGCAATGAAGGACATTGCCGCACGCCGGGAAGCCGAGCGCACAACGGCGGAGCCACAGGCCCAGGAGTCCTTGAAGGACCGCATGGCCAGGATGCGCCAGGAACGTGAAGCGGCGCGCAGTGCCACTCCAAACGCAGGGGACGAGATCCGCGTGGCTCAGGAAGATAAGGCCGCGCAGGACGCAAAGCGTAAGGCCGAGCGCCGCGGCCCCAGCGCCGCCCCCGACCAGGGCCGGCGGGGTCCGCGCCTCTGACCTGGCGGCGGGCACGAAGAAAGGCACGGAACAGATGTTCCGTGCCCTTCTTCATGGGGCGGCTTGAGAAAAAGTCAGATATCCAACGCTAATGTTTTGCAATGCGGTGAAGGGGCGGGTTAGGCAACCCCTGTTTCTCAAAGTCTTTCTACTCGTATACGAGTAGAGCCGATTCATGCGCCAGAAGCGCGGTCAAACGTGGTCTGTTGCGTGTGTCTTACTGGACGTAAGCGCTGCAGGGTCGGACGGAGTTTTAGGGACTCGAGGGCGCAAGGTCCTTCCTCTGAGGGAGAGCCCGGACACCGCTGAATCGGTGAGTGGCGCTAAGCGAAGGACTTGCCCTAAGAGAGGAAACGCGATGGATCAGAACGAAGAAGAGCGCCAAATTAACACCGAGTATGTTCATGCGGTCTTAAGTCACCCCCTTTAGCGTGATGTCTATCTATGTCGCGTGAGAGTTCAGCCGGCGATGCATTCGTTCCGAAGCTCGCCGATTCCTTCGATGGCACCGACGACGACGTTTCCTGGTTTTAGGTAGCGGGGTGGATCCATCATCATTCCGAGCCCACCTGGCGTTCCTGTGAAGACAAGGTCGCCGGGGAGGAGTTCGCAGATTGTTGAGATGCGGGCCACCAGCTCTGGTATGGAGAAAATCATCTGGCTGGTCTGTCCGGATTGGACAGTCTGCCCGTCCACGTCGCACCGAAGTGTGATGTTGTTTTTGTCTTCGAATTCGTCCGGAGTGACGAGGCAGGGGCCTGTGGGGCCAAATCCTGGGAACGACTTTCCCAGAGAGAACTGTTTGACGTCCGTTCCCAGTTGAAGGGTCCTTTCCGAGTAGTCCTGGCCGACGGTCAGCCCGGCTATGACGTCCCATGCCTGTGAGGCAGGGACATCCTTGGCTCTCTTACCGATCACTGCTACGACTTCGACTTCCCAGTCGACTGTGTCTGTGGGCAAGGTCAGATCAGCTCGGGGGCCGACGATGCTGCTCGGGAACTTGGTGAAGACTACTGGCAATTCTTCGGAGGCTTCCATGACAACCGGCCGGCCCCTGTAGTTGCTGGCCACCGCGAAGACTTGGCGGGGCCGTGGGGACGGTGGGCCGAGCAATTCCGGGTCGAAAGGTTGCCCGGTGAGGGCCTGCGCCGATGCTCTAGCGAACCATTGAACGGCATCTGGCCACCGGTCCAACAAAGCCGCCGGATCACTGGGAAGCAGGCCTTCAGAGGCTAATGCTGCATCGACTGCGAGTTCGTTGACGATGAAAACGGCGCGTCCATCAAGAGTTGCGATCTTCATGAGCTGAGCCCCGTCATCCGTCCGGACTGGAACACGAGGGGCCGTTCTCCTTCACCAAGCAGTCCGTCTGTGGGCCTCACAAGGATCAGTTCGTGATCGCCGGTCTGGTGAATGGCTGCAATCTCGCAGTCGATCCATGCCAGTGCGTCATCGATCGTGGGATGTCCCGCGTTGGTTGAAGACCATTTGCGGTCTCCGAAACGGTCGGCGCCGCGTTGGCTGAAGAGCCGGCAGAGGGATGCGTGTTGGTCTCCAAGGATTGTGATTCCAAATGATCCGTGAGCCCGGAGCGCTGGCCAGGTGGTCGAGCTGTGTGCTGCGGAGAAAGCGAGGAGCGGCGGGTCCAGTGACACCGAGGTGAATGAATTCATGCTCATCCCGACGGGTCCGTCCGGGGTTTGTGCCGTCACGAGGACGACGCCGGTGGTGAATTGGCCCAGTACTGTGCGAAAAAGGGCTTGGTCTGTCATGGGCCCGCTGCGGTCAATGGTTAGTGTTGATCCAGGCATGGTTCTGGTCCTTCCTGTCAGGAGTTCCGGCTGGCGATGGCCCATTCGGTTGCTTCAATGGGCCTGGCAGTTGTCCCGGTGAAGTGTGGCGCGACGTGGCGTGCGAGGAGTTGCATGCTGCGGTCTGTCTTTTCCCACGAGGTCCAGTCGGCGACATAGACCAGTAGGGTGCCGAAGCCGCCTGAGCGTTCCTGCAGTGTCCGGATGCCTTCGATGACGTCGTCGACTGAGCCGACGAGTGCGCCGCCCGATTCGACCCGGGCCTCAAGCATCTTGGAGCGCGGGATGTCGGGGCTGTGGACTTCGCGCCCGGCCACGCGTCCGAAGTAGTCGAAGATCCATCGGTCGTAGCCCTCCCGGACGTCGTTGAATGCCTCTTCTCGGGTTTCGGCAACGTGGACGGGGAGTGCGACCCGCCAGTCGTTCCGGTCCATTGTCTGTCCGTACTCTTCTGCTGCTTCGACGGCGTGGTTCCACTGATCCGCCAAGCCCATGTGTGCCGGCGCCCCGGGTGTGAGCAGGGCAAACGGCAGGGCGAAGGAGACCATGCTGAGCCCATAGCGGCCGGCGAGCCGTGGACTCGTGCTGGAGGTTCCGCTCGTTGCCATTGCCATTTCAATGCCCTGGGGGCTGAAGCGTGGAAGCTGCAGTTTCGCACCGCGGAGGGTGTACCAGTCCGTTTCGTCGGTGATTCTGTTTTCTCCGTTGACCAGTTCCATGACGGTGGGTAGCGCCTCGTCCAGACGTTTTCGCTGCGTCGGCTGGTCCACGCCGAACATCGACGCGTCGAAGGGGACCCCCGGGCCAACCCCGAGGATGTACCGTCCGCGGGTCAGGTGATCGAGATGGACGGCCCGTGAGGCGACATGGAACGGATTGTGTGACGAGAGTGGGGATACCCCGTTCGCGAGCTTGATCTGTCGCGTTCGCTGGGATGCCGCTGCGATCAGGGTCTCGGGGGCGCCCGTGAGGCCCCAGCCCATTGACTGATGCTCGCCGAACCAGGCTTCGTCGAAGTTCAGTTCGTCGAGCTTTTCCACAAGGTCTAGGCTCCGTTTGAGGGCAAGATGGGGGTCCTGCCCTGTTTCGTGGACAGGTGAAAGGAAGGCGCCGATGTTGCTGTGCATGATGATGCTCCTGTGTGGTCTGGGATGAGTTGGTCTGTGATCTTCAGTGACGACCGCTGAAGGGTCAGATGACCTGGTAGACGGAGTCCTTGAGCCGGCGAATTTCCGTGTAGTCCTTGTCGAGCTCTTCCTGACTGTCTGACGTGAGAAACACCCGCAGGGGCGTCGTCAGCAAATCAACTGTCTTGAAGATCCGGGACCCGGGCCGGAGCTTGACGCTGGCCAGATAGACGCTGTCCAGCTCTTCGATGTGCTTGACCACGTCTTGGTTGATGCCCTCGACGGTTCCTTCGAGGGCGGACGGTGCGTTGTAGACGGTCGCCGGCTGCCGCCGGGTGTAAATCCGTTGACTGGCCAAATCGTTGAATTCTTCGGGCCGAAGGAACGCCGCGGCGCTCAGGGCGGCTTGGTTGTGCCCGAGACAGACGTCGTGGAACCCCGGGTGCATGTTTCCGTTGAGCCGGGCACCGATCTCCACTAGGACGGGGCCGTCGTCCGTGAGGATCACCTCGGCATGCGCGGGGCCCCACCGGATGTCCAGAGCGCGGAGGACATCGAAGACGTAGTACGCCAGGCCTGGGCCGACGGCGTCCGTGGAATCAACCAGGATGTCCTTGTCGTAGATGTTCTGACCTGTCGGCAAGAGCTCCTTCTGGTATTTCCAGATGCCGCATACGTAGTTTCGTCCGTCACTGCTGACGGTGTCGACGATGTATTCGGGCCCTTTGAGGTACTCCTGAATCAGGACTTCTGTGTTCTCGTTTCCGAAGATATCGGGCGCCTTGAGAACTCGTTCGGCGGCTGCGAGGACCTCCAGCCTGTCAGCGCAGATGAAGACACCGTCGGTGGCCGCGGAGCTCAGTGGCTTGATAACGGCGGGATATCCGGTTGTCGCGTCTGCCCAGTCCGCCAGGTCCGCCGGGACGGATCCCTTGAACTGCCGCGCGCAAGGCACTCCCGCACGGCGCAGGGCCTCAATCATTTCGTACTTGTTCCGCCGGGCGACGGAAAGCGCGGTGCCGTTTGTGGGCAGTCCAAGCTTCTCCCCAAGCTCGTCCGCCAGTGCTACCGCTGATTCCTGGCCCGCAATGACGCAGACTGGTGCATACGCACGAAGACGGTCGAGCGCTTCGCTGTCGAGGGCCCCGTTGGTCAGAATAACGTTGTCGGCATATCGGCTAAGGTCCGGGGCCAGCATTGTCGACATCAATTCCGTGGTGCTTTGGACATGTACGAGCCGGGTCCCGAGCGGGCTGAATGCGTCCGCGAAGAAGTTACCGGCGGAATACCCGTCCACGACGATGGCTATCTTCGGTGCCGTTGATTCACTCACAGCGACCCCGCCGTCTCGACCGTCTTGCCTGCATCGGCCGTTTCTTTGATGAACCGGGCAAGTCGCGCGATTCCGGCCCTGATTGCGTCCGGCTGAAGGTTGCTGATGCCCAGTCGCATGGCCTGCTTTCCCCCGCGGTTTGTGTAGAACATGCGCATTGGGGCCCAGCTGACCCCGTAGTCGCGGGCCGAGCGTTCCATGCACGCCATGTCCGCCTCGAAGGGGACCTGCAGGACAAGGAAGAAGCCCCCTCTCGGAGTGTTCCATGTGACCCCGTGCTGACCGTGGTCTGCCGGCGGAAAGTGCTCAGACAATGCGCTGACGGCGGTGTCGAGTCGTTCGATGTACACGTCCCTGGACGCCTTCGTCGCGCTGCGAAGGTCATAGTCGTGGGCCTGCAGCAGGCCACCGATAACGGCCTGGGAAATGGATGAAGTGCCTACGCTGAACATCGCCTTGGCTGTGGAGAGTTCCTCGGCGAGGAAACGCGGCCTTCCATCGACGCCAGGTACTATCTGGTCCGCGACGAGGAACCCTATCCTTGCGCCGGGAAATGCCGACTTTGCGAAGGACCCCAGATAGATGACGCGCCGGTTTTCATCGAGGGATTTGATCGTGGGCAGTTCCTCACCTTCCCGGGCAAACAGGCCATATGGATTGTCCTCGAGGATGATCAGGTCTTCTTTCTCGGCGAGATCGAGAAGCTGCAGGCGCGTTTGGGCAGGAATCACCGTGCCAGAAGGGTTTGAAAAGTCCGGGATCAGATAAAGGGCCCTGGGGCGTCGACCGGTTGCCCGCACTCTACGCACCGCTGTTTCTACAGCGTCCGGTTCCAGGCCTTCAGGTCCCTCAATCACTCCTTCGACCGGGATGTTGAGCATGCGCGCTGCCCCCAGAACGCCGACGTAGGCAGGGGAAACGGTGAGCAGCACATCGTCCGGAGATACGAAGATTCCTCGCAGGGCGATAAGCAATGCCTCCTGGAAGCCGTTTGTGACCATGATCGACTTCGGGTCGGCGTCGATAGCTTCATAGCCCTCGAGCATCCGCGAGATCTCGGGAAGAATGAATCCGTTGACGGGACCGTAGTGGAACATCCTGCGGGTGATGGCAGCCTCGGACATTCCCGATGCCCGCAGATGCTGCAGATAGCGTTCGATGTGGTGATTGATCTGCGCCAGATCGTAGTCGCCGTCGTAGGGCGCCCCTGAAGAGAAGGAGAGGGCGTCGGGGAACGCCATGGCGGTTTCGCTCAGAATCCGCATTGAATCCATTTGCGGGTCGAGGATCCCGGGGTGGAGGGATTCCAGCGTCAAGCCCTCGGTGACTGCCGTGTGTGCGTGCTCGCCCGCGGCGGTGTGAAGGTCAGTGGTCAATGTTTCGTGTGTCATTACTGATTTCCGTCTTTCGTGGCTTGCGGCATCAGAGGTACTTGGCCGCGGGGGCGGTGTCGGAAGTTGGGCGTCCGGCAGCCGCCAGCTGGGGTGCCAGCGACCCCTTTCCCGGAGCCCAGACGACGACACTCAAGTCGGCGACGACCCCGGCGATGATGTAAGGCTCGTTGTCCAGAACGTTTTGCAGCTGATCGCGATCATCCGCTTCGTAGATCAAAAGTCCCGCGTTTTCCTCCGGCAGCGGGCCGGCCAGCAGGAGGACTCCCTGCTCGGACAAATCATGGAGGTAGGCAGCATGGGCGCCGTGGTGGGCCTGCCGTTCAGCCTTTGAAACGTTGTAGCGGAGTGTTACGGCAAAAAATGCCATGGGTGGTCCTTTCAGAGAGGAGGCGCAGTTACATGTACAGTCCGCCGTTGATGTCGATCGTTGTTCCGGTGGTGAATCCGGCGCTGGCGGAGCTGAGGTAAAGGACGCTGCCGACGGCTTCCTGCACGGTTCCCATGCGACGCATCGGGAGTTTGGAGAGGACTGCGTCTTTCTGGGACTGCTCCCGGCGTTCCCAGGCGCCGGCAACACGGGCAGTCGTGATGGGTCCGTGTGCCACGACGTTAAGTACGACGCCGGTTTCTGCCAGTTCGTAGGCGATCTGCTTAGTCATGCCGATGACGGCTGCCTTTGCGGCGACGTATCCGGCGTTGTTGAAGTGGCTGAACGTGCGGCCACCGGCGGAGGCAAAGTTGACGATCCGGCCGTAGCCCGCCTTGACCATTGCGGGCGCGACGGCTTTGATTGCCGTGAATGTGCTGATGACGTTTTCCAGGTAGGCGGATTCGAAGTGGTCCTGGGTGAGGTCGTCGTATCGAATGACCCTGGTGTCTCCGCCCACGCCGTTGATCAGTATTGTGGGCAGGTGGGTGACAAGCATCTCTGAAAGCAGTGCTTCTGCGGCGGCGGTGTCGGTGATGTCGCCGACGATGACGTGTACTTTAGTGCGGGTCCTGAGCCGCTCCGCCAGCGCGGATACGGTTTCTGCGTTCTTGTCGAAGAGGACGAGCTGGTGTCCGGCATTGGCGAGCTCTTCGGCTACTTCCTGAAGGATGCCGCCTGCTGCGCCGATCAGGAGTGCTGTCTGGGTGGGGTTCATGAGGTGGTGCTCACTTTCTCGTGTGCGGTTGAAATCCATTGGCGGAGTGTTGCGCTCGGGGTGAGCCCAAGGCCGGGTCCTTGGATTGGTTTGACTGTGTACTCGTTGCGATCAACCTCGTTTCGTGGGATCGTCAGCGGGTCCGGGAACCATTGATCGTGTTTTCCCGCTTCGACTGTTGTGAGTCCGGTGACGGAACAGGCGAGGAGACGTCCGGCGGACCACAGGGGTCCGATCTCGCCTACGTGAACGCCGAGTTGGGACTTGAGGCCGAGAGCTTTGGCTGTCTTGAGCATGCGTAGGGTAGGGAACATCCCGCCGCATTTGCTGACTCTGATGTTGACGTAGTCGGCGGCGCCGCTGACCACGGCCTCGCGGAGATCCGTCTCGGAAGAGCAGGATTCGTCGATCATGACGGACATGCCGGATTCTCTGATGGCCCGCATCGCGTCCCAGTCCCGCGGCGCAACGGGTTCTTCGAGCCACGCCACCCGGGCGGTGGCTAGCAGGGACGATGCCCGAACGGCTTCGTCCTGGTTCCAGGCGCCGTTGACGTCGACGGAAAGCTGAGTCGCGGGTCCGAAGGCGTTCCGGATCTGGGCGACTCTGTCGGCGCTGTCCCGGACATCCGAATTGGCTTTTATTTTGACGTGCCGGATCGATGCGATGGTGTGCGCGCTGATGCCTCTGAGTTGGCTGTCCACATCGTTGGCGAGGTCCACGACGAAAGACACCGGTACTTCCCGCTCTGTCGTGCGGAGCAAGCACCCGTACTCCGGAACTGCATGCAGTGCCTCTATTGCGGTGTGATTGTGGAGGCGGCAGAGGAAATCGAACGTGGCGATTTCCAGAGCAGCCCTAGCAGCCGGCATGGAGCCGCCGCCGAGCAGAAGGCCGGTATCCAACGCTGCCAGGGAACGCATCGACTCCTCGAAACCGCTGAAATCGATGGCCGCGTTGAGGTCGTCAAGGTCAACGCGCTCCAGTGCGGTGACAACTGTTTGAAGGGTTTCGCCCGTGACGTAGTTTCGGGGCGCCCCTTCGCCCCACCCCGTCACTGTTCCGGAGGAAAGCTCCACGAGGACGGATGCTGTTGATCTTCGGGAGGCAGTGGCATGGACGAAGGGCCGTGCCATCGTGATCGTAGCCATGGATGTGCGCATCGACTCGATCAATGCGCCAC
The DNA here is from genome assembly GCF_055412845.1 of Pseudarthrobacter adonitolis. Taxonomy (NCBI): domain Bacteria; kingdom Bacillati; phylum Actinomycetota; class Actinomycetes; order Micrococcales; family Micrococcaceae; genus Pseudarthrobacter; species Pseudarthrobacter adonitolis. The sequence goes on along the minus strand of NZ_JBVAYW010000012.1, from coordinate 50,374 downwards.
CAATGATGACTCGATGGCCGGAGCGGACGAGATGGCCTTGTACAGCCATTTCCAGTACTCTCTGCGTGAGCCTGAGAATTCGAGGTAGTGACGTCGTTCGGAATAGGTGGTCGTTTCGAAGGTTCCATGAAGGTCTTTGAGGACTTTCTCCGCGGACGCAAGGTCAATTATGGGATCGGAGAGCGGCCTGACGTAGTGGACCGGGTGTTTGCAGCCGGCGGACTTTCCGATATACATGTCCTCAAGGGCGACCATGGCCGCGCGGGTGCGCATGGTGATCTGCCGGAGCATGTGATGGTCATTGGCCATCATCTCCAGGTAGCGGCCCTTGTCTGTGTAGTCCTCGTCGGCCAGGCCCAAAGGCCAGTAGTCGGTTCCGGTGAGATTTCGGGAATTCCCGAGAGCTTCTGGATCCAGGCGTGCCCGTTGCTGGCCCAGAGCCGGGGTGCAGTAGATGATTTGGTCTGCTTCGGGCAGTCCCTCGACGGCCATCGCTGCGACAATGCTTGCTCCGAAACTCTGGCCAAGAACTGTCAGGGGCACTTCCTCGGTTTGGCGTCGCGCTTCTATTAGCCCGTGCCGATAGTCGTCAAGGGCGACACGGGCGGAGGGCATGTCGCCGGGGGTGCCTTCACTTCGTCCTGATCCGTGCCGGTCGAGGGCGACCGTGACGACACCGTGTTTGGCAAGGGCCGGTCCGGTTTCCAGCAGCCAACCGGCGTGGCTCTGGATGCCATGGACGTAATAGAGAACACCGGTTACTGGAGTGTGCGGCAACGGCCGCCAGGTGTGGAGGGCCAGTGAAGTGCCATCCGATCCGCGTAGCGGCGTCATTGAGTAGCGTGATTTGGTCATTTGTGATCCTGATATCCGTTGGTTAGGGGAGTAGCCAGGGCTGCATGGCGGCGCTGTCCAGGTAGGTGAGTACGTCGCTGTTGCGCTGGATCCAGTAGTGCTTCAGTTGCGCCGGCGAGGCCCCGCCGAGCCGGCGGCTTTCTTCTATGCGGTTGAACGCGCCCGGCTTCACCAGGCGAAGGCTGATGGGCGTCAGCCGTTCGGTACGGCGTTTTTCCGCGTACTCCACGTTCAGACGTTGAAGTTCGGCCTCAACGTTGGCCGCGAATCTTCCGGGGGTGAGCGGGAAACTGTCGTCCCATTCGATGAGGATGGTGTATCCAGGTGGAGTCCCCCAGACCGGGACGCAGGTGAAGAGCTGCCGCGAGGACCAGAAGTTGCCGCCCGCGTTGCGGACGGCCGTGTGGATGTCCTCTTCGGTCAGTTTTTCGCCGGTGAAAGAGCTGCCGAATCCGGCTCTTTCGGCGAATTCCAGGCGGGGCAGTTTGCCGATGCGGTCCAGTACCCGGTAGCGGTCTCCGAGGTCGTACCGGTACAACCCGCTGGCCTGGCTCATCACGACGTTGTAGGTGCAGCCGACTTCTAATTCGCGGTAACTGACCGTCTCCGCGTCGGGGGCAAGATCGGATCCATCGTCCTCGGATGAAACCGGTACGAACTCATACACACCCAAATCGACGGAGAGCGGCCCGGCGGAGGGATGCCCGTCGATCGGGATGGTGACGATTCCTTCTGTCCCCGTTGAACTGAAAGGAAGCTTCGCGATGCCGGGGGTTACTTCTTCCAACCAGGTCGAGTAGAGCGCGGCGGACGCCGAGTTCCACGACACGACCAACTCGATGCCGGGCCAGAGGTCTGCGAGTCGCAGCCCCGTTCCGTTGCTCCGCATGATCTGAGCCAGTGTGCTCGCGCGGTCGAAATCCGGAGTGTCGACGCGGTGTTTCCCGTTCAGGATTCCGTGTCGGATGTCGGAGACGAGGTCTTCGCTCTTGTTGGCCAGCACGTCAGCGAGCCCAATGATTTTCGATGGATTGAGTGCCACGATCGCACGAACGTCCGACCTCGCGAGGAGCCGGAGTTTTCGGTAGAGGGACGATCGGTAGTCTTCATCGTCAGAACCCTTGAACCAGGCCTCGTGGTACCACGGCGGCAGCCAGTCACCGCTGCTGACGGCTGCCGGACGCTGGCTGATCGAGTATTGCTGGGTTGCTTCAAGTCCGTTCGGGACGCTGGACCGTTCCCAGGACAGGTCAAGTACAGAGGCATTCCTGGAGCGTTCCGCCCCGATGTGTTTGAAGTACAGTCCCCACTGCGAGTACAAGGCCCGTCCGCGGTACACATCACGCCAGTGCCTGGTCGTGGGTACCAGCTTCGGCTTTCCTGTCGAACCCGAGGTTTTCAGGAGGGCGTAAGGGGTGCTTTTTGTAAGAACGTTGATATCACCGTCGACGATTTTGTCAATGTAGGGTACGTAGTCGGGATAGCAGAGGATCGGGACGGCCTTTTTCCAATCCTCAATCGAGTGCACCGACGACAGCCCGTGTTTTCGCCCAAAATATGTATCCTGCGACTGATCGAGAATGTCTTTGAAAACGGCGTCGGCCGCGTCTTCAGGGTGCTCGCAGAGCTGACGCCGGTTCTTAAGCCCTTCTTGTGATTTGCGCAGAAATGAATCGGTGATGACCGACGTGTTTGCGCGCTGCTGTTGCAGGGCCTGCGTGATTGAGGTCGTGGTGGCCAGAGTCACTGTTTGTTTTCCCCTTATTAAGTCTGTGTCCCGGATCTGGGATCAGATTTTCGCCTCGTCCGGTACGGCATTGAAGTTTGGTATTTTCACGAGAAGTTTGAAGCCGATCGCCCCCGCGACTCCGACGACGAACGTCGCAGTCCAGAGCACTGGGTAGCCAAGGCTGTCCGCCACGACTATTCCGAGCGGGCCACCGACCATGAATGCGGCATTCCAGGCGAAGAAGAACGATCCCTGGTAGCTGCCCATCTGACCGTCGGGGGCTCGTTTCGCCAGGAAAGTTGCCGACATGGGGGCCCAGAGAACCTCGCCAAGCGTCCAGATGAACAGGGCAGAGGCGAAGGTGACCATGTCATTGGCCAAGGCATTGAGGCCGAACCCGACTCCCAGCAGCAAGGCGGCAAGGGCGAGGGGAGACTCGTCGGACCATTTGCCGACCAACCGTGGAACCAACGGCAGCAGCGCGATGGACAGTACGGCGTTGATCGCCAGCACTATGCCGATCCCGACTGACGTCAGACCTTCGGCGCGCATATGCAGCGGCAGACTCGAATTGACCTGTAAGTAGACGCTCGCCAAAAGGAAGCACAGAACCAGGAATCCGAGCAATACAGGCGAACGGTATGGGGCAATGATTCCCTTCGCGATGCCCCTAGGCGACAGCGTGACGCCCCCGTCGCGACGGATGGGGAGATCTTGCGGTAGCGCCCGGGCGAACAAGGCATAACAGAGGCTCGAGCCGGCCCAAACAAGAAATATCCCTTGCGGGAATACCTCGAGCAGGACTCCGGCCAGGACCGGGCTCAGAGTCATTCCGACGTTGAAGCCCATCAGGTACAGGCTGTAGGCGCGGGAAAATTCATCCTGAGTCACCATGTTGGAGATGAGACCGGCCCCGGCCGGACGGTCCACCGTCGACAGGAAGCCCGTGATGAAGGCGAGCACCCCGACTAGGGTGGGATCCTGAACAAGCAGGTAGAGCAGCGCGGTGCCGATGGCTACAGGCTGAGCGCAGAGTATTACACGCCGTGGACCGACGGCGTCGGCGATGACACCTCCGATCAGGCCCGCAATGAGAACACCTGCGCCGAATAGGCCGACGAACACAGCGGTATGGTCGGTGGTAAGAATGTTGCTGTCCTGCATGTAAATGACCAGGAATGCTGGTGACAGGATGCCGATACGGTTCAGTATCTGGCCGGTCCAAAGGAACCAGTACGGTCGGGGAAGGTTCATCGCAGGCGCCCGTGATTGCCGTCGGTATCCGCTGCAAGCAAGACCCGGCGGATTCGTGCCAAGGAATGAGTTTCTTTGGGAGTTCTGCAGGTGCGTGGTCCGGCGAACCGAAGATTCATGGGGGACCACCCCAGGCATAGGAACAGTCCCTGCACGAAGCTACCGAATATGAGCTTGATTCCCCAGTTCCGGATCCGAAGCCGCTCGCGCGCTGGAACGGAGAACCTGCCAATGACGGCGAATGTCGCAGCGAAACCTACGAACGAGACGATTAGTGACATGGGATCTCGTACCTCTCCTGACCAGGCTGATGCTTAGGGACGTTTCTTGACCGTTTCTCGTGGCGCGGCATTTCAGAGACGGCCATTGCTGACTGCAGTTTCGGACACGCTTTGAGTTTGCCCTTCTGACCTGCTGAGGAGTTCGCGACGAGTTCCGGTCCACGAATTTGGGACGCTCACCTTGATCCGACCCTGACTGATGAGGATCGACAGGATCACTACCGCGCCGCCGACAACTTCGTTCCAATGAATGACCTCCCCGAGAACCAGGATTCCGAGAAGCACTCCTCCGATCGGAGTGAGATAAGTAACCGTGGACGCCGCTGTCGCGCCCCAGGCGTTGATCACGTTCGTGTACCAGATGTAGGCGATCCCGGTTCCGACGGCGCCCAGAACGAGAATGCTGATGAGAGTCGGTGGCGTCAGGTTCACCGGGCCCAGACCGATGAAGGGGGTGAGTGCAAACATCACCAACGCACCCATACAGATTTGGCTGGAAGCAACTGTCGTCGAGTCGAAGTCATGACCGCGGAAGAATCGGCGGGTGTACGTGAAACCAAGGCCGTAGCAGGTTGTTGCGCCGAGACAGGCGGCCTGCGCGAGGAGGAACTGGGACGACTGCACTTGTGCGAACATCTGCCAGGGGGCTACGACCAGAATGATGCCGCCGGCGGCGGCGAACATCGCGGTCATTTTCAATCGGGTCAGGCGTTCTTCCGGAAGGACAGCCAACGCGATGAGCATCGTAGCAATGGGCGTCGTCGCGTTGTAGATGCTCGACAGCCCGGACGGAAGGTACTGCGCCGCCCAGGAGAACAGGAGGAAGGGCGCCACGCACATGAGGACACCGATTGCTGTCAGATGCAGCCAAACCTTCAGGCCGCGGGGCCAGCGACGTTTGGTGAAGAGCATGATCAGCGCGAGAACGATGGCGCCGCCCAACAGCCGTCCGAGAACTACTTGGGCCGGCGACATTCCGCCTACCGCTACTTTGATGAACAAGAAGCTGGCTCCCCAGACACCCGCCGCTGCGACATATTGAACGCCTATCGGCAGACCGCGTGGTGATGTTCCAAGTGACGCGTGATCGGTCATGGAAGCCTCCTTGGCTGTTGCTTCAAGACTTCGCCATGCCGCATGATGAAACAAATACATAAACTAGATGACTGCATGAAGGAAACTCATGAGCGCAACATTGAAGCAGCTGGCCGCATTCGTAGCTGTGGTTGAGCAAGGCGGATTCGGTGCCGCCGCGGACGAGCTTCTGATGAGTCAATCAGCGGTTTCCCACACACTGGCAGCCATGGAGCGTTCTGTCGGCGCAACCTTGATCAATCGCTCGCCGAAGATAGAGCCGACGGGCATCGGACGCATGATCCTTCCGCATGCACGTGCGGCCCTATCCGCCGCCCGCGCGGTCAACAGCCTCATCGACAGTTATCAGGGTAAGAAGCTCAGAGGGGCAGTTCGCGTGGCAGCGTCCCCCACCGCTTCTCATCGGCTGGTTCCACGCCTGCTGTCGCTGTGGCACGAAGTTCTTCCCGATATCGATATCCGAATCCTGGAGGGCGGCGACGATGAGCTGGACGAATGGCTTGAAACCGGCGCGGTGGACTGCGCCGTCTTGGTTGACCCGGAAGCGACGGCTTCGGGAAGTGTCGAGCTGATCAGGGACTACTTTCAGGCCGTCCTCCGCACGGACCATCCGTTCAGCGCGTTAAGAAGTATTGAGCTTGCCGAGCTCGTCGAGGATCCCCTGCTGGTATCGTCAAGCGGTTGCGAGCCTCAGATCAAGAAGATTCACAAGATGAGCGGCGTCCGGTTCCACCCCTCGCAACGGGTGCGGGAAGTGTCAACCCTGCTCAGCATGGTCGAAAGCAACCTCGGCGTGGCAATAATGCCGTCGTTGGCTGCAAGTATGCTCCCTGAGAGCCTCATGATGGTTGATCTCGAGCCCAAACTGGAACGCCGACTGGTCTTTGCCGGTCCGAAGAATCGGCCATGGCACCCGTACGTGACACGAATGAGGGACATCGCGGCGGAAAACACCCCGGCAAACATCGTTCCGGCTCAGACGCCACGGTTGCTCCCGGCGTCGTAGCGGCAAAGCAAACGAACGCGCAGCCTTAGCCCTGCACCGATTAGCGATGGAAGACTATCCAGGCGGGAAGAAAGGAGTCCCTCGTAAAGCTCTACGACGCCGCAGAGGACCTGGAATCCATCGCGTTCGACTTGATGATGCAGGCCGAAAAGCTCCAGAAATCCTTCGATCACTCACCGACACCGAAGCCGAGGATCTTCGCGGATACTAAGACGATATTGAGTAGGACCTGAACAGACGTTGGCAGGGTCCCGAGTAAGTAGCGCCGACCAGGATCCCCAGTTGCAGCTTGACGCTCTGAACTCCGAAGGCTGCCTGAAGATCTACAAAGACACCGCGACCGGGACCAAGGCCGACCGCCCCCAATGGAGCCTATGCCTGAATGATCTGCGCCCGGGAGACACCTTGGTGGTCTGGAAAATCGACCGGCTCGGACGAAACCTGCGCGACCTCATCGACATCGTCACCACCCTTGACGGCCGTGAAGTCGGGGTGCAGTCATTGACCAACGGGATGGTGGGCACCACCACTGCGCACGGCAAACTCGTCTTTGGCATGTTCGCTCTGATGGCCGAATACGAAGCTGCGCTGATCCGCGAACGCACCCAGGCCGGGCTTATCGCTTGATAGCGAAGCTTTGGGGGATTTATGGGCTGCCGGGACCGACAGACTCATCGCCTGCAGAAAAGTGCCTAACGTTTTTGAGCCGCCAAATTCTGGCTCCCACGAGGATGCGATGTGGGAGCGTGCCCAAGCCGCCTGTCCCAAACAACCCCATTTAGGGCGCTCCCCCGACCGCTTTCAAAGGCCGATAATGACCTTATGTATCGCGCAGGCTGGCAACTCAAAACCGGAGGACTCCTGGAAGCGGTTCTCCGGGGATACACGTTGCCAAGGATTGATCAGCCGATTCTCGCATCGGCGAAGGAACCCGCTTTCAGACGTCGTGCTGTCCTTGTGTGAACCAAGGTCAAGGCGATGGCAGAGAGGGCGAGAAGGCCAGCTCCGATGAGGGCAGGTGCCTGAACGGAAACATCGACCAACGTTGCCCCTCCTGCCGACCCGGCAGCAATTCCTGCGTTGAAGGCAACGACTGCAGCTCCGGATGCGACCGTCTGTTTTCCCAGGGATCGATCGAGAATTTCTGATTGCATCAGGGTAGGGAGTAATCCGAAGCAGCTTCCAGCCAATGTCGCGGTCACGAGCAGGATTGCTGGGCCGGGCAGGAGGGCGGTGACAAGGAGAACGACCCCTTCTGCGACCAGAACGATCACGGCGCGCTGCAGGCGGCGCTTCCCGGCAAGGCGGCCTGAAAGTGCGGTCGCGATGATGACGGCACCTCCATATACGGCGAGGACGAGGGACGGTTGGACGGCCTCATTGGTCGCCAGGGGCGCCAGGAACGTGTAGTAGGAGAAGTGGCCGGCCAAGGCCAAAGCGAAGATGACTGCGATGGCCACGATTCCGCCTTGGAGACTGCGGGTCTCGGCAGTCTCGGTCGGCTGATTTCTCGGCGCCGGGTGAGGGGCAAAGAGCACGGAGGCGAAGACTCCGCAGGATGCCAGCGCGATGGGGATGCGCCAATCTATGGATCCGAGCGCTTCTGATGCTGGAACACCGATGGCGAGGGCACACCCGTTCCCCAGGAGTACTCTCGCGACCGCTTTGCCTGTGTTGTTGGGCGCGGCCGCGGCGGCCAGGGCAAGGACCAAGGGGAAGAATGCGCCGTGGGCGGCTCCGTGGATTGATCGGAGAACCAGGTAGGAGGATATGTCTGGTGCGGCACTGGTTGCCAGGCCGAGGACTGCGAAAATGGCGCCGGCAAGGATGGTTGCTTTCCGCAGGTCGAAGCGTTGAGCGAAGCTGGCAAGCGGCAGGGCCAATACCGCTGTACTGAGGGCGTAAAGGCTGGACCCTGCAGCAGCTGCCCCGATGTCTGCATCGAAGGCAGCCGAGATGTGTTCGACGGCTCCTGCGGGGGCCATTTCGACGGTAACGGCAAAGAAGAGTGCGAGGGGTAGGGCCCATGCGGTGAAAGGCTCTACCCCCCGCGTCTCAAATGGCACGTTCACTTTCCGGAAGTTCCGGGACCCGTGCCGGTAGGTGTTGGGTGACCGTCTCAGGGTAAGTCCGGATACTCAGCACAGCTGTTTCGGAGACAGCTCTCAGAATGCTGAGCTCATGGGCCGGCGCCAGAAGGAGTGATCCGGCTGCCAGGGGTTGTCCTTGTATTTCGGCCTCACCGGAGAGCACAACCAGGGCTTCGTGCACCCCTTGTTCCCCGAAGTTCAGAACTTGCTCCGGGGCAAGGGTCCAGTGTTCGATCGCTTCGGTTTCGCTGTGAAGCATGCCGCGGCGAATCAGGCAGTTCCAGTAGTCTCCACGGTCCAGGGTGCTGATGATCATGGCGCCGGGGTCCTGAGCTCGACGGTGAACAGTTCGACGTCGGAGGCCGTGGTGAGGGTCGCGGGGGAACCGTTCGGAACGAGGAACGATGTCGGTGCTTCAATGTCCGCAGTGGACCCAGCGAAGGACAGTGTCGCCGTGCCTTTGTTCAGGAAACCTGCGATCTCGGTGCCTTCCTTTCCGAGATTGAGGGTCTGCCCGGTGGCGAGGGTATGGCGTTCAATACTGGCCAGGGGTCCGTCGAAGGCGCCGTGGGTTTCGACACGGGGGGTGGTGTTGAGGTCGTGGATCTGTGCTGGCATCGGTGAGCTCTCTGTGTGGGTGGTGCCTTCGAGAACGGTTTGGGTGTGGGGCGTGAGGGTCTCGATGACCCACCAGTTCAGGGTCGAGTGCCCGGTGTTCCGAAGACCGTGGGTATTCCCTGGTGTCGTCAGTGCCAGTGTCCCCGGGCGGACGGGGTGTGGTTGCCCGTTGAGGAAGAACTCCCCGGTCCCGTTCAGGATCAGGTAGATCTCCTCGGTTCGGGAGTGGAGGTGTTCACCGCTGACGGCTCCCGAAGGCAGGGTCGCCCATTCGATGGCCTCTGTGGCGGATTCAAGTTCGCGGCGGGTGTAGAAGGCTTTCCATCCGGTTGTGCCTTCTGCCCCGTGGACGCCGAGGACTGTTGCATGGCCATGGGGTGTCCTGGGCTTGGGTGGGAATTTGGTGAGAACGCTCATGCTGCCGCCTTTTCCAGGACCGCGACGTCGGCGAGGATACCCAGAGCTGCTTCGATGTCGGCCGGGGTGAGGTCGTTCACGAACACGGCTTTTCCGATGCCGGTGGGCAGAGGCAGGCGCTGGAGCCCGTTGCGGTGACGGGTGGTGTCGACGAGGGCTGTGACCAGGACATCCAGTGTCATGGACGGGTGGACGACGGGGAGCCCGAGTGCGCGCATGACGGCGAAAATTCGGGTCGCTTCGCCTTCTGCGACCAGTCCGCGGTGCACGCTGATGGCGGTCGTGAGCGCCATGTCCAGGCAGACTGCTTCGCCGTGGAGAAGCTCGGGAAGGGCGGTCATTTCCACGGTGGGGGAGAAGGTGTGACCGTAGTCGACCAGCCGTTCCAGTGTCTGCTCCCACAGGTTGGGTTCGAGTTCTTCGAGCATGCCGGCGATGGCCCTGTCGATGATCTGCTGTTCAGCTTCCGTGTGCTGCTGGAAACGACGGGCCAAGGCGGATGCACCGTGTTCTTCGAGCAGCGAGAACAGTTCGTTGTCTTTGACCAGGGCGATCTTGAGGATCTCCGCGAGTCCGTTGGAGACGTGACGCTGATTCAGGGAGGTCAGGAATGAAGTGTCCAGGAGGCTGCGCGAGGCTGCGAAGTAGGTGCCAATTTTGTTTTTTCCGGAGTGGAAGTTCACCCCGGTTTTCACTCCGACACTTGCATCGACTATCCCGATGAGGGTTGTGGGGACCCGGACGAAAGGGGTGTTCCTGCGGTAGATGCTGCAGGCGAAGCCCACGATGTCGGTCAGCACTCCGCCGCCGATGGCGATGACGGGTTCACGCCGGCGATCGAGTTTGAAGGCCTCGATGGCTTCCAGGACGGTTTCGACTGCCGTCCAGCGTTTGTTCGTCTCACCGTGGGGCAGAACCAGGATGCGGTACTCGGAGAGATTGGCGGCCGCGTAGTCCCGGATCTTGTCACCGTAGAGGTCATTGACAATGGTGTCGGTGACGATGAGCCGGCGTGAGCCGTGTTCGCCATCGACAAGGGTCGGATTCGCGGGGTCGAGGATATCGAAGGTGGTTTCGACGCGGTACTGCACGTCCTGCTGGGCAGAGACGGTCCATGCGCGGTTGATGGTGGTCATTTCAGGCCTCTCGAGAAATTTTGAGTCGTGCGGGGAAAGGATTGCGGGATCGCAGGGCATTGTTGGCCGGTACTTCAACCAGCCGCCACAGCAGGTAGGCGGCGCCAAGGCTGACGGCGAAGGCGGCCAGGACTACACCGGTGGCGGCGAGGGGTTGCAGTGGTTCCGGTCCGACGACGGTTCGTGTGGCGGTCAGGACGATGTCGTGCACCATGTAGAACGCGAAGGACAGCTCTCCCAGGCGCACGGCTGTGCGCGAGGCGAAGATCCGTGGTGGGGCTTTGTCCTGCGCCGCCGCTGTGACGAGCACCAGCACGGGGAGGACGTAGGCAGCGTCCATTTGCCAGGCGATCGGCAGGAACAGGCTGAGGACGTAGCCGATGACGGCGACCAGGGTGGCCGGTCCCAGTGGGATTGAAGGCAGAACCTTTTCGTTGACGGCCCGGGCTGCGAGCATGCCCAGGGCAAATTCCAGGAACCTGACCGGCGGCAGTGCGTACACGGCCCAGATTTGTGGGATGGACGCCCCATACAGCGGTGACTGCAGGTGGCCGGGTCCGAACACTTCTCCTTGAGGAAGGAACCCGGCGACCAAGGGAGCGATCGTGATCAATCCGATCAGTCCGGCTCCGATGGGGAGAAGCCTTCGGCGGGGGATCCGGTTCACGAGGGGCAGGACGAACGGGAAGGCGAGGTAGAAGAACAGCTCGGCCGAAAGTGACCAGCTGGGGTGGTTGATGCTGAAGAAGGCTGTGTCGGCCGGGATCCAGGCATGTACCAGGAAGAGGTTCGCTGCTGCCTCGCCGGCCGTGGCAGCTCCGAGGCCGCCGATGGCGAGGGCGATAAAGAAGGTCACCACGTGGTTGGGGACGATCTTGGCGCCCCTTCGCCAGATGAACCGTCCGGGGGTGTCCCCGGCGCGGGCTGACCACATCAGGACGAAGCCGGAAAGGATGAAGAAGAACGTCACACCGAACCAGCCACCATTTTTGAGGATGAACTGCAGCGGTTCAACCGCGGGTGCGTCGCCGATGAAGAACCGGCTCAGGCTGATGTGGAAGGCAAAAACGAGCAGGGCGGCGTAGAAACGGAGTCCCGTCAGCGCATCGAGTCGACGCCTGGTCGTAGGAAGTGTGCTGGTCGGTTCATGCAAGAGGGATGCTTTGGGCATGGGAGAACACTCCCTTCGGGTCGTAGGTGGCGCGGGCGCGCTTGAGGCGGGGCAGATTGTCCTTGTAATAGAGGTCGAACGAGGTCAGGCCAGAGGTGTTCCAGGTGCTGTCGTCCAGGTCCGTGTCGGCGTAGTTCACGAAGGCGCCGTCGGCCGTGGAGTTCAGGGAAGGGACACCACCGGAGGAGGCAAACATGCCTTTGTAGGTGTTGCGGGTCCAGTCAACGTTTGCCTGGTCATCCGCCGGGTTGTCCCAGATGGAGACGACCTGGAACTTGATGATGGAGTCGCGTTGCGGGACAGCGGTGGCGTTCGAAGCGGTGGAGTTCACCGCCCCGCCGTAGGAGGCGATCATGAGCAGCGCCCCCGGGTTGGTGATCGTGGGGTCATTCAGGCCCCGATATGCGGCGGCGATCGCTTCCGGGGTGTAGTTCTGGCGCAGGTAGGCGGACTTTCCCTTGAACCGGCGTGTTGAGTCAGGTCCGGTGAACCCGGTCCATTGGGTGGCCTGCAGCCACGGCACGAGGCGGCGCTGGGTGACTTTCGCGGCAGGGATCTCGGCGGAGATGGCCGAGAGGTACCGGTCCAGGACTCCTTCGGCATCGGGTGTTCCGGCGTCGACGATGGTGTCCATGGTGATGGAGCCGTTGGAGCGATGCCAGGTTTTCAGTTGGGCGAAGAGGCTCACCTCCGGTGTCCCGGGCGTTGAGTGGGCTTCGTGCCACTGTCCGTGGTTGTTCAGCAGGCGGGTGAACGAGGCTTCATCGATGCTGGCCCAGTCCCATGAGACTGTGCTGAGCCAAACATGCCGGGGTGGTGCGGGAAGGGCTTTTTCGGGGCGGTCTCCCGTCGCGCCGGGGGAGCGAAGCCAGTAGCGCGTGGCGATGCCGAAGTTTCCTCCTCCGCCTCCGGTGTAGGCCCACCACAGCTCGTGGTGCTGGTCCCGGGGATCCCGGGTGCCCCGGCTGACGGTGACGGATCCGTCCTTGCGGACGTGGACCGCTTCGACAGCGACCAGGTGATCCACGACGAGACCGTCGCGGCGGTTCATGGATCCGTAGCCGCCGCCAGCGATGTGGCCGCCGGCCGCGACTGTGGGGCAGTTCCCCGCGGGGACGTAGACGCCCCACTGCTTGTAGAGCAGCTGGTAGACCAGGCCCAACTGGGCTCCGGCACCTACCTCAAAGGCGTTCATCGAAGGATCCCACCGGACCTGGTCCATCGCTGTGAGATCGATAATGGATTTCACGTCAGCGTTGGAAACGAAGTCTTCGTAGCAATGCCCTCCGCTGCGGGCCGAGGGGTGCAGCCCCAACCGGAGGGCTGCGCGAAGCTCCTCTGCCACTTCGGCGGCGGTCCGCGGGAAGGCGATGCGCTGGGCATTGCCCCTCCACCTCAGGTTTGTCCCCTGCTGCAGATCCTCGAACTGCTCCGAGGCCGAGGTGATCACCCGGTAGGGCGAGGTACTGGCTTCCGCCTCAGCAGGCAGGGCGCGGGAGGGAACGCCACTCAGTGCCATGGCACCCATCAGGGCACCCCCGGCACTGAACATGGTGCGGCGGGACGCGACGAGACTCAAACGAACGCTCCGATCGCGATGGCAGTCCGCCGTGCGGCGGCGTCCTTTTCATACGGGAGGGCGCCGTCGGGCATATTGATGATTTCGAGCTGCAGACCGAAAGGAGAATCGAGATAGACCCACCGGTCCCCGGCGATGGGCCCGGCAGTGATGGTTTCAGGCTCCCCGCGGGAAGAGTATCCCCTGACGTTCCTCAAGGACTCAATGGACGCGTCCACGTCGTCTGCGTGGAAGGCGACATGGTGGCCGCCCAGGTCACTGTTCGCCGGGCGCAGCGCCGGCGAGTGGCCGTGGAGGACCGCCAAGGGCAAGCCCTGGTCGCCGGAGAGAACGACCCCGGTAGCCCCGAACGCGGTCAGTGGTTCTGCCTCGCTGAAGCCCAGCGTTGAGGTGAGCTCGCGCTGAGCGGCGGAAAAGTCGTGCCGGTTCAACGCCACCGCCCCGATGAGCCGATGTTCCGCGGCGTGGTGTACGGCCAGGTGGATGCCGGAGGGCAACATCACTTCGAAGTTGCGGGCGGGCTGATCGAGGGGACGCACGATGGCGTTCTCGTTGTACAGCCTGGAAATGATGCGTTCAGGCGTCGGGGTCTGGAGAATGAGGAAAAAGCTGCCTGCCGCTCCCGGGGGAGTGTCCCAGGAGCGGCGCTCGGCGCCGGCGTACTCGAAAAGTTCGAGGTTGGTGCCGAGAACATTCATGGCAGCGACCCTCAACGTGCAAGTACCGCGGGCCCCCAGCTTCGCTGCCATCCATCCAGGCTCCCGATCGGTGATCGGTCCTTCCAGATAGCAGAGCTCGCCGCCGAGGGCGTTCGTTAGATCGTGGATGGCCTGATCAAGCGATCCGATGGTGAGACCGAAATGGTCAATGCCGCGGATTCGGGCACGGTTCATGATTCCCCCTGGATGTGATGCGATGCGTTCAGGCACTTTTGGTGCCCTGGGTTGGGTTGGTGCAGGTCTAGATGTTGGTTCCGCCGGTGGCGTCGATCTTCTGTCCGGTAACCCACCGGGCTTCATCGGATGCGAGGAACGCCACGATGCTGGCGATGTCATCTGGCTGCCCGACCCGGCCAAGGGCGCTGCTGGAGGCGACACCGGCCTGTGCTTCCTCATTGCCGCGAAGCCATCCGGCGTTGATGTCGGTGTCCACAACTCCAGGGGCCACGGAGTTAACGGTGATCTCCCGGGGGCCAAGGTGTTTGGCCAGAGTCAAGGTGAAGGCCTCGATGGCGCCCTTGGTCAGGGCGTAGCCAATGATCTCCGGGAACGCGATCCGGGTGACACCTGAGGAGATGTTTACGATGCGTCCTCCGTCCGGGATGCGCGAGAGGCCTTCCTTGACGATGAAGTATGGGGCGTTGACGTTGATGGCCTGCTGGGTAAGGAAGTCCTCGCGGCTGAAGTCTTCGATGGGTCCACGGAGAGTCACGCCGGCATTGTTGACCAGAACGTGGATGGGCTGGCCAAGGACACCCGCGCCTGCTGCGGCTTTGTCGAAGGAGGCCCAGAAGTCCTCGGCCGCGGTATCCGCAGCGAGGTCAGCCCGGAACGGGAAAGCCTTCCCGCCCGCGGCCTCGATGGAGGCCACTACCGAGGCTGCGGCGTCCTGGTCCCGTCCGTAGTGAACCGCGACGGTCCACCCCGCGGCGGCTAGTCGTGTGGAGATTGCTGCGCCGATCCCGCGGCTGGCTCCGGTAACAACGGCAATGTGATCTTTGTATGTTTCGGTCATGAGTGAGATACTTCCATACGGATAGCGATCACTACAAGAAAGATTTCAGAATCTTTCATGTGGGGGTAACCACAGAGAGCACGGGCTCTCGCACATGAGACTGGAATATACTTCCGGCGTTGGGGGCTCTACGAGAGTTATCAACGAAAGGACGATGGTGTCGGGAAAAGCAGGACAGGGACGAAAATTCAACATCGAAGAGGCTCTGGAATCGGCGACGCTGGTCTTCTGGGACAGCGGCTACGAGGGTGCTTCCCTCGCAGAGCTCACCAAGGCGATGGGGATCAATCCGCCGAGCCTCTACAAGGCTTTCGGATCAAAAGAGGATCTCTTCTTTTCCGTTGTTGACCACTACAACGCCACCCATGGCAGCTTCATGTCCGTCGCCTTCAACGAAGAAGACTCCGGGCTTGAACTCATGCGGCGGCTCCTCATCGAGGCCGCTGACCACTACCCCTCATCAACGTTCCCGGGAGGGTGTCTAGTGATCAGCTCGGCCGTCGCAGTAACGGCCGCGAACCGCCACGTAGCAGAACGACTGTCCAAAATGCGAAACGACAACATCCTCGCCATGGCCGAAGCGCTGACCCGTGATCGCGACACCGGCATCATTGCCCAGGACACGGACACTCACGCAATGGCATCTTTCGTCGGCGCAACGCTGCAGGGAATGAGCCAGCAAGCCCGCGACGGTGCCCCCAAAGAAGACCTACTGCACATCGCCAACTACGCCATCACGGCAATCGGCGCCCACGGCACAGGCCAAACCCTTCAGCACATATAGCACCTGGACGGTTCTACCCCGCCAGGCCGGCACAAATGAGCCTGACAGGCTTCCGCAAGCTAACAATCGGCCGCCACTTGGGCGCCAGATAGATATAGCGCAAGACGTCGCTTTACATCAGTTTAAGCGACGTTTGAGTAGCCTGCTCAGAGACCCTCCACCTGTGACAGAGCACCATTGGAGAACTAATGTTGGAGACTTGCTTGTAGCTCGAATGGGTCGAGTTAATTTCGGCGCGAAAGGCAGCGATTAGTGCACTCACTAGGATCGAAATCAGCCCTCAGCTGTTGGCGCGGCAGGTTGCGTGGTTCACTCCGGAGCGCCAGCCGTTCATAGTCCCGAAGGACGCCGCGGACAACTTTGGGGTAAATCCGTTGCTTGGCAAGCTCCCTGCAGAACTCAGGGATACCTTCGAAATTTACAGCGTTCCCCAGGGTCTGGCCTGTGTCCTTCTCAGCGAAGAGGAGTTCGATCCCTTGGGGCGCTCCGTCCGGTCTGATTTGATTCGTCGGCAGGTTAGCTTGCACGTGCACTCACGCCTGCCGTTCGAAGCTCTCCGTCTGGTGTTCGGGAAAAGGTTGCCAGGCAGGGTGACGGGCATCGTTTCGTGTGGTGGCCGTCCTTGTTGAAGGGACACGAGGAGCAAGTCGTTGGCGACTACCTTCGTCACGGCCGGCGTCCCAGTAGGCATTCTGAGATCCCTGAGAGGCTCTCGGAAGCGGCCCACACAATATTGCCGGGAGCCAGAGCCCTGGTCGGAACATTCCCACACTCCAGCGGACCGAATTGTTTTGGAACAGTAATGGCAGCCGCCGGAGTAGCAGGCGCGGCCGATACCTGGATGCTCCAGGAACCCTTTGAGGATTGGTTGTCCACTGTGGCTGTTCCAGGCGGAACAGACAAGGAGCCTGGTACCGTCCTCGTCTGGCGTTCGGCGCATGGAACAGTGCAGCATGCCGCGGTCACGATCGGTGGCGGCTACGCCATACACAAACCCTCGCAAGGGTGGATGAGCCCGAGGAAGGTCCTCACGGTCCGGGAAGTCATTGCCAGTGCGCGTCAGCCCGGCCGCCGGCTACGGCGCTACACATTGTCCGTTGAGTGAGTCGTCTGCAACTATAAGCCTGCTTACGTTACGTAACGTCGATTATCGGCGTTTAAAATCACCGGAATCCCGGGGAGAAGTGCCGATCGGCGACACCCCTGCCGGCGTCGGTTTTGCCGCGCATCCCGGGCCGGGGCGACAGGTGGACCAGCCCGTAAGGGTTTGGTCCGAAGCGTGGCTCGTCATCGGGCGGCTTCGGCGCCGCGGTCGTCAAGAAAAACGGTGGAACCGGCCAGCTACACCGGCAATATCGGCCTGACAGCGTGAACGTCGGCCGTGTACCCGGCGCTGGCACCGCACCCAAGACACATCCGCTGACCCGCTGAGGCTGTGCCGAGGCGCGGTGTGGTGCGTCGTGAGGCGCCAACTACACGAGAAAGTCCTATCCGCAGGTTGTTTGTTGTTGTCTTCGATTCCGGCAGCCATCCATAATGTGGATGTGGGCATGTCGCTGCTCTTCGGTGTCGTGACTTCCAGCGCCTTGTTGCTGGGGGCCTTCGTGGGTGTGCGTTTCGAGTTGCCTAAGCGCGTTCTGGCTATGATTTTGTCCTTCGCGGCGGGTGCCCTGATTACCGCCCTGACTTTCGAGTTATTCCAGGATGCCTTCGAGCGCGGCGGGATTTGGCTCGCAGCGACCGGTTTTTTCATCGGTGCCGTGGTGTTCACGGTCTTGAGCGCGCTACTCGACCGCTGGGCACAAGCCGGTTCGCGCCCGGTTCCCGCGGATGAATACCGGGGCAGTCCCAAGCTGGACACTGACGCCGCCGCCACGGGGCGGGCGCCGTCGGCGGCCTCCACCCGGGGTGCGGCGGGTCTGGCTCTGCTGGCAGCCGCCACGCTTGATGGAGTGCCGGAGAATCTCGCGCTCGGTGTCGCGCTGGGCGAGGGTACCGGCGGTTTGGCGCTGCTCGCCGCGATCTTCGTCTCCAACCTGCCCGAGGCCTTGGTCGGAGCGGCCTCAATGCGCAGCCAAGGCATGTCCACGTCCGCCATCATCGGGCTCTGGGGTCTGTGCTCGGTGGTGCTGGTCATCGCCGTAGTGGTCGGTGCCGGCCCGCTCTCCGGCAGCAGCCCGGAGACTATCTCGTTGCCGCTGGCCTTCGCGGCCGGTGCGGTGATCGCCGCTCTGGCTGACACTCTGATGCCGGAGGCGTTCGAGCATGGTGGACCGGCAGTGGCCTTGAGCACGGCGGCTGGTTTCGTGCTCTCATTTGTGTTGTCCCTGGCGTAAGGAGCCAGGACGTTTCGTGTGGCACGGGACGGCGGGGAAAGGACTGCCGACGCGACTCGCCGAGCATTGCCTGTCCATGATGCGTTTGGTTCACCGTTCAGACGATATCGGGCGCGCTTGCAAGGATGTAGTCGGCTGCTGCCGGCCCTTTCATCACCAAATGGTTGTGCGCAGGTTGAATACGATGGGCTTTCAGCGCCTCCCAAAGGGCCTCGGGCGCTTGCGGGTCTTGCTTGTTCAGCAGACACCAGCTGGTGTAAACGCCGTAGAGCTCGTCATGGCTAAGGCCTGACTCAGAGTCCCGTTCTTCACTGACGGCCTGGACGAGGAACCTCTCAAAATGGGAATGGCTCATGGCAGCTTTTCCTTCCTCAATACACGTTCAGATGCGCGCGCCTTGGGTCCGCCCCATCTCCTCTTGGAAATCTTACTCATAGCCCAAGGGATGCATACCGCTGCAGCCGCCGTGCGAGTTGTGCGTTAGCCGCCCTCCTCGAAGAACAGTCACAGGACCGTGCCGAGGGAATTATTCGCGGATCCGCGGCAGAGGGCCCGGCCCGTGCCGGATGTCCTCGAAATAACGGGCGTTGACGCCTACGCCGAAACTTCGAGGACGTTCCCCGGACCCTACGGTTGCGGCGGCGGCGGAGGTCACAGCCACCTAGGTAAGATCGAGGTTAAGGTGAAGCCTTGGGGGCGAGTCGCGCCTCAAGGACAGCGTGTACACGCCATTCCAAGGACTTCAGAACTTGGCGCTGGTTGCCTTAGGCAACCAGCCTTACATAATCTCCACTATCAGCGCGAAATAGGCGGGATCAAGACGACGGATTGGCAGTCACGAAAGTGAAAGAGTTTTCTTTCATTTAGGTCATCCCTGATCCAAATAATGAGGCCATCCTTAGTCCTCTGCTCCACTGTTCCGACAAGGCCCCGATTCCCCGACGTTCGCAGTGCCACGACGTCCCCGGGGTCGAGGCGTGCCCAAATCAGCAGCGGATGTTTTCCGGCGTCATCGCATCGCTGTTCTGCTTTGGGGTCATCTTCTTGCGTTGCCGTGACGCGGCCTCCAATCGCTACCGGCATCAGGACTTCTTCACAACAAATCGATTTCCCGGGTTTGGCCGTAAGCGACTTCGGGGCTGAGGGCGATCGTAAATGTTGTGTAGTCGACCCTGGTGACGAGAATGCCGTAACCAGTTGCTTTCTCACGGAGCAGCGAAGTGGCCCGCTCTAGATGTCGGTCTCGTGAAGCCGGGTCCTCGACCCTGACAGTGATTGTTGAGGTGGCGGTGGACATTTTCGCTCTTTCTTTAGGTCGGGGTGGTTCTCCACACCACTTTTGGCGCAGTTGGGGCAGAGAAACACTGCTGGCTCTTCGACGCTCATTATCGATTTGGGATGTCCAAGGTAATCGTGGACATCCTGGCTTCGAGGGCATCTTTTCCGCCCCGAAAAGTTGCCTCAGGCAACCAGCTTTACATAAGGTCCATTATCGGCGCTTTAAGCACGGCAGTAGCAGTGAGTGCTCGTCACTTCGCCGAATCCCGTTGTCTGTGTGAATTCGTCGGCGTAGATCGAGAGCAGGCGCTGACAGCACGTCTCGGAGCTGGATGATGTCCGTGGGGCTGTCATGGGGCCCAGTGGACAGCCGCACCCTCGGTCCTAACTGGGCCTTGGAGCAGACGCTGGGGCGGGTTGCGCCCTACCTGTATCCTAGCGCGTTGCTGCAGATGAGAAGCTCAGGGCTCCCCCGGACAGGTTGGCGTATGGTCTAGCGGCCAACTTGCGAGGACCAGACCGATGCCCCGAGTTCCTTTGAAATTGTCCACGCGGCGTCGCGGAGTTCGCGGACTGTGGCTTCGCTTGCCGGCCACTCGTTGGCGGGGATTACTACCGACAACACGGCAATGACGTTCCCGCTGTCACCGTAGACGGGGGCCGCGACGGACGCCTCGCCGATCACTGCTTCCTCGTACTCCAGCCCGAGCGCATTTTTCCGCACTTCCTCAAGCTGCGAACGCAGGACTGCAGGGTCGGTGATCGTATCGCCGGTGAATTCGGCCAGCGGCTTGCTGAGCACGTCATGTTCGAGCTCAGGGTTGTAGGCGAGCAGCACTTTCCCGAGGGCAGAGGCGTGGGCGGGCAGGTTGAGGCCTGTTTCCGGCATTTGCTCGGTGCCGTCGGGGCGGCGGTCGTGGTGAATGATCAACACCTCATCGAGAAGGTTCACACCTAACCGGCTCGCGTAGCCGGTCGTCCGCGACAACTCATGCATCCACCGCATGGCGCGGGAGCGGACATCCAACGTGTCGAGATAGACGCTGGAAAGTTTCAGCAGCGCCGGACCAAGTGCGTAACGGTTTCCTGAGCTCTCCTGGGCGACAAGACCGTGCGCCTGAAGGGACTTCACGAGTCCATGGACAGTGGAAGGCGGAAGCTCCAGCGCGGCGGCCAGTTCGGAGATTCCAAGGCGTCTGGCGCCTTGGAGGAGCCCGAGGATCTTCGCCGCGCGGTCAATTGACTGGATCACAGCCCCACTCTCCCATCATCGGTTGGCTTCTCCGTTCGACATGTCAATTTAGCCCCTTGACAACCAGGGAACCTAAACGGCATGATTCGATAATATCGAATCCGAGTCGACAATGTCGAATCCGACTCTTCGTCTAATTTCATCCACCGTTCAAAGGAGAACTTTCGTCATGGACGAAAACCGCATGTGGCAGCGCCTCGCTGCAGAGTTCCTGGGGACCGCGTTCCTCGTATTCGTCGGAGTAGGATCCGTCCCCGCCCTCGCCATCGCCCGCGGCGACCAGCCGTTCACCGGTTCGGAGCTGGGCTTCATCTCCCTGTCGTTTGGTGCAGTCGTCATTGGCACCGTCTACGTCTTTGGCTACATCTCGGGAAACCACATCAACCCCGCAGTGACCGTGGCGCTTGCGGCCACAGGGAAGTTCCCGTGGCGCGACGTGCCGGGATACCTCGGAGCCCAGGTGCTGGGCGCCGTAGCCGGCTCCTTCGCGATCATCGCAGTGCTCGGCCAGAAGGCCAGTGAGCTGGGCCTCGGAGTGGCCGCATACGGTGACATCCCCATCTGGCAGGCATTCACTGCTGAGTTCATCGGCACTTTCATCCTGGTCTTCACGGTGTTCGGCGTGATCCACCGCAAGGCCGCACCGGGCTTTGCCGGCATCGTCATCGGCTTCATCGTCTTCGCCGCAATCATCCCGGTCGCTCCTGTCACCGGTGCCTCAATCAACCCCGCCAGGACGACCGGGCCGATGCTCGTACAGTCCCTGATGGGCGGAACCGTCCACTGGGAACAGTGGCCCGTGTACGTTATCGCCGAACTTGCCGCGGGCGTCGCCGCCGCATTGTTGTTCGGGCTCATCTCACGCACCCAGGCTGACCGCACCTCGCTCACCGAAGCGCTGACGGAACAGGAGTCCCGGGCATGAACAAGCTGATCAACTCCCCGCAGACGCTGCTGGCGGACGCACTGCGCGGTGTCGCCGCAGCCCACCGTGAATTGTCCGTGGACTTCGAAAACCGCATCGTCTTCAGCACCGCACCACGGGAGGGACGCGTCGCACTGGTCTCCGGAGGCGGCTCGGGCCACGAACCGCTGCACAGCGGGTTCGTCGGCGCCGGAATGCTGGACGCAGCCTGCGCCGGTGAAATCTTCACCTCACCTACTCCGGACCAGATCCTCGCCGCAGCGACCCGGGTGGACACCGGCTCCGGTGTGCTCTTCGTGGTCAAAAACTACACCGGCGACCTGCTCAACTTTGAAATGGCAGCAGAACTCGCCCAGGAGCAGGGAATCGAAATTGCCACAGTCATCGTCGCCGACGACGTCGCTGTGGAGGACTCCACCTGGACAGCAGGCCGACGCGGTGTCGGCACCACGCTGATCCTGGAAAAAGTTGCAGGCGCAGCAGCTGCCCGCGGCTGGTCCCTTGAAAAGGTACACGGGCTCGCCGAACGAACCGCACACACGGGACGGTCAATGGGGGCAGCGCTCACCAGCTGCACCGTTCCAGCCGTAGGCAAACCCAGCTTCGACCTCCCCGAGGGCGAAATGGAACTCGGCGTCGGTATCCACGGCGAACCCGGACGCAAACGTGTCCCGGTGATGTCGGCCGCGGAACTTTCGCACGCGTTGGTCGAGTCGATCACCACCGACTATGACTTCGGCGGCAAACCGGTCATCGCCCTGCTGACCGGTCTCGGAGGAACCCCCCTGATCGAGCTCTACGCAATGTTCGCCGAGGTCTCCGACCGACTCAACGAGCGCAACATCACGGTAGCCCGCTCGTTGGTCGGAAATTACGTCACCAGCCTCGACATGGCCGGCTGCTCCCTGACCCTGGTCGCGTCAGACGACGAAATTCTCGATCTATGGGACGCACCGGTGAACACCCCCGCGCTCCGCTGGAAGGATTGACATGTCAGAAACACTCACGATGGACGCGATCCAGCAGTGGCTGCACCGCTTCGCGTCGGAGATCACCACACAGGCGGACTGGTTGACCGAGCTGGACTCGGCAATCGGAGATGCCGACCACGGGACAAACATGGTCCGCGGCACAGCCGCAGTGGTCGCCAAGCTCAACGGCGGGGCGACAGGAACCGTACAGGAGTTGCTAAAGGCCGTCGGAATGACCCTGGTTTCGAGCGTAGGTGGAGCCAGCGGATCACTGTATGGCACCTTCTTCCTTGAAATGGGCCGAAACAGCCCCTCGGGCGAGCAACTGAACGCATCCGAACTGGAGAAAGCACTGCGTGCCGGTGTGGACGGGGTCGTCGCCCGCGGTCACGCGGCAGTTGGCGACAAGACAATGATTGATGCCCTCGAACCGGCCGTCACGGCACTCTCCCAGTCCCTGGTTGACGGTCTGCGACTGCATGATTCGATTGCTGCCGCCGCCACAGCGGCGACGACCGGCCGGGACTCCACCGAACCACTCGTTGCACGCAAGGGCCGGGCGTCCTATCTCGGTGAACGCAGCGCCGGCCACATCGATCCAGGAGCCGCCTCCTCGGCGATCCTCGTGGCTGCCCTGGCTGCCACCGTCGGGGAAGGGACCGCACGATGATCGGCATCGTCCTCGTCTCACACAGTGAAGCGCTGGCAAACGCGGCGATGGACCTCGCACTGCAAATGGTTCACGGCGCTCGGCCGCCCATCCGTATCGCCGCCGGTGCTGCCGGTGGATTCGGTACCGATGCAACTGCAATCGCGTCCGCAATCGATGACCTCGCCACAACGGACGGCGTGCTCGTGATCACCGACCTGGGATCAGCGATCCTCAGCTCATCGCTGGCCTTGGAGATCCGCAGCAGCACCCACCAGGTCGTGATCAGCGACGGCCCCTTCGTCGAAGCAACGACAGCTGCCGTGGTCGCCGCCGCCGCCGGCGGTTCGCTGGCCGACATTGCCGCTGAAGCGAGCAACGCCCTCAGCGCAAAGAAGACACAGAACGCCACCGGTCAGGACGCTTCATCCGCCGAAGACACCGACCCGGGAAGCCCCGTCGTCAGCGCTGAGGAATGCCTGATCAATCCGATGGGCCTCCACACCCGCCCGGCATCGCTGGTCGTGCAGATGGCCGGAGAGTTCAGTGCCGACATCGAGCTGACAAACACCTCCTCCGGACGGGGGCCGGTGAACGCATCCAGTGTGATCGGGCTGCTGTCCCTCGGCGCAAGCAAGAACGACCGGATCCGGATCGATGCCAGCGGCCCCGATGCCAGCCAGGCCGTGAACGCAGTGAAGGAACTCGTCCTCCAAGGATTCGGCGAACTTTCCTAGCCTCCTTCCTGACCCGCTTTTCATCCCTCTTTCCACTGTCCCTAATTAACAGAACCGGAGTACTTCCATGCCCACAGCCGTGCGCCGACACATCATCAACAACCCCCACCGCGTCATCGACGAAGCCCTGGACGGATTCGCCCTGACGTATCCGGATCTGGTGACGTTCAACAACGAACACAACCTGATCTCCCGCAAGATCCTGACACCCGGCAAGGTCGGACTTGTCTCAGGCGGAGGCTCCGGCCACGAGCCACTGCACGCCGGATTCGTCGGAAGCGGCATGCTCGACGTCGCCGTCTGCGGCGCCGTGTTCGCCAGCCCCACCGCAGACCAGGTGCACGCAGGCACCAAACTCGCCAACACCGGTGCAGGTGTCGTGCAGATCGTAAAGAACTACACCGGCGATGTACTCAACTTCCAGATCGCCGCTTCACTGGCCGATGACGACGGCGTCCCTGTAGAGCAGGTCCTGGTTGACGACGACCTCGCCTCCGATAACGGCAGCGACGGTCCCGGACGCCGCGGCACTGCCGCCGTCGTCACCGTCGAAAAGGTATGCGGCGCCCTCGCAGAGCGGGGTGCCGACGTATCCACCATCGTCACACGCGGCCGCGACGTCGTAGCCCGTTCACGCAGCCTGGCGATCGCCCTGGACGCAGGCGCACATCCCGGAGAGTCCACTGCAGCGTTTGAGCTCGAACCGCATGAGGTCGAATTCGGGGTGGGCATCCACGGCGAACGTGGCATCGGACGCATCGCCTACGCTCCTGCCGATGACCTGGTCGAGCAGCTCGTCACCCCTTTGGTGAACAGTCTGCAGGTCAAGCGCGGCCAGTCGGTGATTGCCATCGTGAACGGCCTCGGCGGGGCCTACCCGCTCGAGCTGTCCATTGCTGCCCGCCACGTACACAACCTGCTCAACGGTCGCGGCATCAGCGTCGCACGTTCCCTGGCCGGCACCTATGTGTCTTCCCTGAACATGCACGGCCTCTCCGTCACCCTGACCGTTGCCGACGACGAACTGGTCAGCCTGTGGGATGACGCAGTCCGCACAGCGGCCCTCACTTGGTAACAAACACAACGAATAAAGGAAACACCATGACCAACCTCATCGACGGCACCGCTGCCCTGACGTGGATCACCTCATTCAGCGAACGATTCGACTCGACCCAGGCCTACCTGACAGAGCTGGACCGGCTCGCCGGTGATGGCGACTTCGGCGCCAACATCGCCTCCGCCCTGGAACGCACCCGGGCAGGTTTGCCGTCCGCCGCCGAAGCGACCTTCACCACCGTGTTCCAGGCCGCAAGCCGCGGCTTCATGGCCACCGGAGGCACCAGCGGACCACTGTTCGGGATGTGGTTCCGCGACATCGCCAAAGGCACCAAGAATGACGCAGCAGCCGTCATCGACATCGCCCAAGGCATCGCCGCGGGCCTGTCGACCATCCAGAAACTCGGCGGCGCCCGTGTCGGTGACAACACGATGATCGACGCGCTGGAACCGGCAACTGTTGCCCTCACCGCGGCCGCCGAGCGCGGCAGCACCCTGGGCGAGGCGCTCCTGGAAGCAGCCCTGGCTGCCCGGGCCGGCGCCGAGTCCACCGCCGGTCTCATCGCCGCCCGCGGCAGGGCTACCTACGTCGGGGAACTCGCGCGGGGTGTGCTCGATCCCGGCGCTGTCACCATCGCGCTGTTCTTTGAGGCCGGCGCTGACACTGTCGGCGCAGCCCGGGCCTGGCAGCCGTTGGGCGCCACGGCCTAGTGCGGCAGACGGCGATCACGCAGCCCACCGGTGGTTCTGACACGGGTCGGCAGCAGCACATCAAGTCCGGCAGCACGTTACTCCTGGACCGCGGCATCGCACTGGAGCTTGTACACGCTACGGAAGTGGCTGCGATCAGTGCGCAACGGTGGATCGGCGGCGGCGATAAGAATGCTGCCGACGCAGCGGCGGTTGATGCACTGCGCGCTTACCTTTCCACCGTCGATATCGCCGGACGGATTGTCATCGGCGAAGGAGAGAAAGACGCGGCACCGATGCTGTACAACGGCGAACTGGTCGGTACGGGGCGGGGACCCTCGGTTGATATCGCCGTGGATCCCATAGACGGAACCAGTCTCACCGCAGCCGGGCTGCCCAATGCGCTGTGCGTGATCGCCGTATCCGGCCGCGACACTATGCTCGACGCCCCCGCGACGTTCTATATGGACAAGATCGTCACGGACGGCGCCGGGTACGGTGCGGTCAATCTCGACAACTCCCCTGCCGATAACATCCGTGCCCTGGCGGAAGCCAAACGGAAACCAGTAGGGCAGCTGCAGGTTGCCGTCCTTGACCGTCCCCGCCACGGGGCCCTGATCAAGGAGATACGGGCCAGCGGGGCCATCACCGTACTGATTCCCGACGGCGACGTTGCGGCCGGCGTTAATGCCGCACGCGATGATTCCCCCATCGACATGGCGATCGGAGTGGGCGGAAGTCCTGAAGGGATACTGACGGCACGTGCCGTCAAGGCACTCGGCGGTTACATGCAGGTACGGCTGCACCCCCGGGATGCTGAGTCCGCCGAACCCGCGGACAGCGCCTCCCGGGTCTGGGAGGCGGATGACCTGGTTCGGGGAACCAACGCCTCGTTCATTGCGACAGGCCTGACCGACGGCGACCTCCTGCGCGGTGTGCAACGAAACGGGAACACGATCCGCACCGAAAGCCTGATCCTCAGCAGCGCAACGGGAACGATGCGCAGGCAGCAGTCCGACCACTTCACTGGAAGGTATCCGGCATGACCTGGAAGAACCACTGCCGTATCGGGTTGGGGTTGGCCGCCATTGGCCGCCCCGCCTACATCACCGCCGGCCGCAGAGGGGACCTGGGAGACGAATCACAACGGACACGAGCGTACCTGCAGGACCGGGCACACCGGCTGCTTGATGCAGCTTGGGATGCCGGCGTGCGGTACTTCGATGCAGCCAGATCCTACGGGAAGGCCGAAAATTACCTTGGATCCTGGTTGGCCGGTCACCCCGGGCGTCGCAGGGACCTCGTCATCGGATCTAAATGGGGTTACGAGTACATCGGCAACTGGAAGATGGACGCCGAAGTGCACGAACGCAAGGTGCACTCCCCTGCCATGTTCGAGCGGCAGTGGCCCCAGACGGTGCAGGCACTGGGCAGCACACCCGACTTCTACCTGATTCACTCGGTAACCCCGGACAGCCCGGCGCTGACGGACACCCACCTGCTGGAGCGGCTCCGGCTACTCGCTGACACCGGTGTGCGCATCGGGATTTCCACCAGCGGACCGGCCCAGGGCGACGTCATCGACTATGCCACGGCTGTGCCGGATTCACCGTTCACAGTCGTTCAGGCAACGTGGAACGTACTGGAGCAATCAGCGGCACCGGCACTGGAACGGGCCCACGCCGTGGGATGGTTGGTGGTCGTCAAAGAAGCACTTGCCAATGGTCGTCTCACGGACGGGGGTCCCATACAGCCGATGAATGACCTGGCCTCAGCAGATGGGCAAACCACTGATGCGTACGCGCTCGGCGCCGCCCTGGCTCAGCCGTGGGCAGACGTTGTCCTCAGCGGCGCCGTCACGCCTGGACAGTTGAAGGCGAATCTGGCGGCCCGTACCCCCACGGAGATCGGGAAAATTACCGATCTGGCGATGGAACCGGGCGGATATTGGTTCGAGCGGGCAGCTCTGGCCTGGACGTAGGACCGTCCTCCAAGGTGGCCCGCCAGAGCCGCATTGGAGGACCGTGAACGGTCGATGACCAGGTCCTCGGAGGCGAATCCTGCCATCATCCTCAGGTTGATGCGCGCAGAATAAAGAGCGGGAACTCTGGTGCCTTGCGATTTTCGTCTTAGACCCCGACCGCCGCGGCGCGAAGCTCTTCCAGGATGCGTTATCCGATCGTTCTGGACCGCCGCGGATGAATCTCTCGGAGCCAGAGCGCGTGATCGGGGTTCGGCTCCTAGTTCCGATCGCCAACTAGATCCGATGCTAGAAGCACACTCGTAGGACGTTCGACATTTTGGCTGCGCTGCCCGCTCACTGCATCCTGCCAAGCCAAAGTACACCCAAACCTGACGTCAGGAAGCCCCAACAAACACCGTCAGGATAGGTTCCAAGAGTCGATTCCTGCACACTCATGCTGGGCAGTCTCAGATGCAAATCTGACAGAAGAGCCCAACATACGGACATCAAGGGCCCACTCCCCTGGGTCCGCTGCCGCCCCGTCACTAGGTTTATTCACCACCGAAGGGCCGCGGCCAACGACTGAGGTGCGACCGGGAAACCCTCAATTGGCGAAGCTCCGATCAAATAGCGGTTGACCGGAGCTTCGGTTCATTATGCATACCTGAACCTTAGAAATTCCTGTGAGGGACCGGATAGCTGCAATGTCCCCTGTAAACATGATCTAAGCGGCTTGCAGCAAATGTCGATCGGCGAGGCCCTTCTAGTCAGTTTGTATCAACTCGGAGTCCGGTTCGGCCCATTCGAGCGCGGCGACGATGTGTCCCTCGTTGGGTAGTGCTTTCTGTTCGGCCGGGGGAAGTTTGTCGAACGTGTAGGCGGCGACGGCCATAGGTGATGTGGAGCGCCCGAGGCTGTAGCGGACGCTGCGGTCGTTTTTGGTGCCGCAGATGAGGATGCCGATGGTTTCGTTGTGGTGGTCGCGCCGGAGCATGTCGTCGACGAGGGCGACGTAGAAGTTTAATTTGCCGGCGTATTCGGGCTGGAACTTGCCAGTCTTCAGTTCGATGACGACGTACCTGGACTGGTCAATGTTGAAAAATAGCATGTCAACGTAGAAGTCGTCCCCGTCGACGTCGAAATGAACCTGACGACCAACGAAAGCGAATCCAGGACCCAGTTCTCGCAGGGTTTCGGTGATCCTGCTAGTCAGGGCATTTTCAAGATCGCGTTCGGCCACTTCGCCGGAGAGACCGAGGAATTCGAAGTTATACGGGTCCTTGGCCAGCTGCTGGGCTAGTTCCGAATCTGGTGCAACAAGCTGTTGCATAAAGTTCGAGGGCGCCGCCCCGGTCCGTTCCATCGACCTGTTCATCATCATGTTCAGCAGCACGTTTCGGGACCATCCATACTCCACTGCTGCGGAGGCGTACCAGGCACGCTGCTCTGGGGTTTCCGTTTTGTCCAGCAGGACGGTGATGTGGCCCCATGGCAATTGTGCAACAGGCTGTTGCACAATTGGTTCCGGCCAGGCCGCCGCAAATCCGCGCATGTAGAAGAGGTTGCGGCGGGAGAGGCCCTTCATGTCCGGGAACTCAGCCCGCAGATCATCAGCCAGCCGGCCCATGACCCCACTCCCCCACCCCTCGACGTCCTGGCGTTCCAGCACTGTCCGGCCGATGTACCAGTACAGCTCAATGAGCTGGGTGTTGACGGTCCGCAGCGCCTTCGTGCGTGCGGCCCGGACCCGGTTCTTGAGCTCGCCGAGGAGATCAATGTAGCCGGTGGGGAGAGCGAGGTCGCGGGCGTCAGTCATGGGTTTGATCCTATCCATCGAGGATGCCTGGCACGGCAGCGGCCGTTCTTGGGTTTTCTGGGGCCCCCGGTGCGGCGCCGGAGCCGGTCTTCCGTGCCCTTCTTCATGCCTGCCGGTGGCGGGTCTCAGGATAAGGTCTCGTCGGATTCCGGCGGAACGGGCCCGGCTTTGGCTCCCAGTTCGGCCAGGAACTCAGCAAACCGGGAATCCGTGGAGTCCCTGAATGACGGCCGGGGATCGGTATGTTCGGTGTGGCAGTTGTTCAGGCCCCAGGATTCGGAGCGTATCCGTTTGATCATGGGCCAGAACGTACTGTCGTGCCATGAAGCAGCATCGTTCCCGGGGTCCTTGTGGCCGTAGTAGGCAGCTTTCCACGCGACCCAGCCGGCGGTGAGTTCTTCAACGACCGCGCTGTGACGGTACCAGCAGGCATAGATCCGCGAATTCTCGGTAACGCCGTAGCGTTCGTTGATCCAGGCCACCCATTCGTCCAGGGCCTCCATGAGCTTCACGGACTTTTCGCCGTCGAGCTCTCGCCAGTTCCACGGGGCGGGTTTCTTCTTGGGAGGGGCTTCCAGAAGGTCCACAACTGCGGATCCCAACGATTCCATGTCTTCCCTGAGCCCGGTAATCGTTTGGTCGTGGTCCAGGAGAACATCCTCGACGTTGCCCAAACGCTCCGGTACGGTGTGTTCCCCCGCAGGCTTAGGTTCTTCCGGCGGGGTAACCGGTTCCATTTCGCTCATACGGATGATCCTTCCGTCCGGCGGAGGGCGGCAGCCTGGACTTTGAGCATCTGGGCTGCCGCTTTGTCTTCCTTGATCTGCGCGGAATCAGGGCGGTCCCACCACGGGGTGAGCGTCACCCTGGCAGGCGCAACGTTGCTGTAGTGCATGAAGGCCTCCCCCACCGGAAGCTGCTGGATTTCGCTGCCGCGGATCACAGGCCGCTCTTCTTCGCTGATCGTGCGGGAGGACCCGTTCCGGCCCTGGGACGTGGAGATGCGTTCCTTGCGAGTGGTTCCCGCTGCGCGGGCAATCTTGTCGAGTTCATCGAGTTCTTCCAGACCCGGCAGGAACAGCCGGATCGAGGACGTTCCACGGATGGCAGTGGCGGCCTCGGCACCCCACCGCTGCCGGTTCTGGGCGAAGGACTGGCTGAATCCGATGATGCGGATCCCGCGGCCACCGGAGTCCGAGAGGGCGCCGGCCATGTCCGGGATGGCCGCGACGTTGGGTGCCTCATCCAGGACCATCGTCAGGACCGGCCACAGCCGGCCGCCCGGCATGCCCTGGGAAATGCGCTGGGCCTTGCGGAACATGAAGTCAGCGAACATAGCCACCAACGGGGCGACTGGGGAGCGCTCACCGTCCGTGAGCAGGTACATCGTGCTCGGTTTGGCCAGAAACTTCTCCATGTCGAACCCTTCGCCTTTTGGCGGGCTCAGGATGTGCATCGCCTTGGGCGAGGACAGCGGTTCGAGCAGGCCTGCAAGGGTCTCCTGAATGGAGTCCACAGTTTCCCCTGCACGGGATTCTGTCAGCGCCCGCAACCGCGAGGTGAACGCTGCAGGGGCCTTGTGCTGAGTGAGGATGTCCAGCGGCTCAGAGTTCGTGAAGTCGTCGGTCCACCTCACCACGTCCTCGACACTCTTCCCGCCTAACGCTGCTGCGTGCAGGAACCGGCCGAGCACGGCGGCTGCCTTAGAGTTGAAGAAGTCCCCGTTTTTCACATCCCCCATGGGCTGGGCCCCGGCCCAGGCCTTCCCCCGGGCCAGCGCTTCGTCCGGGTCCTCGCATCCGTCGATGACGTTCCACCGGACTATGTTGTCCCAGCCGGAAATGTCCTGGAGGTCAAACACGGAAACCTCGCCCTTACGCTGCCGCGCTACGGCGGTGAGCATCAGCAGGTCATTCTTGGTGGACGTGGCGATGACGGCACCTGGTGCGTCCAGGACGATGCCAACGGCCAGGAACAGGGTCTTGCCGGAGCGCTGCGGGGCGAATACCCACATCGAATCCTCATGCTGGACATAGAGAGTCTGCCCGTCGAGCTTGCACAGCGCGACGATCATTTCCTCCTCAGTGGCATCCGCGGGGAGTTCCAGCGACTGTTTGGCCTTAGCCAGCGCAGCTTTCTTACCCATCCGCTTCTCCAGGTCCTTGTAGCCGGGCAGCCCGTCATCACGGGACCGTTTGGAACCGAATTTCGCGCTGAGGAAGGCCGCACCAACGATAGACAGGACTGCCAGGACGACCAGAATCCAGGTGGAGGCGCCGGGCCAGGCGAACCCGCCGGCCTTGACCTTCGCCCAGAGCGCTTCAACGTCCGTCCAGGGCATCCCGGTAGGCGTGATCATCTCGCCAAAGAACGCGGACACCCATCCCAGGACGACCAGGACAACGATGATGACGGCCAGGCCGATCTTCATCACCGAATCTGTGGACATACCCTTGCCGGTGCTCATGCTGCTTCCTCCTGTGCGCTGGCTTCCACATCGTTCATTGTGGCGGTGGATTTCATGGCCTTGTCCGTGTCGGTCAGTTCAATTTCGAGGGCGCTGCGGACGTGGATGGCGATGAAGGGGTCCTTGCTGCCGATCCGCATCATGCAGGTTCCCTTGGTCAGGGACGAGATATCGGCCGCGGATCCTGCCGGGAGGTTGAACATCCGCTCACATGCCCAGGCGTCATCGGATTTCTGCTGCTTGTACAGCAGGACCGTGCCGCATTCCTTGAGCATGGCGATGGCCGGACTGTCTTCGGGAATGTCGGAAATGTGGTGGAACGCGAACATGCACGAGAGCGACAGGGCGCGGGAAAGCTTGGTGTTCCGCCGGGTGACCTTGGCGACCGAGCCCTGCACGGTGTGCCAGGCTTCCTCGATGACCAGGACGGTGGGGACCGGTTCGGTCTGCCGGTAGAGGGTGTTCGCCAGCCAGGTGTTGATGATCGTCATGACAATGGCCAGCGCCGGCCCGTCTTCCGGGAGCAGGGACACATCAAAGACGGTGAGGCCTGCGTTGAGGGTGATTTCCTCGCTCGTGGGACCGTCGATCAACCCGGCCAGGTCATCCTCAATCATGCGTTCGAGTTCAAACGCGGGGTCCTGGCCCCACTGCCGCAGTTCCTCCACCGTCAGGTTTGAGGCCTCGGCGGTGTCCTTGTCCGGTGAGTACAGCGCCGTGAGGACGTGCCGGACGTGCGCAATTTCCCCGGCAGCGGCAGCGGCCCGCAGTGCCTGCTTGTGGGCCATCCGGACGGCTTTGCCTTCCTTGGGCAGCAGCGGCCGGCCAAGGGCCTCTTCCACGACGGCGCGGACGAGCATGGACTGTCCTGCAGGGGTGGAGAGTGCGGTGTCGTCGTGGTTGTCTTCGTGGAGGCGGGCGGCGATCCGGGGGTCCAGGATGTTGATCCTGGCCCCGCCGCCGCCGACCATGAACTTCACCGGAGTAATGTCCAGCCGTTGGGCCAGGGAGGTGTATTCGCCGCCGTTCTGGTCCAGCTGGTACTTCTTATCGATCACCACGACGCGGCGGCCCAGGATCAGCTGACGCAGCACTGCCCAGGTTTTGATGCCCGAGGACTTGCCCTGGCCGAGGTCACCGATGAAGCAGACGTTCGGGGATTCGAGCTCGTTGCCGTAGGACGTGAACGGGTCATGGACGATCATCCACCCGGAGCCGGCGTCGATCCCGAACGCCAATCCCCGGTGCGAGGTGGGAGGGGAGGCGATCGCCATGTGTGAAAATTCCATCTGCCGCGTCGAGGACAGCACACCAGGTGCGGCAGGGTCGTAGAAACCCAGCCGCGACGCCTGGACGTTTTTGTGCTCATGACTCCACTGGATGGAGGCAGCGGCCTGGGCCTCTGCCCTTTGCCGGAGATTATCTTTCCTGCCCTCAGCCTTCTTCTTGGTGGACCCGGACCGGCGTCTGGCCTCCAGGGCACCTTCGGTGGCCACCACTGCCGCGTTGTGCGCGGAGACCCGTGCACTGCGGGCCTGGGAACGCTTGGCGCGGCGGGATTTGCCGGTCAGGGCCCAGGGCATCCGCAGGCCTTTGATGAGTTTCTGCGTGTTCATCGGATTCCTCTCGTGAAAGGCATGGTGGTGATCAGGGCCAGATCGTTGCGGTGATCCATCCAGTCAATGAATTCAATCCCGGCGTCCGCTGCGGCCGCCTCGATCAGGTCAGCGGTGGCCAGCAGCTCATCCTCAGACTCCACGGAGTACGAGATATACAGCGCATAGGACGCGCCGTGGTGACCGGAGCCCGGTTTCAGGTCCCGGAGCCGCTGCCAGGAGGCGCCCATCAACACCTCTTCGGAACCGTCAGAGAGCTTCCCGGATTTGCGGACGTCGTTGTCCTTGGCAATATCCATGGCAGCGTCCGTGCGGGCCTTCCCGCGTGCCTTGCGGGCATCCTCGAGCTCCATGACCATGGACACCGAATGAACGACCGCCGGCTGGATGCCGCTGACCAACGCCTGGAGCGCCGAGACCGGGACGGCTTCGGCGCTGAACGCCGAGGCCGGCACGTACCCGGTGCGGGTATGCCAGTGCCCATTGACCACCACTGAGGACTCAGAGCTTTCCCCGTCCAGGTGCTGCCAGCAGTCAGCCAGGTCAGCGCCCTCGTGGTCGTCAATGTCGTAATCCGGGTCCTGCAAATGACGCAGCAACCCGGCCATCTGTCCCGGTCCCAGGGTCCGGTAGTCCTGAATGGAACCCATCATCTGCGCCTGGGACAGGGCCGAACGA
Source organism: Pseudarthrobacter adonitolis (assembly GCF_055412845.1). Classification (NCBI taxonomy): domain Bacteria; kingdom Bacillati; phylum Actinomycetota; class Actinomycetes; order Micrococcales; family Micrococcaceae; genus Pseudarthrobacter; species Pseudarthrobacter adonitolis. The sequence goes on along the minus strand of NZ_JBVAYW010000012.1, from coordinate 16,191 downwards.
ATCTCCTGATAGATCGCCAGCCCGAGGCCGTTGTCACCATCTCCGAGCTTGTCTGCTTTCAGTGACAGGGTGGCGGACTTGGGAATCCGGAACGTCTCGTAGGTCCGGTGCTGTTCAGAACGAGACTGGAGTGTTTGCACCAGGTCCCCGTAGGAGGCAAGCAGAATCTGCTTCACTCCCGGGGCCTGGCGGTCCCGGATCCAGATCAGGTGATCCGTGGAGTCCATCGGCACCGCACGGGACAGCGACTGCACGTGCGAGACCAGGGACTGCCGGCGGGCCAGACGTGCCAGGAACTGGCCCCTGGCCACGTACGCGGAATCCTCCCGGTTCTCCTCCCGGATACCGGAAGAGGAGCCCATGACCTCCACGGTGACGGTGTAGTACGGGACTTTGATAGCGCCCTGATGCCGGAACACCGTCATCGGCCCGCCCGGGGTAACGACGGTGAAGGCCCGCACGTCCCCGACCATGAGCGGGACATTGTTCTTGTGCCGGACCGGGATCTCGATCATGCCCTTCTCGTCCGCCCGGGCACGGTCGGCCTTGCCAGCCTTAACCATCCGTGTCTGATCCCGGAACTTCACCGGAACGAACGTTGCGCTCTTGTTCTTCTTCCGGCTGCGCTGATGCCTGGCCTCCACATACAGCGCACCCAGGGAGCGGTGCCCAGTCAATTTGCTTGGTGTCGTCAGGACTACCCCGGCGCCGACCACCACGGCCGCGATCAGAAGACCCACCCAGATCAGTGCCGCCGAGGCGACAATGGCGAGGACGCCAAGACCCACCGAAATACCCAGGCCAATCCATTCGGGCCCGGTCCGGTTCCCACCGAACAGGCCACGGCGTGAGACCTCACCGCCGACAACGACCATTCTTCCCATGACTGCCTACTCCCCTGCTTCTTCTGTTACTTACCGGCCACTGATGTGGTCGGTATCGGGAGCCATTGAGTTGACGCCCTGGCGGCCGCGCATCGCGGCCTGCCGTGCGCTCTCCCGGCCAGCGAGCAGGAACGCTGTCGCCCCGCCGGCGGCGACCTTCGCGGATCCCCGCGTCACCGACGCGGTGCCTCGGCCGACAGCTGCAGCACCACCGCGCAAGGACTGAGCCGCCTTGCCCGAGGCAGTGCCCGCCCGGTCATCACGCTGCATCTCGCCGAGGGTGCGGGTGTCCGGTGCGGCTTCGCTGCCTGTGCCCTGTCCCCCGGATTCCTGGCCGGCAGAGCTCTGCCGTGCAGCTGCACCGGCACCGCGCTGGCCACCGGCGCCGACACCGGCACCAACAGCGGCCGTACCGCCGCCAGGGCCGTCATTGCCCGCGCTGCCGGGGTGTGAGGACCCGCCGGGGCGGCTGCTCCCGCCGGAGCCGGACTGGCTCTGCGCGGTCCGGCGTTTGCGGATCATTGAGCTGATGGCAGCGCCCGCACCGGCGACCATCGCTGCGCCGGCGATCGACGGGCGGTTAGCTCCCAGGCTTGTGGCCGAGGAGGGTAGGATCGGTACGAACTTGAACAGCAGGGCCGGTGAGAAGGCCAGGACCACCATGGCCGCGGCTGCAATGAATACCGACGATGCGTTGATCATTGCGTCATCCGTTCCCTCGCCCTGGAACGCGGGTCGGTTACTGATGAAGCTGAACAAAGCCCCCATCAGCAGGAGGATCAGCGGCTTGGACAGTGCAATACCGAGCCACAATGACCCGGTTTTAGCCACGCGTGCACGGTACTGCGGGTGGATCATGAAACCGATCATCAAAGCCAAACCCACACCCAGCAGATACAGGGCGAGCGGCTGGAGGGCGAACAGCCCCAGCAGCGCCCACGCCCCGATGAACAGCAGGCCGAACAACAGGACAGCGGCCAACGGGCCGAACACGCCGGTGGACTCGTAAGAGGCGAACCGGGAAATCGTGGTGGCGAAGTCCATGATCTGATTCGACGTCCACGGACTGATGGCCCCGGTGAGGCCCATCAGCGCGTTATTGCCCATATACGCCAACGCCGGGCCAAAGATCGCCAACAGGATCGACAGCGGGCCGAACCAGAACAACGACTGCCGCACCGTATCGAAGTCAATCTTCTCGTCCGAGAGATCCTTGAACAGCTTGAAATACATCAACGCCAGGATCACGATCCCGATCCCGGAGAAGATCCCCCACATGTCCCGGAACGCATCATCAACCTCAAACGAGGACACCTTCAAGAGGTTCATCAAAACCTCATTGGTGGCTGTGACGCCGGCCTCTTTGGTCGAATTCGCGAACTTCTCAAACCCGTCCTTGGCATTGGCAATGAACGCCACCGTATCCACCGCACCCAAAACAAACTGCCCACCAGGCTGCATACCAACGGCCGTCCGAAGGGCAACGCCAGCAAGCGGCTGAAACTTCTCCCACGCTGCCTCAGCTATGCAAAAACCAGTGGTTACCGGACGGGCACCTTCGTTGGCCAGGGCAGCACAAAACTGGCTTTTGCTTACCTCGGGTTTGTAATCGAGGGACTGTTCCGGGGTGGTCAGAAAGCTGTTGAAGGCCCGTGCGGACATGCCTTCGCAATCCTGCCCAACCATCGTTAAGCTCATCGGATTCGGCTTGCAGAGGTTCTTGGCCATCTCCTGGTTGAACCGGTCGCGGATGCCGTCCCGTTCGGCGGGCGGTAATCCGGCCAGGCGTTTGAGCTGATCCGCATTCAGCTTCTCGAATGCGTTCACTTCGTCCGCTGCCTGGGCAGCTCCCGCGGTGCCAACACCGAGGCCAAGGAACAAGGCCAGGAACGCGGCCATAAGACGCAGACGGGTGCTAGCGCGTAGCGTTCGCATACTCGACCCACCCCTCCTTGCTCAGATCCTCGAAGTACCGGGCCACCAAGGGCTCATCAAGTGGCGGTATCTTGCCAGTGGTAGTACCCCCGACACCTCCTGAGGGGCCTTTGTCTTTCAACCGGGACACCAGGTCTGCGTCATTGACACCTGTCACGACGTTGGAGATTTTCCAGTCGCCCTTCCAGGTCAGCTCTATGGTTCGGGTACCGAAATACGCTTCTGGCAAGGTGTCGCTGGTTCCGAGGGCACCAAAGAACACCTGCACTAGGGCAGTCTTCTTTGGCTCACAGGACACGGTCCGGTAAAGGCCGCCGGCCTTGACGTCAGCCTGATCCATCCACCCGCCCCCGAAAGTTTTTAGCGCCGTACCTTGGGCTTTGGCATCGGAGATGATCGTGCCGGGAAGAAGGACCGTCTCCAGCCACGGGCCGGGGACGGCAAGAGAATTCAGGGTGGCCTTCTGGGTCCCCCAGGTTTCCAGATGCACGTCAACCAATGTTGGTGTGTAGTTGGCGGCTGCCTGGGCTGCGGATTCGCAGGTACCGGTGTAACCGATGGGGGTCCTGCCGTCGCTGGCGGTTTTGGTGCCGCCCTCTCCGATGTTGATTTTGGAGACGGGGAAACCGAACTTGCCGGCAACCATGCCGTTATCGGTACCCGGTTCGGGCTGTGCAGCCTGGTCACTCGGTCGGAGGTTGATGAGCACCACGGCAACCGCCACGATGATCACCACCGCGGCGATGGCCACCAGCGCTTTCCAGTTCTTTTTCATGAGTCGCATTCCATTCAGTGTCGGAAGTTCCGTGCGAGTTGGAGGCCAAATAATGGGGCCTCCAGCCCTCCGATTAGGCTCCTGCTGCGCCCGCGACGGCGAGGAATGCGCCGATGAGGACGCTGGCGCCGGCGACGCAGCCGAAGGCGATACCGCTGCGCTTGGCACCTGTTGCCCCGTCGGAGATATCGTCCACGCGGCCGTCCTTGCGTGCGATGCCCCACTTTGCGAGGTTCCAGATGAACGCTGCCGTGACGCCGAGCAGTGCCAACGCCCACAGGCCGCCCATAACGAGCTGAATGGCGCCTTTGAACTGGACACCGAACACGTCGATGCTGGGAGTGACGCCGTCCAGGGGGTTGTCCGGCGCGGCGGCAATGGTGATTTTGGTCAGGATGTTGCTGAGCATGATCAGTGGTCCTATCGGTTGGTGTTGCTGTGGGTGGTGGTGGAGAGGTTGTCGACCTCGAGCAGGCCGGCGGCGATTTCGGCCGTGGCACGTTCGAAGGCGCGGCGGGCGGGATCCCCGACCAGCTGCCAGTCGATGATCGAGCCGTTGTCCAGGGCAGCGTCATAGGGAATGTCGATGATCGTGCGTACGGCTGAGCCGAGCTGTTCGCGCAGGTCCGCCTGATCAGCCGCGGAGACTTTCGCTCCGCCGCCCTGGGTAACGATGACCACGGCGTTATCGACCAGGGACTTGTAGTGCGGATTCCCGGTTCGCTCACTCATGGATTCGAGCTGTTCGATCATCCGCAGCGCCGAGACAACAGCGTTGCGTTGAAGCCTGGTGGGGATCACGAGCTGGTCCGTAACCTCGATGGAGGCCAGCCAGTTCTCGGAGCGGGTGTTGTTACCCGTGTCCAGGACGATCGTGTCGTAGAACCGGCTGACCACGGTGTGGATCCGGTTGAACTCGTCCGCGCCGATGGACTTCATCCGGTCCGGGTCCTCGTCCGAGGCCAGGACGGAGAACTGGTTCTTGCCCTGGTGACGGGTGTAGTAGGTGAAGTCACCCTTCCGGGCCTCAATGGTTTCGAACTTCGCCAACACGTTCAGCAGGTCCCACACCGTGCGGGTTGAGCCGTTCGCGTTGGTCCGGACACCGAGGGTGCCCATCATTTCGTTGTTGTCCCAGACAATGGCGTGCTGGCCCGAGTGGATGCCGAACGTGGAGCCAATACCGACACTGCACATGGTTTTGCCGACCCCGCCCAGGGGCTGGGCGACCATGATCCGCATCGGACGCGAATACACGCGCTGGATCGCAGACAAATCAGTCCGGCGCGCCAGTTCAGCTGCGCCGACCTTGGGCTTGACCAGGCCGAACGTGATCACCCGCAGGAACGCCTGCCAGCCGGTAGCCGGCGGCAGTTCATCGTTCATGTTGTCCTTCTGCAGCACTGACGCGCTGCGGCGGCCACTGACCAGAGGAACAGTCTGCGCCGCCGGTGAGGCATCACGTGGGGAGTGCCCCGGCTCCCTGGACGGCTGAACGGGCACAGTCCCCTCCGTGTCAGGTACTGCGCTGATCACAGGCTCAGGAGCCTCCTGTGTGGTGTCCTCAGACACCGGTTCCGTGGGATCGAGAAGGCTGATAGGGGCGCGGGACTTCCGCTCCGCACCTGACCAGTTCGTGCTCATGAGTTCTTCCTTTCACTCGTGGTGTGCTCACTTCGGGAAACATGTGGGGGCCAGAGGTCCATCGCGTTCAGGAACAACAATGGCTCTGGCCCGACAGTGGACGGAGCCGGTGCGCCGACCGACGCTCCGGATACAGCAAGCGGACCCGTGAACAGCGGAGCTGTGCCGAATTCATCGAAGCTCACGCTGTTGTGCCCGTTCACTGGGCGGTCTTTGGGCTGATGGAGGTGACTAGCCAGGGATCGTCCTGGCCTACGCGGTGCAACATCATGTACCAGGGGCCGGCGTTGGTATCGAAGGATGCCGTGACGGTCATCGGGTTCTCTGCCTCACGGCTGATCGAGGGACCATCCGTGACCGTGGTGATCGGCACCCGGGCCGGGTCGATGTACTTGGCATCTACGGCGTACTCGGCAGCCAGCAGCGGCTCCAGATCGGAAAACCACTTCGTCTCCGGGACGTCGGGACGGCCGAAGAGCTTCATGGCTTTGGCGGCCGTCTCTTTGACCTTGACCTCAGCGTTGGCATCCCACGTGACATTGGGGCCTTGATAGTGCTCGGTGGAGTGATCGTGGCCGTCGTCGGCCGAGTGCTCCGCCTCAGCCTCTCCCCCGTCTGCAGCGGCTGTTCCTGAGGCTGCGGGGGCCGTGCTGGCAGTGCTGGATGCTGGTCCGCCGGCGCAAGCCGCCAGCAGGAGCGTTGTAGCCAGCAAGGCCGGAGCGAGTGCGAGTCTACGCATCAGAGGATGCCTTTCTCTTTGAGGATCGGTGTCGGATCGATGGTGGCGTTGATCGGGATCATCGGATTCGGGAGCGCCCCGGCAAAAAATTCCATGTGCAGGTGCCGGCCGGTGACATTGCCGGTCGCGCCTTCTGTGCCCAGCGGTGTTCCGGCGGCAACGGTGTCGCCTTCCTTGACCCGGACCGAGCCAGCCTCCATGTGGTACATGCCGATCGTGAGTTTGCCGTCCGTGGTCTGGCCCGTCACGCCCGTGCCGAAGAGGCCATCGAGGTTCCGGACTTTCACGATTTTCATGTCCGTGATGGCGACGATGGTTCCGGGGTGGCCTGGGGTGGCGAAGTCGATCCCGTAGTGGAAGTTGGCGAGCACTCCCCCGGCCGTACCCGCAGGAGCTGCGCGCGGCCCGTAGCCGCTGGTATTGATCGCGTCACCCATCGGCCTGACCCACTTTCCGGCAAGGTCCCCAACGACCTCATTACCGGCAGCGGGGCACACGCCCGAAGGATCCACCAGAGCAGCTGCTTCGCCACCGAGGGCTTTGACGAGTTCCGTAGCCTGGGAACGGAACTGGGTGTAGTGGTTCGGATCCGAGTTCCGCTGTACCCGGTGGATCGCAATGGTCGGCTCCAGCGACTCCCAGCCCTCCAGGCGCTGCAAGGCTTTGAAGAAGTTCGTGGCACTGATGTGAGGATCCATGCGGTCCTCGTAGGAACCCCACGCGCCGTTATCGCGCTGCTGGAACAAACCGCGGGAATCCGGGCCGGCACCGTCACCGAAATTAATGGCACGCAGCGTGGACTCACCAATGGAAGCCTGAACACCGATCAACTGAGCCGCGACCGGAAGACCCAGATCCGAGGCCGCTTTCATGATCGCCGCGGCATTTCTCATCTGCTCCGGGTCGAACCCAGCCACAGGACTGCCCACAACAGGCGCAGCAGATGACGCCGCCGCCGTCCCTGGAGCCACGCACGCCGAGGCGGCCTGCGCCGGCGTTCCGCCATCGTCCACGACCACGACCACGAAACCCAGCGCAAGGGCACTGGCCGCGGCCATCGGAACGATGACCGTACGGAACGCCTTGCCAGCAACGCCCATTGCCGCCGCAGCAGCGGCGGACCCGACAGCCATCAGGACCAAGACCTAAGCGATTGACGGAACCAGGAATCCTTAAGCCACAACGGGTCGGCGGCCTCCACGGTCAAAACCACGCCAGGACGGCGGCCACGCAGCACCAATCCGTGGCGGGCGTCCCCAAAGACCTGAACGACCGGAAGATAAGTCAACAGCCCCGCAGCAGTGAGGTCCTGTAAAACGTCATCCATGGAGTCATCCGAGCCCGTCCGTCGGGCAAGCTCGTAGCGCCCAGTGACACAGGCAGCGCGGCCCTCAATAAACTCGTTGTCATCCATCGAGTTCGAAAGTGCCTGAACGAGTTTGACGGCCTCGGGCCAGTACCTCTGGTAGCCCTGCAGGGCCTTGATGAAGTTCGTTGCGCTGATGGCGTGGTCCATGCGGCCTGCGTAAAAGCCCCACGCGCCGTTGTCGCGCTGCACACGCAACCCCGACTCCCCCAAGGCCACCATGACGCTGATCTGGCCGTTTACCGACAAGTCCAGTGCCTTGCCGGCGCCCATGATGGCTACGGCGTTCTTCGGCTGCTCTTGGGTGTAGCCCTCAACCTTGGTGTTGTCGTTCATGACGACGGAAACGGCCGGGCCGCAGTCGGCCGCAGAAGGTGTCGGTCCGAAGGGCAGAACGATCGACGGGATCAAACCCAGGAAGAGCGTCGACGCAATCACCGCAGTGCCGATCAGAAGTCCTTTTGCCTTCACTGTCGCTCCCCCTCTCGGCTGTTCTGGCGGACACCTGCAATCACAAGCATCATTTTTAAAGTGATGCTACCATCACCAAAAGTATGTTGATACTTCTTGAGGGCGCGGCGGTGGGTGAGAATTGACGAATGCCCCGCATCTACAAGCCACTCCCCGGACAGCCGAAAGAGGCCGCAAAGGCTTTGAGTGTTTTCAACGCCAACACCCTGCGGGCAGCTGTTATCCGAGACCTGGCCCAGCATCTTGGCGGCGACACGACCGGAAACATCGCAAAGCGCATCGGCGTGGACTACCGGCAGGTCTACGCACATATCAAGACACTTGAGGCCGAAGGGTTGGTCTCCGCTGCGGGCGAAGTCGGTGTCCGCAACGGGCAGCGCATTCACTACTCCATAGACCTGGGCAGGTTGCGGGAGTGCGGCCTCGCCTACATGAGCTATCTGTCGGGAGAATAGGCGTCGAATGTCGCAGCGCCCGAGAATGAAGCCCACGCCGAGATTGCTTGGATCGAAGCCGGGAGCGCCGGGAGTTAAGCATTCGGGGGCGGCGGCTTGAGTGCACGTCTGAGGTGCGCACGCTGCGGGGGTGTAGCCCCTACTACCCCCCAAGCCTGTCGTAGGGGCTACACCTTTGATGCCACTCAATGTGCATGGTCAGGCCGTAGTGGGAGCCTGGAGCATGTCATGCTCCAAAGTCTACTGAAAAAAATTCAGTAGTGAAAATTTTTCAGTTGGGCGGGCTTTTTTTCTCGGGCCTGGGCGGAAGGTTTCGGAGAGCTTCGGTAACCGCACGAAGAGCGTCCACGTTCACTTCTCCCAGAACCCGCGCGGCGAAGTGCTCTACCTCTGCAATGCGGTAAGCCTCTATCAGTCTGAGTTCGGCCTCCACCCGCTCCGGGATGGGACCGCTGCGCTGAAGCAGGTAGTTCTCGTCAACGTCAAAAAAGTACGCCAGTGCCTTCAGGAGCTCCGGATCCCAGCGGTTATCAGGAGAGCCGGCCAGCAGCCGGTGCCAGCGCGTTCTTGTGAGCGTGAGCCCCTGCTCCGCCAGTCCCTGTCTAACATCTTCGTACGTGAAACTGTCGGCGTCCTTGGCATGAACGATGTCCAGAAGAAGCTGGATTTTCGATGCGAGAACCTCTTTATCGCTGCGAGGATCTATGGGGTTGTCGGTCGAATTCACGCGTGATCCTGCTCCCGGCCAGCGAGGGCGGCCACATCCCGGGGGCAGCGCTCTGCCAGTGGTAGCGAAGTCACAGCCCTCCTTTTTAATTCCGTCATCGTTGAGGCCACTTGTCAGACCTTGGCGGCTTCGTGGGATGCCACGTGAAAGATCAGCCGACAATGAGAGTATATGAGGCTCCGAATGCGACTACGCCGGTTATGAACCCGGCAATGACCTGAGGAGCTGAGTGGTCTCGGAGATAAACCCTGGACCAGCAGACAAGCGGGGCCGCCACAACGAACGGAAGCCCCAGCCAGCCGAACATCAGTACAGCTGACACGGTCGCGCCGCCCAACGTCATTGCATGGCCCGATATCTTCCAGATCGGACTGACCAGAATGAGCGCCACAATCCCGCAGAGAATCCCGCCAATTAGCCCCCAGACTGGCTGGGGCGCGCCCATGAGCGAGAGGATTGCGCAGCCAAGCAGCGACGAGCCCAAGGTCCAGAGCATGACCGGGCGGCGTTGTTTCTTGTCTCCAACATGGTGGTCCGTCAACTGGCCCCTCTTGGCAAGCAACAGTACGACTGCAAATGGCACCAGGCAGATGAAAAGGGCAGCGATAATGCCCGACCAGATAGAGACCATCCACTGGTCACTCAGCAGAGAAGCCAAAATCAGCAGGAGGGACAACACCAGGGGCGGCTGCGCAATCTCGGTTGCGGACCGGGCCACACGCCCAATGGCTGTGGAGGATCTCTCCGCGGTGGTTAGGGTCGCGGTTTCTGCTGTCACTGAGGTGCCTTTACCGGCAGCACAGATTCCAGAGAACCGACGCCGCCATCAAATCGGGCTTGGACTGCGTCTAGGACACGGCCGGCAAGCATGGGTGTGGATCGCCCCGAGAGAGCGACCTTGTGATCGCTGGAGCGAATAACGAACTCGTACAGGCGGACGGAGGGGTGCTTCGCATAGAAGCTGGTCACAATGGCCGCCAGCCAAGCCGCACGGGAGAGTCCCCAATATGCGCTGCCCAGCGTGGCCGTAAGAAAGACCAAGGCGGCCCGGTCCCAAAGCTGCAGGCGGCGCCAAACCTTAACCACCGGCGGGATGCCCAGCCCGAGAGAAGTCAGCAGAACTCCGCCGTAGAACAGCGGATTGAACAGGACGTACAGAACGTGGTGGAGAGACGGGCCGCCCACATCGGTGTGCATGGCGGTCATGTAGGCGATCTCTTCTACCGACGCGAGTGCGACCAGAGCCATGCCGGCTGCAACAACCCGGGAACTCACGCGGACGGGCAGGCTTTCCTGAGGCCGGAGGCAAATTCGAAGAACAGAAACGGCCAACAACGCCAAAATGCCCATGTAGACGCTGGCGTAGACGAAGACCGGCAGCTGCTGGACATTCTCCGGCACGAACTTGGACGAAGTCGGAATGAAGCGCTGGCAAAGGAACGGAATGGTGATCGCAATTGCCCCAATGCCAGCTGCAAAGGGTCGGTGGCTGAAGCGTGAGCGGTAGCTTTCATCCGGAGAGTAGGCAGCGAAGATTCCCTCCCTTACCAACCAGACGGCGCTTGTGACACACAAATTCCGAACGAGGTGCAGAAAGTTGATGCCGCCAAGGGCACCATCAATGGTTTCTTCGGGTACGACGACACCTGTAAAAAAGAGGCCGAGGACACCGATTCCGATCGCACCAACAAAGGCCGTTGAGGACCCCCAGCGAGCGACAAAATATAGGCGAAAAGCAAATACTGTTGCCAGGATCCAGAACGCAGCGGCGATCATAGGCCAAACGCTCTTTCGGCCTTCGTGGCCTCCTTCACGGGCGTGGCATGCAGGACCCGGGCCAGACCAAAGGCCAAATGTTCGGCGGCAGCTTCCGCCTCGTCCAAAGGAACGTCCACTGCACGGCACATCCAGCTGACACCGTTCCGCTTCCCAATACCGGAGAAGAAAGACCCCGCGATAAGCCCGTCGAGAGGCTTCCCCTTATGGCCCAAGAGGATGTGGCTCAGCTCATGCAACACGACGTGAACACTCCAAGCCTTGGCACCCCGCAGGTAACGGACGATGCCATGGCTGGGAGTATCGATCCACTGGCCGGTGACACCTTCCCCAAGGCTGTCCACTGTGCCTTCCTCGAAGACCAGACGTTTGCCGTACTTTTCTTCAACCGCAGTCACCAGGTCGCCCAGATCCGGGTACTCCGGAAGGTTCAAAGTCTCGATGACGTCCGAGGTCAGTGTGGCCTGTTCCATGTCCCTACGACTCCGGTATTCCACTGAAAAAATTTCAGTAATAATGTGTACTATGACATCAGTGCCAGAACCGCCTTGGCAAGGAGCCACCCTACCAAGCTTCCGAATACACGTGCTTGTCACAGGAGGGCAAGGAATCCCCGATGACTCGAGGCCTTACGCAGGGCGTGACCTCGACACGCCGAGGCAATGGTCAGCAGGTCAGGCTGCCGCGTCGCCGGGCACTTAAAGTGCAGGGCCGGTCGGCGGGGCATAAGTACGGTGGGGCGCGACACGCGGGCCCGTTTTCTGTAAACAAATCCCCGGACACCCCTCAAGGAAGTGCTACTTTCGACTGAGTCGATAGCTGTAAACAGAAACTCGTAGCGTCGACATCGAGTAGGGCCAGCGATGAAGCAGTCACGACCTATCGGTTTGTGCGAGATTCAAAGGACATGACAATGAGCGCAGTAATCAATCGTGGAGGCGGACGACCCAGCAAGGGGCTCCGCAAATACATTGGCTTCCGAACGCCGGCTAAGACCGCGGAGGACGTTCAGATGATCGCCACCGCCAAAGGTATGACCGTTACTGACTACGTTTCCTCTGCCGTCGACCGGTCGCTACGCGAAGACTTGGCAATGCTGGATCATTTCGCGCACCAGGAGGAACTTCCTATCCGCATAGCCTCATAAACAGAAGAAGGCCCGCACTAGGCGGGCCTTCGAAGCTGAAGATTCACGATCCGGGAAGCTTGCCGGCGATCAGATCGTAAATCGTATGGAAGACCTTCACAGGCCTTCATTTGTGTTGCAAAACCGATCTTGCAGGATCGGCCCTTAGCCATTCCCTCGACAGGAACAGAATCATCGTACAACAACACGCTCTTGGGCTGCCAGCACCAGACGAAGCTGGCGTGTCTCGCCAGCAGCCCTACTTGGCCAGCGCCGCTCAGGCCTGGGCCGCCCTGACGCCTCTTCTCGCAGGTCAGCCCCGCATACGTCTCTCCAAGGACGGCGGAAATACGTACCCACAGAAGCACGAACGGGACCTGACTGTGGCGCTCCCCACGTTCCCGGCCGCGGTACGGATCTTCGGAAAAGACGGCACCTGCGCCGCGATCTTCCTCGACTTCGACTCCTCCGTCGCCGGCGTCGACTGGGTGCAGGCCGACGTCCGCGCGGTCCAGGCCTGGCTGCACAACTGCGGGGCCCGTTGGATTGAGGACTACTCCCCCAACGGTGGCCGCCACATCTACATCCCGCTGGCGCAGCGAGTTACATTCTCCGAAGCGCGTGATCTTGTCGAGGCTCTGAGCACCCGGTACCGGACCCTGGACAAGACCCCGCACCAGAACCTCCTCCACGGCTGCATGCGCACGCCGGGTTCCCAGCACAAGCGAGGCGGCCACCAAGAACTCGCAATGAGTCTGAACATGGCCTACGACGTAGCCCGCCGTCCCAACTCAACATCCGTGTGGACTGCGATGAACGCTGAACTAGCAGGCGAGATCGGCGCCGTCCGGGCGTTCCGCCTCGAGCAAACGTTCACGTCGGAGGCCGGCGAGACACCCGAACTCCAGCATCCGGCTGGCCGGATGTCTAGGGTTATGCAGCTGATGGCTCAAACCGGATTGTACGACTCGAACCGGTACGCGTCTGACTCGGAGGCTCGCCAGGCAATCATCACAGGGGCTGCGGCCGCCGGGATGAAAGTGACCGATGTGGAACGTCGGATGCTACAGGGGACCTGGCCAGGGCTTGCCTCCTTTTATGCCCGTTATGCCTCCCGGCACAGGGTTCCTGCCCTGCGCCGGGACTGGCTGAATGCGGTCAGCTACTTGAAAGACACAGGATCCAGGGACGGGAAGAACAATGACCGTAAATCCCCCACAAGCCAGCCAAATACACAGCCCCTTGGGATACAACGGACTTCGATTTCTACGAATCCCGATGCTGAGCATCGGTTTATCAGGACTTGGAGAAATGCACTCAGACTTAGAGAGCACGCCTACACTGATTCGAGGACAGGGCTGGCGCGAAGAATGGTGTTGAGGTCACTTGGGGAGGCTGCACACATGACAGGCTCCCGATTCGTTGAATTCGGTGCCCGGTCCATTGCGGTTGCCACGGGTCTCGACCACACGACTGTCGGATCCCATTTGAGGGCGTTGCGCAGCGAGAGCGACACCTTGGTGACCCTGGTCGAACAGGGCCGCGGCACTAAAGGGGATCTCTACATGCTTTCCGTGCCGGAGGAGATAAAGACGGCGGCCGAAGACCTAACCTGGCGGAAGGGAAAGATTCATGCCTTGAGGCCGGTATTCCGGGAGCTTGGACTGCCTGCGGCCTTCGTCTACGAGGCGCTGGAGAACTCCCCCGGACTTTCCACGGCCGAGCTCGTGAAGTTGACCAGGCTCTCCCGGACAGCTGTCAGTGAAGCGCTTGAGGTGATGGCCGCGTGGAAAATGATCGCTCGGGACATTACACAGGCCTGGTCGGTGGTTGCTACTACGTCGTTGAAGGATCTCGCCGAGCACTTCGGAGTGCTGGAAGCCGTCGCGGCGCAACTGCAGCGCTACCGGATCGAGCGGATCCTGTGGAAGGAGTGGCTGTCCAAGAACGTCAATACTGTCGCAGAGCTCCTCTCCCCCGGTGAAGACTATCCGTGGGAAATATATGAGGGCCCGCCGGATGAGTGGGCCCTCGCAGACATGGCGTTCCCCAGGGGCAGGTAGGAGTGCATGCGGACCAGACCGTGATGTTGGGTGTTGCAATCGCTGGCGGTAGCCTAATAGTTCATATCGTCGGCGCTGATCTAATAAATACGTCATGACAGATTTATTTATAGACGGTGGAATGCCCAGACTATAGCGGTGCTGGTGCTGTGGGCGTCAGTTCATCGCGAGAAACTGGCCCGCTCTTCGACCGTCTCGTGGTCCCCCTTCTGCAGATGCGCCGCAGAGCCGATCTTGAGGCTCTCCACGGTGCTTCTTCGGTGCCAGTCAAGTCCGCCGTTCCCGACGGGACGCGCTCATCCTGGTACGGGCAGGTCTTCCCAAACGTGGCGAATCTCCCCTTTTCCTCCCCCAGCAGCAGCATTGAAGCTTTTCGGCGCCCTGGTTGGCTGCTGAGCCCTATCCTCAGGGGCCGGCAGAGGGAATAATAAATAAATACGTCATGACAGATGGATGGACAGATAGAGGGATGGATGGATAGATTGATTGATTGGCGGTGGATGGATCGTCGCATGGAGCGTAGCCGGGCGAGGTCATTGCCGGCACAGACTTTCGCTAAATAAATACGTCATGACAGATTGATGGACAGATTGACGTATGTCTGTCCATCAATCATGATTGATGTAATTGAGAGGAATCGGATGAAAGTAACTGCTGTAGGCAACCGGAAGGGCGGCGTCGGCAAGACGTCCGTCACCCTTGGACTCGCGACGGGCCTGAGGCTTATCGGAAAGAAAGTCCTGGTCATCGACTTGGATCCCCAAGCAAACGCCACGGATGCACTAGAAGGAGCCGGGGAGTTTGACATTTTCGACGTCCTTTACGGTGGCGAGGCGGGCACGCTTGGTCAGGCGATTACACCCACCTCATGGTCTGGCATAGATCTCATTCCGAGTTCTGAGTCGCTCGCTCGGCTTGAAACAGAAGCAATCATGACGCCAGAGTTGCGACTAAAGACGGCAGCTTGGGGTGCTGAGGAGCTGGATGTTTATGACCACGTTCTGATCGATCTGCCACCAGCGCTCGGGCGGCTGACTCTGAATGGGCTGATCTGGGCTGACCGAGTTGTCGTTGTCACTGAGCCAGCAGCCTTCTCCGTGAAGGGAGTGACGGAATTCTTGGAGACGGTCAAGAAAGTACAGTCCTTGCCGCACCTGAATCCAGAGCTGGAATTCCTCGGGATCATTATTAACAAGACCAGCTCACCGCTGACTGGCGAACACATGTTCCAGATTGGTGAACTCGAGGCGGAATACGGCACGGATGTCCGGGCTCCGCACCTTCCACTTAGAACGGCGATGCAGGATTCCATCAGCAGTCGAGCGCCGCTGACAAAAATGAACAGCAGGGGAGCGAGCGTTATGACGGAGAAATTCGTGGCTCACGCTCGGTTCCTGGACGGGAAGAAGTAGATGGCTGTGGAGCGAAAGTCTTCCATCCGTAAGGCGCCAACGGCAGACGTTGTTGATGTCCTTACGTCCCGGACGGAGCCGGCCCTCCAAGCGGAGGCGGAGAGAGGACTTGCACCGCAGCTTTCAATGTCACAAGCAGCTGGGATGCGAGGGCCGGGGCCGGGTCGTCCCAGAAGCAAGAGAAGGATGGAGCCATTCTCATCCAAGATTGAAATTGAACTTCGGGATGAACTGGATGCCTACATTCAAGAGACTGGCATCACAATCATCGATTTCATTGACGAAGCCATACGGGATCGCCTGAAAAAATAATTCCATCAAGACGGAATTATTTAATTGCCCCGCGGCCCTGGCTGTAGATCGTCTGGCCAAGGAATCTGGGCGCGATGGCAGGGTCCGGAAAAACATGCGCGGGTGATCATGTGGGGGAGCCTCGTTGGAATACGTCCTGCAGTTGGCAGAACCTGCCCGGACTGCTGTTCCTGTTGCCAATGCTCTGCCTCGCCATATACGTATTCATCACTAATCCGGTCGGAGAGGCGAGTGCGCAGTGGGCAACCCTGTTGGGTGCAGTGCTGATGGCCATGGCGGCCTTTTACCTCATCTGGGAAATGATGGTCGTGTACCGCGGTTGAAAAGAGCGCGTCCGGCGAGGATCGCCTGATCCACTCCGAATTACCGGGGCTAAGACCAAGCTTCCCGAGTGAACCGTGCCGGGTTTGATGCCGCTTCCTTTTTTGTGAAGGATTGCGATTATGCCCAAGCGATACCCCCAGGATCAGCGTGAGCGTGCCGTGCGGATGGTCCTGGACCATCTC
>NZ_JBVAYW010000011.1:0-95640 GCF_055412845.1 Pseudarthrobacter adonitolis | reverse complement strand
CGGTGGTGGAGACCGGAAGCCGTTCAGTGGTGGCGGTGAGCGGAAGCCGTATGGTGATCGTGACAACAAGTCCTTCGGTGATCGTCCGCGCCGCGAAGGTGACGGTGAGCGTCGTGGATTCTCCGGCGGCGACAACCGCAAACCGTTCGGTGACCGCCAGGACCGCGCCCCCCGCAGCTTCGACCGTGCTGAAGACCGCCCGGCCCGTGTACCCAACGCGCGTGATCTTCGCAGCGCCAACCGCCCGGACCGCGAACGTTCCCCGGAAATCGATGAGGATGTCACGGGCAAGGAGCTTGACCGCGCTACGCAGCACCAGATCAAGACCCTTGAAGACAAGAGTGCAGAGTGGGTTGCCCGCCACCTGGTAATGGCTGGACGCCTGATCGACGAAGAGCCCGAACTGGCCTTCCAGCACGCCCTCGCCGCGAGCCGGCGTGGCGGCCGCCTGGCGGCCGTCCGCGAAGCCGTCGGACTCACCGCCTACGCGGCAGGACACTATGGCGAAGCACTGCGCGAATTCCGGACCTACCGTCGCATCAGCGGTTCGAACGTCCACCTGCCCGTGATGGCAGACTGCGAACGCGGACTGGGCCGGCCTGACCGCGCCCTCGACGTGGTGCGGTCTGAGGAAGCGAACGACCTGGACGCGCCCGGCAAAGTCGAGCTGGCCATCGTGGCGGCCGGGGCACGGTCTGACCTCGGCCAGTTGGACGCTGCCGTGGCGGAACTTGAAATTGCCCAGCTGGATATGAACCGTGCATTCTCCTACAGCCCACGGCTCTTCCGGGCCTACGCAAACGCTCTGGCAGCCGTCGGTCGCGAAGATGAGGCGGCTAAATGGCAGAAGCAGGCCGTGGTGGCTGAAAATGCCCTGGGCATCGGTGCCGATGAGGAACCGGACATCGTAGACCTGGGCTGGGACGAGGAAGAGGAAGCCCGCGAGGAGGCACAGCGCAGGCGTCTGCTGGAGCGCGCTGCCGCAGGCCCCGAGGCCAGTGCTTCCACGTCTGCTGCCCGTTCCGAGGTAGCCGCGGACAAGGCCGCCGGCGTGGATGCAGCCATCGATGACGTGGAATCGGATTTCTTCGAGTCCGATGACGCCGAATCTGATGAGGATTCCGTCGAAGCAGACGAGCTGGAAGCCGGTGACGCAGAGCCCGATGAAGAAGAGCGCGACGCCGAGCACAGCGACGCCGACGACAGCAACGACGGCCACGCTGAAGGACGGGACAACTAGCCCGCTATGACTGAAGTTCCACTGATTTCCCTCTTTGATGCCCTTTTGGCGGACCTGGACGGTGTGGTCTACGCCGGACAGCACGCCATCCCAGGCGCCGTGGACTCGCTGCTGCAACTGGAAGGTTTGGGGATTGGCCTGGGGTATGTCACCAACAATGCTTCCCGCACTCCGGCGCAGGTAGCGGCGCATCTCCGTGAACTTGGTGCACCGGCCGACGACGACCAGGTGGTCAGTTCCTCGCAAGCCGCGGCTGAGCTCTTGGCATCGCTCGTTGCCCCCGGCGCACGGGTGCTGATCACCGGCAGCCCCGCTCTGGCGCAGGAAATCGAGCTGGTGGGATTGACTCCTGTCTACAGCCAGGACGAGGATCCGGTAGCCGTGGTCCAGGGATTCAATCCCGGGATCGGCTGGAAGGATCTGGCCGAGGCTTCGTACGTCGTGTCGGCCGGAGCACTCTGGATCGCTACCAACACCGATATGTCTATTCCGCAGGCACGGGGCATAGCCCCGGGAAACGGCACGCTGGTGGCAGCAGTAGCCGCCGCTACCGGACAGACTCCGAGGATTGCCGGCAAGCCGGAGGCTCCGCTGTTCCACGCCGCCGCTAAACGGCTCACGGCTGACCGCCCGCTGGTGGTGGGCGACCGCCTGGATACCGACATCCTCGGCGGCAACAACGCCGGGTTTGCCACCGTGGCTGTGCTGACCGGCGTCGACACCACGGCCACCATCCTGGCCGCACGCACTGCTGAGCGCCCGGACTACATCATCAATTCCCTCAGAGACCTCCACCGTCCCTACCCGGCCGTGGACCACACTGATGGAACGTACCGCTGCGGGGCCTCCACCGCGCGGGTCAGCGGTGACACCATCCAGATCAGCGGCAGCGAGAGTGACTTGGATTCGTGGCGGGCCGCCTGCGCCGCCTGGTGGACTGCGGTCCCTGACGCCGCCCGGGCCACCGAGCCCAAACTCGAGTGGCGCAATCATTAGGCTGGTCCGATGACTGAGCTGAACGAAGCGCACCATCCGGAAGCAGCCCAGACGCGGCCGGAATGGCCTGACACAGTTGCGCCGCCAACCACCGATCCGTCCATTGCGGCCCTTATAACCACGCTGGACGGCGTCGAAGAGTTGCCCGTATCGGAGCATGAAGCTGTTTACAGCGACATCCACGATGCCCTGCTGCACGCGTTGAACGAAGAGGCCCCCAACGGCGAAGGAGATGCTTGAGCATGGCACGACTTGACCAGGCGCTCGTCGCCCGCGGCCTGGCGAGGTCCCGGACCCACGCAGCATCGTTGATTGCCGAGGGCAAGGTGAGCTCGGCCGGCCAGATTCTGTCCAAGGCGTCCCTGCAGGTCGACGACGGCAAGGACCTGTCGGTCGAGCACACGGAAGCGGACAGCTACGTCAGCCGGGCCGGGCACAAGCTGGCGGGTGCCTTGGACGTATTCCCGGAGGTCACGGTTGCCGGCAAGAGGTGCCTGGACGCCGGCGCCTCCACCGGCGGCTTCACCGAGGTGCTCCTGCGGCGCGGTGCGGCACACGTGGTGGCGGTCGACGTCGGCCATGACCAGCTGGTCCCGCAGCTCCGCGCCGATGACCGGGTAGCCGTGCACGAGGGCCTCAACGTGCGGTACATGGCGCCGGCGGACATCGGCGGGCAGGCCGAACTCACGGTGGCCGACCTCTCCTTCATCTCGCTGACCCTGGTGGTTCTGCCCCTGGCGCTGTGCACGCGGCCGGGCGGTGACTTGGTGCTGATGGTGAAGCCCCAGTTCGAGATCGGCAAGGACCGGCTGGGCCGCACCGGCGTGGTCAATTCCGAGCGCGAACGTCGGATGGCGGTGGAAAAAGTTGCCAATGCAGCGCTCGACGCCGGACTGGACTTATGCGGCTTAGCGGCCAGTCCGCTGCCGGGCCAGGACGGAAACGTCGAATACTTCCTGTGGATAAAGCGCAGGATGACCCAAGAACTGCCTAAGATCGAAGAGCGCCTCGCAGCCATTGACGGATTGCTTGGCCGAATCTGGCCGAACCACTAGAAAGCGGAACCCGATGAGCAGGCGAGTACTTGTCCTTGCCCACACTGGCCGCGAGGAATCACTGAAGGCCGCCTGGGAAGCCTGCGCCCAACTGCATGACTCCGGCATTGTTCCCGTCATGCAGGAGTCTGAGCTGCGTGACATGGAAAGATTCTTCGGGCAGCTTACCCAGCCGGTGGAGATCCTGCACGACCACGTACAGCTGCCGGACGTTGAGCTGGTGATGGTCCTGGGCGGTGACGGCACCATCCTGCGCGCCGCAGAGCTGGTGCGGGAGGTGGACGTACCCTTGCTGGGCGTCAACCTTGGCCACGTCGGCTTCCTGGCCGAGAGCGAGCGGGCGGACCTGGCCCAAACGGTGGAATGGATTGCCCGCCGCGACTACACGGTGGAAGAACGCATGACCATCGACGTCCAGGTCTGGGTCCGCGGCCAGAAGATCTGGCACACCTGGGCCCTGAACGAGGCCGCGATCGAAAAAGGCAACCGCGAACGCATGATCGAGGTGGTGACCGAAGTGGACGAGCGCCCGCTGACGTCCTTCGGCTGCGACGGTGTGGTGGTGGCCACCCCCACTGGCTCCACCGCGTACGCGTTTTCCGCCGGCGGGCCCGTGGTCTGGCCGGAGGTCGAGGCCCTGGTGATTGTTCCCATCAGCGCCCACGCGCTCTTCGCCAAACCGTTGGTGGTATCTCCTCGGTCCCGGCTGGCCGTTGAAGTCCTCACCCGCACCGGTGCCCAGGGCGTGCTCTGGTGCGATGGCCGGCGCTCCGTGGACCTGCCTCCCGGTGCCCGGGTTGAAGTGACCAAGTCCGCCACCCCAGTCCGGCTGGCCAGGACGCACCAGACGCCCTTTTCAGCGCGGCTGGTCCGCAAATTTGAACTCCCCATTCACGGCTGGCGGGGGCCCGTGCCGCAGTCAGAGACCATCCACACCGGACCCATCCCGATCGTCCGGACGCCACGGCCCAGGCCGCCGCTCCAGCTTGCCTCCGGCGACCAGCCGGAGGGTGAAACCGATCCCGCGACCGCAAAGTGAATCATGCTTGAAGAACTGAGAATCCGCGATCTGGGCGTTATCACCGACGCCACGCTGCCGCTCGGCCCCGGGCTGAGCGTCGTTACCGGCGAAACCGGTGCCGGCAAAACGATGGTGGTCACCGCCGTCGGCCTCCTGCTGGGAGCGAGGTCCGACGCCGGGGCGGTCCGGAGCGGCGCGAAGAGCGCCACGGCGGAGGCCGTCCTCAAGCTGGACGCCGGGCATCCGGCGATTGCCCGGGCGGTGGAAGCGGGTGCCGACGTGGAGGAGTTCGACGGCGGCGCCGAGCTCATCCTTGCGCGCCGCCTCGGTGCGGACGGGCGCAGCCGTGCGTTCCTGGGTGGGCGGGCCGCCCCGGTAGGCGTCCTCGCGGAGATCGGTGAAACCCTCGTGGTGGTCCACGGCCAGTCGGATCAGATCAGGCTGAAGGGGGCGGCCGCCCAGCGCGGCGCCCTGGACAAATTTGCCGGCGATGCGCTGGCGGGCCCGTTGGCCTCTTACCAGGCGCTCTACAGCCATTGGAAGGCCAGCCAGGCGGAGCTGGAAGCCCTTCGCAGCGCCGCTCGTGACAGGCTCCGCGAAGCCGAGTCCCTGGAAGTCGCGCTGGCCGAAATCAGCAACGTGGATCCGCAGCCGGGGGAGGACGAGTCCCTCAAGGCGGAGGCCGTGAAACTGGCCAACGTCGAAGAGCTCAGGATTGCGGCGAACACGGCGCACCAGGCGCTCATCGCGGAGGACTACGGTGACGCGGGTGACGCCACCACCCTCGTGGACGTTGCGAAAAGAACTTTGGAGCACGTGGCCGAGCACGACGCCGAGCTGGGGTCCGCCGCAGCGCGGTTGGCCGAAGTGGGCTTTCTGCTTAACGACATCGCGACGGAGCTGGCCAGCTATCAGGCCGGCCTGGACTCGGAGGGCCCGGAACGCCTCGCCGAGATCGAGGACCGGCGGGCCGCCCTGGCCACGTTGGTCCGCAAGTACGCCCCCAGCATTGACGAAGTTCTGGTGTGGGCGGAAAACGCCCGGGTCCGTTTCGACGAGCTGCAGGACGACACCACCAGGATCGAAGCCCTGGACGCCGACGTGGTCCGGACCGAAGCGGAGCTGCAGAAGCAGGCTGCCGCCGTCAGCAAAATCCGGGCCAAGGCTGCCAAGGACCTGTCCGGCCGGGTGAGCTCGGAGCTGAAGGCACTCGCCATGGCCGACGCCACGTTGGTCATCACCCGTGAGGCGGCCGGTCAGCTGACACCGCATGGAGCGGACGAGATCGCGTTCCTGCTCCAGCCGCACTCCGGCGCCCCCGCCCGGCCGCTGGGCAAAGGCGCTTCGGGCGGTGAACTCTCCCGGGTGATGCTGGCCATCGAAG
Source organism: Pseudarthrobacter adonitolis (assembly GCF_055412845.1). NCBI lineage: Bacteria > Bacillati > Actinomycetota > Actinomycetes > Micrococcales > Micrococcaceae > Pseudarthrobacter > Pseudarthrobacter adonitolis. Next base: position 89,944 of record NZ_JBVAYW010000011.1, on the reverse strand, counting down.
TGGTGCTCGCGGCCGTGGATCCGGTGCCCACCTTTGTGTTCGACGAAGTGGACGCTGGAGTCGGCGGGCGCGCCGCCGTCGAGATCGGCCGCCGGCTCGCGATGCTGGCGCAACATGTCCAGGTCCTGGTGGTCACGCATCTGCCGCAGGTGGCTGCGTTTGCCGACCAGCACATCACGGTCACCAAAACATCGGTCCGGGGAGCCGACGGCGGCACCGCCACCGGGTTCACGTCCAGTGATGTTCGCCTCCTCAACGGCCCGGAGCGGGTGCGGGAGCTCGCCCGGATGCTGGCCGGCCAGGAGGATTCAGAATCGGCCCAGGCACACGCCCAGGAGCTGCTGGACGACGCAAAACTGCTGCCGCAGCGGGCCTAGCCCGTCAGGGAAGAGCCGTGAGGCGGCGGATGGCGCGGGCCATCATCGCGTGCACCACCAAGGGATGCAGCAGGCGCACTGGGACGAAGTACAGCCGCCCCCGCCAGCCCTTCAGGCGCACGGCGGTGGTGACGCGCAACAGCCGGGCGCCGGCGTCGTAAGCCACCCCGCAGCGGAAATCCAGGTGCGTGTCGTCGGCGCTGATCAGTGCTTCTTCGCCGCTGACCTCGGCGATGTCAAAGACGCCGGTCGGCGCCCTGCGGATGCCCACCAGGCCAACCACTGCCTGCCGCAGCCCCATCAGTGCCTTCACCCAGCCGGGCATGGAATTCAGCGAGAACAGCTCTTCGGCCCAGACTCGCGGGTCCGTTGAGGCGCCGTCGGGAACTGGGAGGACAATCACGTCGGCGTAGTCCGGCTTTGGGATGGACTGCAGTGCCAGCGACCGGAAGACCGGAAAATTCCCGGTGTCCGCGCCGCCGGCTGCGCCTGAAGATGGCTTTTTTTGGTTCGGATACATGGTCACCCCTTGATCGTAAGGCTACCCGCCCTGCACACTGGATCATTTGGGGAGACAGTTCCTGATCAGGGAAGGCTCAATTGATGATAGGCTCGAATTCCGTGGTGCAGCGATCAAATTCCCGTGTAAATTCCCGGTTCCCGGGCTCGTCCAAGACGACCAAACACATCTTCGTAACCGGTGGTGTGGCGTCCTCGCTCGGTAAGGGACTGACGGCTTCGAGCCTCGGTCACCTCCTGCGGGCACGCGGCTTGTCTGTAACTATGCAGAAGCTCGATCCCTATCTGAACGTGGATCCGGGCACGATGAACCCCTTCCAGCACGGCGAGGTCTTCGTCACCGACGACGGCGCCGAGACGGACCTGGACATCGGACACTACGAGCGGTTCCTCGACGAAAACCTCGAGGGCTCAGCCAACGTGACCACCGGCCAGGTCTACTCCACCGTGATCGCCAAGGAACGCCGCGGCGAATACCTCGGTGACACTGTCCAGGTCATCCCGCACATCACCGATGAGATCAAGCGGCGTATGCGGCTTCCTGCCGAAGGCAAAAACGCGCCGGACGTCATCATCACCGAAATCGGCGGCACCGTGGGCGACATCGAGTCGCAGCCCTTCCTCGAGTCGGCCCGCCAGGTCCGCCAGGATATAGGCCGCGGCAACGTCTTCTTCGTCCACGTCTCCCTGGTGCCCTACATCGGCCCCTCGCAGGAACTGAAGACCAAACCGACGCAGCACTCCGTGGCAGCCCTGCGCTCCATCGGCATCCAGCCCGAGGCCATTGTGATCCGCTCGGACCGCGAAGTCCCCCAACCCATGCGCGCCAAGATCGGCCGCATGTGCGACGTCGATATCGAAGCCGTCATCGGATGCCCGGATGCACCCAGCATCTACGACATCCCCAAGACCCTGCACACCCAAGGACTGGATTCCTACATCGTCCGCGCTCTGGACCTTCCGTTCAAGGACGTTGACTGGACCAGCTGGGACAAGCTGCTCGAAGCAGTCCACAACCCCAAGCACCACGTGGAAATCGCCCTGGTGGGTAAGTACATCGACCTGCCGGACGCCTACCTGTCCGTGACCGAGGCCCTGCGTGCCGGCGGCTTCGCCAACGACACCAAGGTCAAAATCCGCTGGGTACCGTCGGATGAATGCGAAACCCATGAGGGCGCCGTGGCGTCCCTGGACGGCGTGGACGCCATCTGCGTTCCCGGCGGCTTCGGCATCCGCGGCCTCGAAGGCAAGTTGGGCGCCCTGAAGTACGCCCGCGAAACCAAGCTGCCTGTCCTGGGCCTGTGTCTGGGCCTGCAGTGCATGGTCATCGAATATGCGCGCAACGTGGTGGGCCTCGACGGCGCTTCCTCCAGCGAGTTCGAGCCGGACTCTAAATACCCGGTGATCGCCACCATGGAAGAGCAGTTGGACATCGTGGACGGCAAGGGCGATCTCGGCGGCACCATGCGCCTGGGCCTCTACGAGGCAAAGCTCGACGACGGCTCGGTCATTGCTGAAACCTACGGCAAGACCACCGTCAGCGAACGCCACCGGCACCGCTACGAGGTCAACAACAAGTACCGCGACCAGATCGCCGCCGAGGGCCTCGTGTTCTCCGGAACGTCGCCGGACGGCAAGCTTGTGGAATTTGTTGAGTTGCCCCGGGAGGTCCACCCGTTCTACGTGGCAACCCAGGCGCACCCCGAACTGAGCTCACGGCCCACACGGCCGCACCCGCTCTTCGCCGGGCTCATCAAGGCCGCCCTGGACCACCAGAACGCACAGGACGCGCCGGCAGCCAAGCCGTCCCGTACGGTTGCCGCAAAATAGAACCGAATACGTAGAGGACGGCGCGATGCCCGGCACACCTGAAACCCCCCAAGCTGCACGGCAGGTTTCGGATGCACCGAGCCCGCGCCGTCTTCTGTCAACGGAGAAGGTTTATCAAGGCCGGATCTGGGATGTGGTCAGCGACAGCTTCCAGCTGAGCGAGGCAGGGGAATCCCTGACCCGCGACTACATCGACCACCCCGGCGCCGTGGCCGTCCTGCCCATGAACGACGCCGGCGAGGTTCTGCTGATCAGGCAGTACCGGCACCCCGTGGGCATGGACCTTTGGGAAATCCCTGCCGGCCTCCTGGATGTGGAAGGCGAGAATTTTGTGGTGGGTGCGGCCCGCGAACTTGCTGAGGAAGCGGACCTCGCGGCCGGCGAGTGGAACGTCTTGGCTGACTTCTTCAACTCGCCGGGCTCCTCCAGCGAAGCCATCCGCATCTACCTCGCCCGCGGCCTCACCGAGGTGCCCCACCACGAACGCCACGAGCGGACCGACGAGGAAGCAGAAATTGAGTTCCACTGGATCACCTTGGACGACGCCGTGGCCGCGGTCCTGGAAGGCAGGCTGCACAACCCTTCCGCCGTCGTGGGAATCCTGGCAGCCGCCGCGGCGAAGGCTGACGGCTTTGCAGACCTGCGTCCCGCGGATGCACCCTGGCCTGCGCACCCCAGCCAGCGCTGATGACGGCGACTACTGAGGCAGAAGCCCCGGCACCGCCCGTGCGGCCACAGACGGCCATCGACCGCGCCATCACCGAGTATCTGCAGCATATGGGCGTGGAACGCGGCCTTGCCGCCAACACACTCTCCGCCTACCGCCGTGACCTGGCACGGTACTCCCGCTACGTGACGTCGGAGGGCTGCCACGGCCCGGACCAGATCACCCGCCATCACGTGACGGGGTTCGTGATGGCCCTCAACGATGGATCCGACGGCGGCACAGCCCTGGGCGTCAGGTCTGCCGCCAGGACCGTGGTGGCCGTCCGGGGATTGCACAAGTTCTGGGCTCTGGAGGGGATCGCAACGACGGACCCCGCCAGCGACGTCCACCCTCCGATGCCGGGCAAGCGGCTGCCCAAGGCCATCAGCGTGGACGAAGTCACCCGGATCCTTGAAGCCGCGGGCACGGACACCGCCACAGGACTCAGGGACCGCGCCCTGCTCGAATTTCTCTATTCCACTGGGGCGAGGATCAGCGAGGCCGTGGGCCTGGACGTTGATGACATTGCCCTGCAGGAAGCCGAGGCCGGGCCCGCCGTGGTCCGCCTGTTCGGCAAGGGATCCAAGGAACGGCTGGTTCCGCTGGGATCCTATGGGGCGCGTGCCGTGGACGCATACCTGGTGCGCGGCCGTCCGCTGCTGGCGGCGAAGGGCGCCGGAACGCCCGCCCTGTTCCTCAACGCCCGCGGCGGCAGGATCAGCAGGCAAAGCGCCTGGACCATCCTGAAGGCGGCCGCGGACAGGGCCAACATCACGAAGGATGTTTCCCCGCACACGCTGCGGCACTCCTTCGCGACGCACCTGCTCGAAGGCGGCGCGGATGTCCGCGTGGTGCAGGAACTGCTGGGGCACGCCTCGGTCACCACAACGCAGGTGTACACCCTGGTCACCGCTGACACGCTCAGGGAAATTTACGCAGCAGCCCACCCCCGGGCGCTGGGCTGACAGCAAGGTCTCGACGGACCAGGAGTTCGCCCGGAAGGGGATTCCGGTGAGGCTACGGCCACAGCTTGTTGGGGAAGGCCCGGCCTACGCCTCCTGAGCCAGGAAACCGCCGGAGACAGCTGGCGGCCAGGCTATAGGGTTGAGGGCATGACGTTCACCCCTGTCACACTGTGCTTTCTCACCCGTGAGTCCGCCGGCGTGCCCCAGGTCCTGCTCGGCCTGAAGAAGACCGGCTTCGGCCGCGGCAAGGTGGTGGGACTCGGAGGCCATGTTGAGCCGGGGGAGACAGACGAAGAGGCTGCCTGCCGCGAAGTCCACGAGGAAGCCGGCATTGTGGTCCGGCAGGAGGACCTGCAGGACGCCGGCGTGGTGACCTTCGACTTCCCGGCCCGCCCGGAGTGGAACATGAGCACCCGGCTGTTCGTCGCGGACCGCTGGAGCGGGGAGCCGGCCGAAAGTGCGGAGATTCTCCCGGAGTGGTTCGACGTGGACGCCTTGCCGGTGGACCGGATGTGGCAGGACGCCGCGCACTGGCTGCCGCTTGTCCTGGATGGCTCGTGGCTTCGCCTCACCATAGTGCTGAACCCGGACAACGAAACCGTCCGCGAAGTGCTGGACTATTCGAGCCGCTGAAGCCCGAAACGGCCAGTAGCACCTGTCTTTTTTTGTTACCCAGTGCGGCGCAGCGCGCGCCGCGACGGGTACCGGCGCCACCGTCTGGCCTGGCCGGCAACGGCACTGCTGCTGGCCGGGACGTTGCTTGTGGTCGCGATGAAGCCCAAGCGTCGGCGAGGCTTCCGGACCGCATAGTCGGGAGACACGGAAACGGCGGGCCGGCCACCTTACAAAGGTGACCGGCCCGCCATCGCGCGTTCCACAAGATTACGGAACGTGCCGTTCTTCCGGTCCGTTGTATTCGCTCAGCGGGCGGATCAGGGAGTTGCTGGCTGCCTGTTCCATGATGTGCGCGGTCCACCCGGTGATGCGGCTGGCCACGAACAGGGGTGTGAACGTGGGGGTGTCGAAGCCCATCAGGTGGTAGGTGGGGCCGGCCGGGTAGTCGAGGTTCGGTTTGATGGCCTTGGCCTCGTCCATTGCCTGTTCGAGTCCGTTGTAGAGGCCCAGCAGTTCAGGGCGGCCGTAGTGGGCGATCATCTTGTCCAGGGCGGCCTTCATGGTGGGAACACGTGAGTCACCGTGCTTGTAGACGCGGTGGCCGAAGCCCATGACCTTCTTCTTCTGAGCCAGCGCGTCCTCCATCCAGGCCTTTGCCCGGGCGGAGGCTTCGTCCAGCGATTCCTCGGATCGGATGCCGATCTCGTCGAAGGTGTGCATCACGGCCTCGTTGGCGCCGCCATGCAGCGGACCCTTGAGTGCGCCGATCGCGCCGGTCACCGCCGAGTGCAGGTCAGACAGGCTGGACGTGATCACGCGGGCGGTGAACGTGGAGGCGTTGAAGGAGTGCTCGGCGTACAGGATCATCGAAACATTGAAGGCCTCCACGACCTCCGGGACCTGGTCTTCGCCGAACGCCATCCACAGGAAGTTTTCCGAGTAGCTGAGGTCATCCCGGGGCTCAACGACTTCCTGGCCTCGCCGGCGGCGCTGGTCGTATGCGACCACCGCCGGCATGGCAGCGAAGAGATCCACGGCCTTGGCCATGTTGGCCTCGGGCGAGGAGTCTTCGGCCAGTGGGTGCCGGGCGCCCATGACGGAGGCCGCGGTCCGGCAGACATCCATCGGGTGGGCCGTGGTGGGCAGCGTGTCCACGATCTGCTTCACTACAGGATCAAGGGCACGGCCGGCGCGCTCGCGGGCAGAGAACGCGGACAGCTCTTCAGGGGTGGGCAGTTCGCCGTTCCACAACAGGAAGGCCACTTCCTCGAAACTGCATCGGGCGGCGAGCTCCTGGACAGGATAGCCGCGGTACAGCAGCGAATTGGTGTCCGGGTTGACCTTCGAAACCGCGGTGTAGTCCACCACGACGCCGGCCAGGCCCTTCTTGATATCGACAGCTACCATGCTGTCCTCCTTCGTTCATTGGGCAAGCCCGGATGTGCCGGAATGCTTGCAGTTTCCTTGGTGGCTCCCGGGTTCTAGCGGACGCCGGGAATGTGGAAGTTGAAAACGTCGGTATCGAAGTGGTTGTAGGCCTCATAGTCCACAAGGTCATAAAGCCGCGCACGGGTGAGCATGTTTCCCACTTGTGCTTCCTGCGACCCTGTGGCCTTGATCGATTCCAGAGTACGCTCTGCTGCGCCCATGGCAATGCGCAGGAGTGTGACCGGATAAATGACCATGTTGACGCCGACTCCCTGCAGCTGGTCCACGGTGAACAGATCGCTCTTGCCGAACTCGGTCATGTTGGCCAGGATCGGCACGTCCACGGCGTCACGGATGGCCTGGAACTCGGACAGGTCCTTCATCGCTTCCGGGAAGATCGCGTCCGCACCGGCATCAACCAGGGCCCGTGCCCTGTCCTTGGCGGCTTCGATCCCGTCCACGGCGCGGGTATCTGTCCGGGCCATGATGAGGAATTTCGGATCCCGGCGGGCGTCAACTGCGGCGCGGATGCGCTTGGTGGCCGTGTCCAGGTCCACCACGTTTTTTCCGTCCAAATGCCCGCAGCGCTTGGGGTTGAACTGGTCTTCGATGTGGCAGCCGGCCAGGCCGGCGTTCTCCAGTTCCTGGATGCTGCGGGCCACGTTCATGGGCTCGCCGAAGCCGGTGTCCGCGTCCACCAGTGTGGGCAGGTCGGTCATGCGGGCGATCTGCCCGGCACGCGTGGCCACCTCGGTGAGGGTGGTCAGCCCAATGTCCGGCAGGCCAAGATCATTGGCCAGCACCGCTCCGGAGACGTAAACACCGGCGAAGCCCTTTTCCTCGATCAGCCGCGCCGAGAGTGGGTTGAACGCGCCCGGGAACTGCTGGATGGTGCCGGACGCGAGCATGTCGCGCAGCGCGATCCGCTTCTGTTCCGGGGTGGTCTTGGAATACAGCATCTGATTCTCCTGTGCGGGGTGGGTAAGCAGAGCTTAGAAGAGGCCGGCGGGTGCGTTGCTGAGGTCGATGACGCCGGGGGCGGCGGTGATGTTCAGCTGGTCCAGTTCGCCCGGGCCCAGGTCCGGAAGGCTTTCGGCGGCGGCGAGGAATCGCTCGATTTCTTCCTCGGCGACCAGGCCGGCAGCCAGGGTGCGGAACTTGTTGATGTACTGCTGGCGGGCGAACGGGCGGGCGCCGAGAGGGTGCGCGTCCGCTACGGCGATCTCATCGGTGATGACCGTGCCGTCCTTAAGGGTGATCTCCACGGAACCGCCGAAGGCCTTCTCGGCGATGTCCAGCGAGTGGTAGCGGCGGGTCCATTCGGCATCTTCCACGGTGCTGACCTTGTTCCACAGCTCCACCGTGTCGGCGCGGCCGGCACGCTCAGGACTGTAGGAGTCCACGTGGTGCCAGGAGCCGTCCTGGAGTGCCACGGTGAAGATGTAAGGAATGGAGTGGTCCAGGGTTTCCCGGCTGGCCGTGGGGCTGTACTTCTGGGGATCGTTGGCGCCGGAACCGATCACGTAGTGCGTGTGGTGGCTGGTCTTGATCAGGACCGACGTCACGTTGGCCGGGTTTGTTGCCTCGGGGTGCCCGGTGTGCAGCTTGCGGGCCAGGTCGATCCAGGCCTGGGCCTGGTATTCGGCGGAGTGTTCCTTGGTGTAAGTGTCCATGATGGCGCGCTTGGCTTCGCCGGCCTCGGGCAGCGGGACCTCGTAGGAGGCGTCCGCGCCATCCAGCATCCAGGCGATCACGCCGTCTTCGCCTTCGTAGATCGGCACGGGGGAAGTCTGGCCGCGCATGGAGCGGTCCACGGCTTCCACCGCCATCTTGCCTGCAAATGCCGGTGCGTGGGCCTTCCAGGTGGAGATTTCGCCTTTGCGGGACTGGCGGGTGGCGGTGGTGGTGTGCAGCGCCTGGCCGACGGACTGGAAGATTGTCTCGACGTCCAGGCCCAGGAGTGTGCCGATACCGGCAGCGGCGGACGGGCCGAGGTGGGCCACGTGGTCGATCTTGTGCTTGTGCAGGCAGATCGCCTTGACCAGATTGACCTGGATCTCATAGCCGGTGGCGATGCCGCGGATCAGGTCCTTGCCGCTCGCGCCGACGTGCTGTCCAACGGCGAGAATCGGCGGGATGTTGTCGCCCGGGTGGGAGTAGTCAGCCGCCAGGAACGTGTCATGGTAATCGAGCTCGCGGACGGCCACACCGTTCGCCCAGGCTGCCCACTCGGGGGAGACGCGGTCCGTGATGCCGAAGACGCCGGCGCCCTTGCCGTTGGTGGTCGGTGCGTGGGTCAACGCCTGGGCGCGGGCAGCTACGATCGGGCCGCGGTTCAGCGAAGCGATGGCCACGGAGGCATTGTCGATGACACGGTTGATGACCATCTCGGTGACCTCGGGCGTGACCTCGACGGCGTCGGCGGCGACGACGGCGATCTTGTGCGCCAGCTGGTCTTCACGGGCGAGGTTCTCTTCGCTCTTGTAGACGCGGACGTGGTTGAGCTTAACCATGGTGCTCCTTCTTAGTGCTGTGGGTGGGTAGCTTTGACGTGGGAAAGGCTGCGGTGCAGGTGCAGGGTAGTGGCTGCTTGGGCGAGCCTGGCGTTGCCTGCGGCGATAGCCTCCGCGATGGCCGCGTGCTCGACGGCGGCGGCGTTCAGTCGCGGGGCGTCATCGGCAGCGAGGCGGCGGACCCGGACCAGATGGACACGCAGGCTGCGCATCGCCTGTGCGAGGTAGGAGTTGGAGATGGCGGCGTCGATCGCCTCATCAAGCCGGCCCACCAGGGCGTAGTACGCATGCCGGGCGGGATCGGTATCGCTGATCAGCTCCTGCGCCCGAAGGAGTTCGGTGTGGAGTTTCTCAAAGACCGCGCGCTCGCCGCGTTCGGCAGCGAGGGCTGCTGCCTTGCCCTCCAGGGTTTCGCGGAGCTCGAACATCTCGTCGATGTCGTCCAGTGAGATGTCGGTGACAACGACGCCGCGGCCGCCTGCCGCCGTCGTTAGCCCTTCTGCGCTGAGCCGACTCAGCGCCTCCCGGACGGGAGTGCGTGAGACGCCCAGGCGCTCCGACTGCTCCACTTCGGCAAGGACCGTTCCGGGCGTCAGACGCCATTCGATAATGTCTTCGCGAAGCGTTGCATAGGCTTTGTCGCTGGCCCGCATGGTCCCTTCCGTCAATCTGCTCATGGGCACCAGTGTATACACAAATCGCTGGATTGCCCAGCAAAAGCCACTGGATCAGCGAAATTGCCGCATCTGTGTATACATGGGCCTTGTATGCGGCATGTTGCGCGCATAGCATGGTGGCAACACAGCGACGTGGCCGGGAGCCCATGATGGTCAGCGGAAATTACCGCGAAGAATATTCGCGCAGCATCGAAGAGAAGGATGCCTTCTGGCTTGAGGCAGCAGGGGGCGTGACCTGGTCCAGGACGCCGGAAACCGCGCTTGATGGATCGGCCGCCCCGCTGTTCCGCTGGTTTCCCGACGGCATGCTCAATACGAGCTACAACGCCTTGGACCGCCATGTTGAGGCCGGCCGAGGCGACCAGGATGCACTCATCTACGACTCGGCGATGCGGGGAGTCAAGCGCACCTACAGTTACGCCGAACTGACCGACCTGGTGGCACGCTTCGCGGGTGTGCTGCGCTCGCAGGGAGTCGGCAAAGGGGACAGGGTGGTCATCTACATGCCCATGATTCCCGAGGCCGCCATCGCGATGCTGGCGACGGCCCGGCTCGGGGCCGTGCATTCAGTAGTCTTCGGCGGATTCGCGCCCAGGGAACTCGCCGCCCGCATCAAGGATGCCGGTCCGGCCGCTATTGTGACGGCGTCCGGCGGGATTGAGCCCTCGCGCCGGGTGGAGTATCTTCCGGCGGTTGCCGAAGCGCTCGAACTCGCCGGCGCTGGGCAGACGCCCGTCATAGTCAAGGACCGGGAAGGATTTGTGCACTCGGCCTCCGAGTATCCGGACTGGCTGGACTGGGACCGGTGCATTGACGCTGCCGCCCCGGCGGCAGCAGTGGACGTCGCAGCAAACGACCCCCTCTACATCCTCTACACCTCGGGCACCACCGGCACGCCGAAGGGCGTCGGGCGGGACAACGGCGGCCATGCTGTCGCGCTCAGCTGGACCATGGCAAACATCTACGACGTCGGTCCGGGTGACGTGATGTGGACGGCGTCCGACATCGGCTGGGTGGTGGGGCATTACTACATTGTTTATGGCCCGCTGCTGGCCGGTGCCACCACGGTCCTCTATGAGGGCAAGCCCGTGGGGACGCCTGACGCGGGTGCGTTCTGGCGGGTGGTGGAGGACCATAAGGTCAACGTCCTGTTCACCGCGCCCACGGCCCTGCGCGCGATCCGCAAGGCCGACCCCCATGCGGCGGAACTGGCCAGGTACGACATCGCCACCCTGCGCACGCTGTTTGCGGCCGGCGAGCGGCTGGACACTGACACCTACCGCTGGGCAGGTGAGGTCCTGGGTGTTCCGGTGGTGGACCACTGGTGGCAGACCGAAACCGGCTGGGCCATCTGCGCCAACCCGCGCGGGCTGGAGGACCTTCCCTTCAAGCCCGGATCACCTACCGTGCCCATGCCCGGCTTCGAACTGAAGATTGTGGACGGCTCCGGGGTGGCGGTGCAGCAGGGGGAGGAGGGCAACATTGCCCTGCAGCTTCCCTTGCCTCCCGGTACCCTGACCACCCTCTGGCAGAACGACGACCGGTATGTGGCCTCGTACCTGGCGGCCTTTGAAGGCAGCTACGCCACAGGCGACTGCGGCTACCGGGACGCCGACGGCTACGTCTTTGTGATGGGCCGGACTGACGACATAATCAACGTGCCCGGCCACCGGCTGTCCACCGGAGCGATTGAACAGGTCATCTCCAGCCATCTGGCCGTCGCCGAATGTGCCGTGATCGGCGTGGCGGATCCCCTCAAGGGTCAGCGGGCCAGCGGCTACGTGGTGCTCAAGGCAGGCGTCACCGCCCGTGAGGAAGAGCTGGTCCGCGAGCTGATCGCCCTTGTCAGGAAGGACATCGGGCCCGTGGCCGACTTCAAACACGCCACGGTGGTCGAAGCACTCCCCAAGACCAGGTCAGGGAAGATCCTGCGCAAGACCATGCGGCAAATAGCCGACGGCGAAGAGTACGTGGTGCCCTCCACGATTGACGATCCGGACGTCATTGGGCAGCTGGTGGGTGTGCTGCGACCTCAGGGCGCCGGGGCTTAGTCGCCCCAATATGACTAGGGCCGCTTCCAGCCGTATTCGTTTTCCGGCCGGCCGGGCGTGCCGTAGCGAGGCGCCCGGGAGACGATGCCGGCGTCGGCGAGGTATTCGAGGTAGCGGCGGGCCGTCACGCGGGACATTCCCAGCGCCGCCATGACCTCTGTGGCCGAAACGGATCCCGAATGCTGATTCAGGTAGTCCCGGACCGAGTCCAGAGTGGAGACGGAAAGGCCTTTCGGTAGGGGCATTTCCGACGGCGCCCGGAGGCTTGCGAAGGCCTGGTCAACCTCGCTCTGGGACGCGCCGGTCCTCCCGGCACCGGACTCCTGGGGGGCCAACTGCTGCCGGAACAACCGGTAGCTGGAGAGCTTGTCTTCGAACGTGGCAAAGGTGAAGGGCTTGATCAGGTACTGGACCACGCCGATGGCCACGGCGCTCCGGACAATCGCCACTTCCCGGACCGCGGTGATGGCAATAATGTCCGCCAGGATTCCTGCCGCACGCATCCGCCGGGCGATGTCCAGGCCATGCAGGTCAGGAAGGTTCATGTCGAGCAGGACCAGTTCCACCGGCTGGCCGGCAGCCGCGAGCTCTCCCAGCAGCCTGAGCGCGGACTGGCCGTCCGGGGCCGTCCCGGCCAGCATAAATCCTGCCATCCTGCCCACGTAGGCTGCGTGCGCGGCCGAGGCGACCGGTTCGTCCTCAACCACGAGGACGCGGATATCGCTCACTGGAACTGCTCCTCTTTGTCGGTTCCGGCGGCCATGGCCGGCAGGAAGACCTGGAAGCGTGCGCCGTCCTTGCCTGTGATGGTCATGGTACCGCCCAGACGCTGCACGGCCTGGCGGACGAGGGCCAGGCCGATGCCGCGTCCGAAGGGACCGGAGGCCTTGGTGCTGAAGCCGTGCCGGAAAATATCCTCCACGGCGGCGGGGTCCACGCCGGAGCCGGAATCCTCCACCGTGATGTCCAGCCCCTCCGCATCGGACTCCACGGTCAGCTCCACCGTCCTCGGAGCCGCGCCATCCGCGGCGGCGTCGATCGCGTTGTCGAGGAGGTTTCCCAGAATGGTGACAAGGTCCTGGACAGCCAGGCCCGCAACGGACGCGGACCCCTCGGTGGAGAGCGTCAGCTTCACCCCGCGCTCATTCGCTTCCGCTGCCTTCCCCATAATCAGGGCGCTGAGGACCGGCTCGTCGACGGAGCTCACCATCTCGTCGGTCAACTGCTGGCTGAGTTCGAGATCCTTGGTGGCGAATTCCAGGGCCTCCCGGGTTCGCCCCAGCTCCAGCAGGGAAACCATGGTGTGCAGCCGGTTGGCGTGTTCGTGGGTCTGGGCGCGAAGGGCGGCGGACAGTGTCCGCATTGTTTCGAGTTCGCTGCCCAGCGATTCGATCTCCGTCCGGTCGCGGATGGTGGCCACGGTGCCGAACACCGCCGTCCGGCGGAGGCCGGGGGAGTCGGGACCGACGGCCGGGCCCTGGTTCACCACCACAATCCGGGGGCCCGTCAGGTGGATTTCATCGAGGGCGGTGCGGCCGGATTCAAAGAGTTCCTTGAGACTGGGGGCCAGCGGGAGGTCTGTCAGGAAGGGCGGCCGCGACGGATCGTCTTTCGAATCGCGGGGCTCCAGTCCCAGCAGCTCAGCGGCCTGGTCGTTGTACATCACCACCCGGCCCTTGGTGTCGATCAGGATCAGCCCCTCACGCACCGAGTGCAGGACGGATTCGTAGTAGGCAAACAGCTGCGCCAGCTGCTCCGGCCCCCACCCCCGGGTCACCCGGCGCAGGTAGCGGCCCAGCAGCCAGGAAGCCAAAGACCCGCCAATGAGCAGGGCGAGGCCAATGGCCAGCAGCGCGGACAAGCGGCCGGACAGGGCCACATCCACAGTCCGGACCGTGACGCCGGCGGCAACCAACGCCCTGACGTTTCCCGCCGCATCCTTGACCGGGACAACCGTCCGCACCGACGGCCCCAGCGTTCCCGCCGTGACCTCGGTGAATACTTTACCGCGGAGCGAGGCCTCGATGGAGCCGATGTATGGCCTGCCGAGCTCTTCGTCCCGGGGATGCGTCCAGCGCGTCCTGTCCGGCGCCATGATGGTGACAAAATCAGCGCCGGAACCCGCCATGACGTCCAGCGCATAGGGCTGGAGCAACGCAGTTGGATCCGGATCGTCGGCGGCCTGGAGAACCAGGGGGTTGGCGGCTACTGCGGCAGCGATGCCGGTCATCCGCCGTCCGGCTTCCTCGTAGCTTCGGTCCCGGGCGTCGATGAACGTAGCGGTGCCCACGATGGCGATGAAGGCCAGCACAATCAGCAGAGTCGCCACAAACAGCCTGCGGGCGATACTCCAGCGGTGGATCATCAAGCACCTCCCATGACCAATATGAACGCAACAGTGAGCCATGTCACGGTATGGCCAATGATGGATATCACACCGGACCGACGCGATGAGCCCAGAGAATGCGCCGCAGCGTCTACCAGATTATCCATAAGGAGACACATCATGGCCTCTCAACGAGGAGAGTCGCTTGACACCGTGAAGACGCGGCGCAAGGGCCTGGACAAATCCCACTACCTCTACATTGCCGTTATTGTCGCCGTGATCCTGGGCGCCCTCGTCGGCCTACTGTTCCCCGAGGTCGGCAAATCGCTGAAACCGCTCGGCGACGGCTTCATCAAGCTGATCAAAATGATGATCGCACCGATCATCTTCTGCACCATCGTCCTGGGCATCGGCTCCATCGCCAAGGCAGCCACCGTAGGCAAAGTGGGCGGCCTGGCGCTGGGCTACTTTGTCCTCATGTCCACCTTTGCCTTGGGTATCGGCCTCGTGGTCGGGAACCTGATCCACCCGGGTGAAGGTCTGAAGCTGGCGGCCTACGACCCCAACAAAAAGGCGGAAGTAGACAGCACCGTTGCCTTCCTCCTGGGCATCATTCCGGGCGACATTCCGGTTCTGCCCACGCTCTTCGCCGCCATCCTCGTAGGCTTCGCCCTCCAAAAGATGGGCCCACAGGCCGCTCCTGTCCTCAAGGCCATCGGCCACGGCCAAGTGCTGGTATTCCGCATCCTCATCATGATCATGTGGCTCGCCCCCGTCGGAGCTTTCGGTGCCATTGCCGCCGTCGTCGGAGCCACCGGCTTCCAGGCGATCGTCAGCATGTTCACCCTGATGGCCGCTTTCTACATCACCTGCGCACTGTTCATCGTCATCATCCTGGGTGGCCTGCTCAAGGTGGTTACCGGCGTCAACATCTTCAAGCTTATGAAGTACCTCGCCCGCGAATACCTCCTGATCTTCTCCACCTCCTCTTCCGAAGCGGCACTTCCGCGACTCATCGCGAAGATGGAGCACCTAGGCGTCTCCAAGCCGGTGGTCGGCGTCACCGTCCCCACGGGCTACTCATTCAACCTGGACGGCACCGCGATCTACCTGACCATGGCTTCGCTGTTCGTGGCCAACGCGATGGGCACGCCGCTGGACCTGGGCGCCCAGGTATCACTGCTCATCTTCATGATCATCGCTTCCAAGGGCGCCGCCGGTGTGACCGGTGCCGGTCTGGCCACGTTGGCCGCAGGGCTGCAGGCGCACAAGCCGGAGCTCCTCGGCGGCGTCGGCATGATTGTGGGCATCGACCGCTTCATGTCCGAGGCGCGGGCGCTGACGAACTTCACCGGCAATGCCGTTGCCACCGTCCTGATCGGCACCTGGGTCAAGGAAATCGACAACGAGCAGGTAGGCGAAGTTCTCTCGGGCCGGGCTCCCTTCGACGAGCAGACCATGATCGCAGGACATGGCGAGCCGGTGGACGAGTCCGCCAAGGCGCCGGCGCCGGCGCTGGCCAACGCCTAGGCGCGGCCGGCACTGTATCCCGGACATGCCGCGAACCGCCCGCACAGCCTTGGCTGAGCGGGCGGTTCTTGCGTGCGGAAGCCTAACCTTCGACCTCTACCAGAAGGTAAAGGCGCAGAATGCACGCGATGTCAAGTTCCCTCGAATACCGTGTCGGGCCTGTAGCCTTGGTGGAAAGCAGGATCGGCGCTGGAGCTCCAGCGGCAGGAAATCACCGTCATCGAAAGTGTGGATAGATACGTGAGCAGCGAACAGGGTTCGGCAACTCTGGAAGGCACGGAACTCGATCTGGAAGACGCCGTGATGGGTCCCACCGGGCGCCCTTACCGCGAATTTCCGGAACCCGTCCCGCTGTCGGCCCACGGTCCCGCGCGCGTGATCGCCATGGTCAACCAAAAGGGCGGCGTCGGGAAGACCACGTCCACCATCAACCTGGCAGCGGCCCTTGCCGAATACGGCCGCAAGGTGCTGCTGGTTGACTTCGATCCCCAGGGTGCGCTGTCTGCGGGTCTGGGCATCAACCCGCACGAACTGGACCTGACGGTGTACAACGTCCTCATGGACCGCAAGGTGGACATCCGTGATGCCATCCACCAGACCGGCGTCGAGAACGTGGACCTCTTGCCGGCCAATATTGACCTCTCCGCCGCCGAAGTGCAACTGGTCAACGAAGTAGCCCGTGAGCAGGTCCTGGACAGGGCGCTGAAAAAAGTCGAAGACGATTACGACGTCGTCCTGATTGACTGCCAGCCCTCCCTGGGTCTGCTGACGGTCAACGCCCTGACCGCCGCCCACGGCGTGATCATCCCGCTGATCTGCGAGTTTTTCGCACTCCGTGCGGTAGCCCTGCTGGTGGAAACCATCGACAAGGTCCAGGACAGGCTGAACCCCGGCCTGCAGGTTGATGGTGTCCTGGCCACCATGTACGACGCCCGTACGCTGCACAGTCGCGAAGTCATCACCCGCCTGGTGGAAGCCTTCGGCGACAAAGTCTTCGAGACCGTCATCAAACGCTCCATCAAGTTCGCGGACGCCACCGTCGCGGCAGAGCCGATCACCAGCTACGCAGGCAGCCACATCGGCGCCGATGCCTACCGCCGCCTGGCCAAAGAGCTGATTTCGCGCGGCGGCGCACCCTAACTTCGCCGTGGCCGAGTCCAAACCCGGCTTTGAGGTGCGGCTGGCCAACTTCACCGGCCCGTTCGACCTCTTGCTGGGCCTGATCGCCAAGCACCAGCTGGATATTACAGAGGTGGCCATTGCCACCGTCACTGATGAGTTCATCAAGTACATCAGGAAGCTCCAGAAGCTCGGCGAGGAATGGGCACTGGATGAGGCCAGTGAATTCCTGGTCATCGCCGCCACCCTCCTGGACCTCAAGGCGGCGAGGCTCCTGCCCGCCGGTGAAGTCGAGGACGATGAGGACATCGCCCTGCTGGAAGCGCGGGACCTCCTTTTTGCGAGGCTCCTCCAATACAAGGCGTTCAAACAGGTGGCAGCCCTGATGGCTGGAACCCTGGAACAGGAAGCCAGCCGGTTTCCGCGTCAGGTTGCCTTGGAGGAGCACTTTGCCGCCATGCTCCCGGAACTGGTGTGGAAGCACACGCCGGAGCAGTTCGCCCGCCTGGCCGAGTCCGCCCTGAAGCCCAAGACGCCAAGGCCCACCGAGGTGGGCCTTGCCCACCTGCATGGCAGTGCCGTCAGCGTGAAGGAACAGGCCGAGATCCTGGGGCTCCGGCTCCAGTTGGGGAAGCCCCTGTCTTTCCGCGCGTTGATCGCCGACGCCGATTCCACCCTGGTGGTGGTGGCCAGGTTCCTGGCATTGCTGGAGATGTTCCGGGACAGGGCAGTCTCCTTCGACCAGGTGTCGCCGCTGGGCGATCTCACCGTGCACTGGACGGTGGATGGCCGGGACTGGTCAACAGAAAACCTAAGCGAAGAATACGAGGAACTGTCGTGAGCCAAGAACTTCCGGAGCCTGGGGCGGAGCCGGGCCGGGACGTCCGGGATCTTCCCGGCGGTGCCAAGGCTGCACTTGAGGCGGTCCTGATGGTCCTGGACCAACCGGCCACAGCTACTGAACTGGCCGCCGGGCTTAACCTGACCGTCGCCGTCGTCGAGCAGTTACTGGCGGAACTGCAGCGGGAGTATAGCGGCTATACTGTTAAAGCCCCGGACATGGACGATGCCAGCGATGCTGGTTTCAGCGCCAGCCCCCGGGGTTTTGAATTGCGGAACATCGCCGGTGGCTGGCGGATCTACTCCCGCGCAGACTTCGCCGAGATCGTCGGACGGTTTGTGCTTGAGGGTCAGACGGCCAGGCTCACGCAGGCGGCTCTGGAAACACTGGCTGTCATCGCGTACCGCCAGCCTGTCTCCAGGGCCAGGGTGTCTGCAATTCGAGGAGTCAATGTCGATTCTGTCGTACGGACATTGACCCAGCGCGGGCTGATCGAAGATTCGGGACCTGATCCTGAGTCGGGCGCCATCCTCTACCGGACCACGTCGTATTTCCTGGAACGGATGGGAATCGGCTCCGTAGCGGAACTGCCGCAGCTTTCACCCCATCTTCCGGGGCTTGAGGGCATCGCGGAGTTCTACGACGCCGACAGAATGTAGGCGGGGAATCCCGCGTGCGCACACGAATATTCATAAGGGCAGATAATTTCTGCATGGCTGGCTAGGGTTGTTCTTGGACAACCAGCCGGCCAAATAACGAAGGACGGGTCATGACACAGGCGGGACGCCAGGGTTCACCACGTAACAGTTCGGGACGTAACAGTTCAGAACGCAATGCCGGACAGGGCGGCGCCAGCCGTAATCCGGCGCAGGGCGGCGCCAGCCGTAACCCTGCACAGGGCGGCAGCGGCCGCCCCAGCGCGGCGGGCGGCGGATTCCGCGCCGGCGCCGGCAAGCGCAACGCCGGATTCGGCGGCGGGGACCGGCCGTACAAGGCCCCCAGGCCGCGCGAGGAGCCATTTGTGGATCCCGGCGATGCCCCGGCGTCGCCGCCGGCCGGCCGCGGTGCCTCCGACTGGAAGCCTGCTGCCAGCGCCTCCGCGCGCAAGCCTGCCGCCCGCAAGCCGGGCGCCAATAAAGCACCCGGCACCCCGGGCGCACTCAAGCCCAAACCACGCACCGGCAGGCCCGGAGCAGCGGCGTCACGCGCCTTTGGCAGCGAACGTTTCGGCCAGAACCTTGGCCCCGTGCGCAAGCCTGCCCGCAAGCGCGGACCCCGCGGTGCCGTTCCGCAGTCTGAAATGCACGACGCCGATGGCACCCGCCTGCAGAAGGTCATGGCCCAGGCCGGCGTGGCTTCGCGCCGCGTCTGCGAAGAGATGATCTCCGAAGGCCGCGTAGAAGTCGACGGCCAGGTAGTCACTGAGCTTGGTGTCCGCGTGGACCCCAAGACAGCGGTCATCCACGTTGATGGCCTGCGCATCCAGCTGGATGAAAACCTCGTGTACATGGTCTTCAACAAGCCCAAGGGCGTGGTGTCCACCATGGAGGACCCCGACGGCCGTCCCTGCATCAGCGATTTCGTGCGGAAGACCCACCAGGGCGAACGCCTGTTCCACGTGGGCCGGCTGGACGTCGCCACCGAAGGTCTGCTGCTGCTGACGAACGACGGCGAACTGGCCAACCGGCTGACCCACCCGTCCTACGAGGTCCCCAAGACCTACCTGGTCCAGGTCCGCGGCCCGTTCCCGCAGGGAGTGGGCGCCCAGCTCCGAGAAGGCGTGGAACTTGAGGATGGCTTTGCCTCCGTTGACTCCTTCAAACTGGTGGACTCCACTCCGGGCCACGTCCTGATCGAAGTAATCCTGCACTCGGGCAAGAACCGGATTGTCCGGCGTTTGTTCGACGCCGTCGGTTTCCCGGTCCTGCGCCTGGTGCGCGTCAAGGTGGGTCCCATCGGCCTGGGCGACCAGCGCCAGGGCAGCATCCGCAACCTTGGCAAGCAGGAAGTCGGCCACCTGCTGGCATCCGTAGGACTCTGAGGCATGTCCGCATTTCGCTCCCACGGGCGGGGACACCTCAACGGACCGGTCGTGGTGATTGGCACCGGCCTGCTCGGTGCCAGCATCGGGCTGGGCCTGCGCGGACGCGGTGTGCCCGTGTTCCTGTCTGACCCTTCGCCTACCAACCAGGCGGTAGCCGTCGACATCGGTGCCGGCCAGCCCCTGGACCAGTTTGGGGACGAGGCGCCTGAGCTTGTGGTGGTGGCAGCACCGCCAGACGTGACCGCCGGCGTCGTGGCCCGTGCGCTTGCCGACTACCCGGATTCCGTGGTGGTTGACATCGCCAGCGTCAAAGCCGCCATCCTGGCGGAGTTGCGCGGCCGCGGCGCGGACCTCACCCGCTATGTGGGCACCCATCCGATGGCAGGGCGCGAAAAATCCGGGCCGGTTGCGGCCCGCGGCGAGCTCTTCACGTCCATGCCCTGGGTGGTTTGTCCGGGCCCGGAGTCATCCGCGGCCGCCGTGCAGACTGCGCGCTCCCTTGCCACGGACCTGGGAGCCGTGGTTTCCCAGTTCACTGCCGACGAACACGACGAAGCCGTGGCCTTGGTGTCACACCTGCCCCAGATCATGTCCTCCCTGCTGGCCAGCCGGCTGCAGGGGACGCCGCTTCACGCGCTGTCCCTCGCCGGCAACGGGCTGCGGGACGTCACGCGGATCGCCGCCAGCGATCCCACGCTGTGGGTCCAGATCCTGGGCGGCAACGCCGGGAAGGTCGTGGAGATCCTTTACGGGGTCCGCGAGGACCTGAACCGGCTCATCGGCACGCTGGAGGAACCGCTTGCGCCGGGTGCCAGGCTTGACTTGGCCCAGCTGATCAGCGAAGGCAATGCCGGGCAGGCCCGTATTCCGGGCAAGCACGGCGGTCCGCCGCAGGCCTACTCCTGGCTGACGGTCCTCGTGGATGACCGGCCGGGCCAGATAGCGCAGCTCCTCACCGAAATCGGTGAGGTCGGCGTGAACGTGGAGGACCTGCGGCTGGACCATTCCTCGGGCCAGAACGTGGGCATGGTGGAACTGTCCGTGCTGCCGAACAAGCATGACCATCTGATCGAAGCACTCAACGACCGCGGATGGCGGGTATTGCAGTAATGACACAAGAACTTCTTGACACCCTTCCGGCCTTGCGCGTCGGCAGGCCCCTGGTGGTTGCCATCGACGGGCCGTCAGGCTCCGGCAAGTCCAGCGTGAGCAGGGAAGTGGCCCGACGGCTGCACCTTGCCTACCTGGACACCGGCGCCATGTACCGGGCCCTGACCTGGTTCTGCGTCACCACCGGAATTGACCTCAGCGACGCCGCCGCCGTGGAGCAGGCTTCCCGGGACCTCGTCCTGGAACTGAGCACCACACCGCGGGAGGAATACGTCCGCGTGGACGGGACCGATGTCACGGACGCCATCCGCGAACCGGCAATTTCGTCGGCGGTCAGTGCGGTGGCCACCACCCTCGGTGCCCGGACCGAACTGATCCGCCGGCAGCGTGAGCTCATTGAAAAGCACCACCGCCGCATCGTGGTGGAGGGCCGGGACATTACCACCGTCGTCGCACCGGGCGCTGAAGTCCGCATGCTGCTGACGGCCAGTGAGGAAGCCCGGCTTCGCCGCCGCGGCATCCAGCTGGGCGGCACGCAGGATGCGGAGCAGCTCGCCGCCCAGGTCACCCAGCGCGACGCCAAGGATTCCACGGTGGTGAACTTCACCCAGGCTGCCGACGGTGTTGTCACCCTGGATTCGTCCGACCTGGACTTCGCCGAAACCGTGGACGCGGCGCTCGTGATCGTCACGAAGGTGCTTAACCGTGACTGACCGCGGCCTGCGCCTTCCCTCCGGCTGGACCATGACCTGGAGCCGCCCCGTCGGCTGGCTCCTGGACCATGCGGTGTACCGGACGTCCGTCACTGGCCGGGACAACGTGCCCACAGGAGGGCCGGTGATCTTCGCCGGCAACCACATCAGTTTCCTGGACGGGCCGGTGATGTTCGGCGCATCGCCGCGACCCATGCACATCCTGGTCAAGAAGGAGATGTTCAGGGGTTTGCTGGGACGGGTCCTTCGGGCCTCCGGCCAGCTGCCGGTGGACCGCTCCGGGGACCGGGCAGCGCTGCTGCTGGGCAAAAACATGCTCGACGCCGGCCGTTGCATCGGGATTCTTCCGGAAGGTACGCGGGGGAGCGGCCAGGCAACGGACATCAACAACGGGGTGGCCTGGCTGGCACTGAACTCTGGCGCTCCGGTGGTCCCCGTGGCGATCCTCGGCACCCGGACGGGCAACGAACACCTCGACACAGTACCCAGGCCGGGGCGGCGGTTCCACGTCAGCTTCGGCAACGCACTGACCCTCAGCCGCAACCCCGGCGAAACGGGCCGTGCTTCAATGGACAGGGCGGGAATGGAAATCCGCGCTGCGCTTGCGGGGCACGTCCAGGAGACCATCCAACACAGTGGGCAGCCTTTGCCCCACGCGGATTTCCGCACGAACTTCACAGCAGTAGCCGGGACGCCGGCAGATGACCACTAAGGAAAGTGCAATGAGCGATACGACTCAAACCTCCGGCCACTCCGGCGCCGGCGAAGACGAATACACGCCCACCGGCACGGACCAGGTGGCCGAGCGGCTGGCCGCCATGGACGATGACGAAGCGGAGATGCGTGCCGCGTCGCTCCGCGTGGGCCTGGACGACTACGAGCTCGACGAGGAAGACGCCGCCCTGCTGAGCGGGAACTTCGACGACGAGGACTTTGACGGTCCGGTCAAGCTCGATCCGGTGCTTGCCATCATCGGCCGTCCCAACGTGGGCAAGTCCACGCTTGTGAACCGCATCCTGGGCCGCCGCGAAGCCGTGGTCGAGGATACTCCCGGCGTGACGCGGGACCGGGTGATGTACTCGGCACACTGGAACGGGCGCAACTTCACCCTGGTGGACACCGGCGGCTGGGAGCACGATGCCCGCGGCATCCACGCCCGTGTGGCCGAACAGGCCGAAATGGCCGTGGAAATGGCCGACGCCGTGCTCTTCGTCGTCGACTCCGCGGTGGGCGCCACTGCAACGGACGAGGGCGTCATGAAGATGCTCCGCCGCAGCAAGAAGCCGGTCATCATGGTGGCCAACAAGGTGGACGACTTCGCCCAGGAGGCGGACTCCGCCACCCTGTGGGGCCTCGGCTTCGGTGAGCCTTACCCCGTCTCTGCCCTTCACGGACGCGGCGTGGCCGACCTCCTGGACCACGTGATGGACACCCTGCCGGAGTTCTCCACGATTGAGGGCCTGGAACGCTCGGGCGGCCCGCGCCGCATCGCACTGATCGGCCGCCCGAATGTGGGCAAGTCATCGCTGCTGAACAAACTGGCAGGGTCTGAGCGTGTAGTGGTGGACAACACCGCCGGCACCACGCGTGATCCGGTGGATGAGTTCATTGAGCTTGGCGACCGCACCTGGCGTTTTGTGGACACGGCAGGCATCCGCCGCCGCCAGCACATGGCGCAGGGCGCCGACTACTACGCCTCCCTCCGGACGCAGGCCGCGCTCGAAAAGGCGGAGGTCGCCGTCGTTCTTCTCGCCGTTGACGAAGTCCTCAGCGAGCAGGACGTCCGCATCCTGCAGCTGGCCATCGAGTCGGGCCGCGCCCTGGTGCTGGCCTTCAACAAGTGGGACTTGCTCGACGACGAACGCCGCACCTACCTGGAACGCGAAATCGAACAGGACCTGGCCCACGTGGCCTGGGCGCCCCGGGTCAACATCTCCGCGCTGACCGGCTGGCACAAGGACCGCCTGGTTCCCGCCCTGGACCTGGCCCTGGAGAACTGGGACAGGCGCATCGCCACCGGCAAGCTCAACGCCTTCCTCGGCGAGCTTGTAGCGGCGCACCCGCACCCGGTCCGTGGCGGAAAGCAGCCACGCATCCTGTACGGCACGCAGGCGTCCAGCCGACCGCCGAAGTTTGTGCTGTTCACCACCGGGTTCCTGGACCCGGGCTACCGCCGCTTCATCACGCGCAGGCTCCGCGAAACGTTCGGATTCGAGGGCACGCCCATCGAGGTCAACATGCGCGTCCGCGAAAAGCGCGGCAAGAAGCGTTAATTCCGACACACTGGGGGCGTGAAGGCGGCAAAGTGTCACTTGCACCCTCCGGAATCGTGTAGGCTTTTCAAGGTGGTTCGGCCGGACTGCTGAGTTGAAATCCTGGCTAACATCAGGAGTAAACGCAGCGGAGAACGGCGGAACTAACGGGCTGTAGCGCAGCTTGGTAGCGCACTTGACTGGGGGTCAAGGGGTCGCAGGTTCAAATCCTGTCAGCCCGACCAAAGCAGAAGCGTCCCGGAGAATTTTCTCCGGGACGCTTTTGTTTTGTGCCGTCACCTGGCCTATTTCAGGAACTTCGATGTCCTGCGGTCCGCCAGGATCTTTCCTTGGGTCTGACACGTGGGACAGTACTGCAGGGACTTATCGGTGAAGGACACCTCCCGGACTGTGTCACCACACACCGGGCAAGCCTCCCCGGTGCGGGCATGGACCCGCATGTGGCTGAGTTTAACGTCCTTGAGCTCGCTGGGTGGCTTGCCCTCGGCTTCAGCCAGGGCAGTTCCGAGCACGCTGTGGATGGCGTCATAAAGCACCTGCACTGTGCCGCGGTCCAAGGACCTGGCGGTGGCAAAGGGAGAGATCCGGGCAGCATGCAGGATTTCGTCGCTGTAGGCGTTCCCGATCCCCGCGATCACGCTCTGGCTCCGCAGGACGCCCTTGATCTGCTGGGACGTGGAGCCGAGAATTGCCGCCAGCATGTCGGCGTCGAACGCCGCGCTGAACGGGTCCGGCCCGAGTGCTGCGATGCCCGGCACATCCTGGGGGTCGCGCACCACGTACACGGCCAGGCTCTTTTTGGTCCCCGCCTCGGTGAGATCCATGCCATGGGCACCGTCCGGCCCGGTGAATGCCAGTCGCATGGCGATATGGCCCTTTCCCATCCGGAGTTGGGTGTCGGTGGGGGAGTCCGTGAAGCGGACCCATCCCGCCCGGGCGAGGTGGAAGACAAACGACGGCCCATCGGTGTCGATGCTGACAAATTTTCCGAACCGCCGTACGCCGGCGACGGTGCAGCGCTCCAGTGCTGTGAACGGCGGATCGGCTGACTTCAGCACGGCAAAAGAAACGATCTGGACCTTCCGCACCACCGATCCGCGCAAGTGCTTGTCCAGGAAACCGGCCAGGCCTGCAACCTCGGGAAGCTCCGGCATGGCTTACCTGCGGTTTGCCTGGCTGTCGGTTGCGGCCAGCGCCTCGGGAACAGGTGCGCTGGCAGCGGAGTCATTGGCCGCCCTCGCAGCCAGGGAACGCTCGGCATCTGCCTTCTTGAACGCCTTCATCTTCTTGCCGCGCTGCCGCCAGACCCTCCACAGGACCAGGCCGACCACAAAGATGACCGCGGCGGCGATGGCTGAGATCTGCGTCGACACCGGGAACCAGGTGGCCTCGGTGCCAAGGATCCGCTGTCCGTTGTGGGCAGCCTGCGAGCTGCCGAACATGATCCCGGCGGTCACCAGATTAGGGGACGCGATAGCCGCAGCGGCGAAGAGGATGGCCAGCTTCCAGGGCAAGCTCACGGATTTACGCGTTGCCTGCCAGGCCACCAGGAGGGGAACGAACGTGAAAACGAACCCGTAAAACGTCCCCACCGTGATGCCCGCCCCAAGATTGCCATGGACCTGGTTGCGGATAACATTCGCCCACCAGACCGGGAGGATCGCCGCAAAGGCAAAGTAAGCGATGCTGAGGACCACCAGCGCCGCTACAACGAGGATGAACCGCGCAGCCCAGTTTGCCTTTTTCGCGGGCGTTTCCTGTGCGTGTGTTCTCATGCGTCTCATCATGTCAGAAACCTCCTCGAACGCCCGTGGAGTTGTGCCTATACTTTCAGCGGCGGCTTGTTTTCCAGGCCCCGTTGACATTGGTGATTGACCCGATGAAAGGCCCCTGATGAGCAACATTCCCGAAGACCTGTCCTACACCGCCGAGCACGAGTGGGTATCCGCACCGAGCGCCGACGGCGTGGTCCGGGTGGGAATCACCGACTTCGCGCAGGACGCACTCGGAGATGTTGTCTATGCCCAGATGCCTGAAGCCGGCACCAAGGTCACCGCGAACGAAGTCGTGGGCGAGGTCGAATCCACCAAGAGCGTCAGCGATATCTATGCTCCGGTCAGCGGCGAAGTCGTCGCACGCAACGAATCCCTCGATACCGATTCGGCCTTTATCAACTCCGATCCGTACGGCGACGGCTGGCTGATCGAGATCCGGCTTGCCGAAGCAGACGCTGTGGAATCCTTGCTCAGTGCATCCGAGTACGAACAGCAGGTAGGCTGAAGCTACCGGGTTCATCCGGTCCGGCCCATGGGCGTCTTCGCACGTCAGTGGCCGGATCGGGGCCCGGCAACGGATCCGCGAGGCGGATCCGTCAGGGCAAATGTTGATTGCAGGCGTGAGAGCTGCAGCGAAAGAGGAGGAATCCATGGTTGGCCACGAACAGGACCCTGCCGAAGGCGAGTACGGCACAGGTGCGGCCAGGGCTTCGGAGACCACCTCGATCCATCTCACCCCCGTCTTCGGCGAGCCCACTATCGCCCCCAAGCTGTCCACGGACGAGCGTTCTTCCGTGGAGGCGCTGCCGGCCGGTTCCGCGCTCTTGGTTGCCCACAGCGGCCCGAACGCGGGAGCCCGCTTCCTGCTTGACACGGACACCACCACGGCCGGCCGTCATCCTGACGCCGACATCTTCCTTGATGACGTCACCGTATCGCGGCGCCACGTCGAGTTCCGCCGCACAGCTAAGAGCTTTGAAGTGGTGGATACCGGCAGCCTCAATGGCACTTACGTCAACCACGACCGCGTGGACAGTGTTGAGCTAAAGTCCGGGAACGAAGTCCAGATCGGCAAGTTCCGACTCACCTTCTACCTGAGCCCTGCCCGCGCAGCAGGCCGCGCCTGATCCCGGGACACTTGCCTGTGGCAATGGCACAACCGGAACGCCGGGGGCCCCAAGTTCTGAACATCGGGGAAGTCCTCGCGCAGCTCAGCGGCGACTTTCCGGGCATGACCGCGTCGAAAATCAGGTTCCTGGAGGAAAAAGGACTGATTAATCCGCGCCGTACTCCGGCCGGATACCGGCAGTACTCGGACGGTGACGTCGAACGTCTCCGTTTTGTGCTGGCGCTGCAGCGGGACCAGTACCTTCCACTGAAAGTCATCAAGGACTACCTCGATGCGATCGACAGGGGAGAGCGGCCGGAGAACCTGCCGCCCGGCGTTGTGGTTTCGCCGCGGATCGTTTCGGATGAACTGGCCGTGGAGCTTCAGAACCGGGGACGGAAGTTCAGTGAGGAACAGCTGCGGACTGAATCCGGCGCCAGCACTCCGTTGCTACAGTCCCTGCTGAGCTTCGGGCTGATCAGCCACAGCAACGGCAAGTTCGACGAACACGCCCTGCAGGTGGCCCGTGCCTGCGTGCAACTGGAGAGCCACGGCCTTGAACCGCGCCACCTGCGTCCGTTCCAGGCCGCCGCGGAACGTGAATTCGGGCTCGTGGAGCGGGCAGTTGCGCCGCTCGCGTCCCGGCGTGATTCCGCGTCACAGGCGCGGGCTGCGGAAGCGGCCCGCGAAATCAGCGACCTCTGCCTGGTCCTGCACCGGGCACTGGTCCAGGACCGTATCTCACGTATGGACATCTGATGATCGAAGTGGAGATCGTAGGCGTTCGCATCGAACTGCCGTCCAACCAGCCGCTCGTCCTGCTGCGCGAGATCCACGGCGAACGTCACGTGCCTATCTGGATCGGGACTCCAGAGGCAAGTGCCATCGCCCTGGCCCAGCAGGGGGTAGTGCCTCCGCGCCCGATGACGCACGACCTCCTGGTGGACGTGGTGGAATCCCTGGGCCACTCGGTTGTCAGCGTCAACATTGTGGCCGTTGAGGACAACATCTTTTATGGCCAGCTCCAGTTCGAGAACGGCACCACCGTCAGCTCACGTGCATCGGACGCCCTCGCGATCGCGTTGCGGGCCAAGTGCCGCATCTGGTGTGCCGATTCCGTGATGGACGAAGCCGGAGTCCGCATCACCGAGCATGACGAGGGCGAGGACACTGACCCGGGTCCCACCGTGGACGAGGAGCGCGAACTGCGGCGGTTCCGTGAGTTCCTGGACGATGTGGAGCCTGAAGACTTCGACGGCTGAGGTCACGTTAAGGTTAACGTTGAGCCTGAAAGTTCCGACACGCCTGCACCAAGCGGCCTAGATCTTTGACCTTGGGGCGCGGCGGGCCTAACGTCGGAGGTATCAAGCTCCCATTGCTTACAGCAGCCGCGCAAGTCACACTGTAAAAGTACGACCCCCGCGAAATTACATGCATGAACTTCATGCATGTACCGGCTGATGCAGTGGTCCCCCGGGAGCTTATGACAAGGAGGATCCAGGTGAGTCCCAAAGGCGAAGCAGGCGGGCTGAAGCAGCCCACAACGGCTGGTGTGGCTGTGCCCGCGAGCGGTGCCCAGGGCCTCCTGTTTACCGAAGACCTTCCCGTCCTGGACGAGGACGCCGGTTACCGCGGCCCTACGGCCTGCAAGGCGGCCGGCATCACGTACCGCCAACTGGACTACTGGGCACGCACCGGGCTGGTTGAGCCCGCCGTCCGCGGCGCAGCAGGCTCCGGCTCGCAGCGGCTCTACGGCTTCCGGGACATTCTCGTCCTCAAGGTCGTCAAGCGGCTTCTGGACACCGGCGTCTCCCTTCAGCAGATCCGCACGGCGGTGGAACACCTACGCGAACGCGGTGTGGAGGATCTGGCACAGATCACGCTCATGAGCGACGGCGCGAGCGTCTACGAGTGCACGTCCGCTGACGAGGTCATCGATCTTGTCCAGGGCGGCCAAGGCGTTTTCGGCATCGCCGTGGGCAGGGTCTGGCGCGAAGTCGAGGGCAGCCTGGCATCGCTGCCGAGCGAACACGCTGGCGAACAGTCCTTTCCCGACGACGAGCTGAGCAAGCGGCGATCTGCCCGCAAGATCGGCTGACACAACAGGCTGACACAACGCCCACAGAAGAGGCCACCTCCGGCAGCGGGGGTGGCCTCTTCTTGTTGTCCACGGAACCGTAGGCTGCAGCGGTCCGCTGCAGCCATGGGATTACCGCTGGGTACGGTTTCGCAGGCCGCTTCCGGTCGCCAGGAGGTTGGCCAAGAGGGTATCGAACAATGCAGCGGATGTCTTCGCTGATTCGCCGGGCCAGTGGTGCACCGGGTGGGCCGCGCCCTGGATCTGCTGCCAGTTCGCCTGTTCAGGAATGCGCGGGCTCAACAGGAGGTCACCGAACATCGATTCCATTTCCGCGAGCCGGTAGGTGTGCTCGGAGGAGCCCGTGCGCACGCGGTTGGCCACAATGCCTGCGGGGGATAGGTTCGGCGCGAATTCCTGCTTGAACAGCTGGATGGCGCGCATGGTCCGCTCCGTTCCCGCCACCGAGAAAAGTCCCGGCTCGGCCACCAGGGCCACCTTGTCACTCGCGGACCAGGCCATCCGGGTCAGCCCGTTCAGCGACGGCGGGCAGTCAATGAGGACCAGCTCGTAGCGGTCGGCGCCGGCCAGGACCGCGGAAAGCCTGCGGAGATCCCGACGGCCAAGATCGGGGCGGTCGTAGATGCCGGTGTACGCCGAGCCCACCGCGACGTCCAGTACGGCCGGTCCGGATCCGCTCGTATGCGCGCGTGCCGTCCAGGAGCTGCCCGCGACATTGTCCGCCAGTTTGGCCCGGCGGGGGCTCTTAAGCATCCTGCCGATGTCCAGCTGGTCGCCGGCCTGCACCCCCAGGGCAGTGGTCGCGTCCGCATGGGGATCGAGGTCCACCACCAGTGTGGGGATGCCCGCGGCAAGCGCCGCAGACGCCAATCCTGTGGTGACGGACGTCTTGCCGACGCCGCCCTTGAGGCTGCTGATGCTGACTACTTGCACTTGTGAGACCAAAACCTAACGCCGGCTGCCGTGTTGGGGGTAATGTTTGCTCCGGCACTGCCGAAGCCGGCGGCTCGAGCCACCTTACTCATCATATGTGGCTGCGCCGGTGAATCCCGCCTTATGGGAACGCGGCATGGCACGGCGATGGTATGGGTGGCCGGTTCTGCCAGCCTCCGTCGATGCACGCGGGACATGACGGAAGTTTCTGTGACTGTGGCCACAATGATTTGTATTTCTAAGCGCGGGTCTTAGACACTGTGACCACTTACCGATACACCCGCAATGATGCAGGAGAATTATGTTTTCCAAGATTCTGGTGGCCAACCGCGGCGAAATCGCGATCAGGGCCTTCCGTGCCGGCTACGAGCTGGGCGCCAAGACCGTTGCTGTCTTCCCCAATGAGGACCGAAACTCGATCCACCGCCAGAAGGCCGATGAGGCATATCTGATCGGCGAAGTGGGGCATCCCGTCCGGGCCTACCTCGATGTTGCCGAAGTGGTCCGCGTCGCCAAGGAGTCCGGCGCCGACGCCATCTACCCTGGCTACGGCTTCCTTTCGGAAAACCCGGACCTCGCCCGCGCAGCACAGGAAGCGGGCATCACCTTTGTTGGGCCGCCGGCTGAGGTGCTTGAGCTGGCCGGCAACAAAGTTGCAGCGCTGAAGGCTGCCAGTAAGGCCGGTGTACCGGTCCTGAAATCGAGTGAACCCTCGAAGGACATGGATGAGCTGATCGCTGCCGCCGACGAGATCGGTTTCCCCATTTTCGCCAAGGCCGTCGCCGGCGGCGGCGGACGTGGCATGCGCCGCGTCGACACGAGGGAAGCCCTTCCTGAGGCGTTGCAGGCCGCCATGCGCGAAGCCGATGCGGCATTCGGTGATCCCACCATGTTCCTGGAGCAGGCAGTGCTCCGCCCGCGCCACATCGAGGTGCAGATCCTGGCCGACGCCGAGGGTAACGTCATCCACCTCTTCGAACGCGACTGCTCCATCCAGCGCCGTCACCAGAAGGTCATTGAGATCGCTCCCGCGCCCAACCTGGACGAAGGCATCCGCCAGGCCCTTTACCGTGACGCGGTGAAGTTCGCCAAGGCCCTGAACTACGTCAACGCCGGAACCGTGGAGTTCCTGGTGGACACTGTCGGCGAACGCGCCGGACAGCACGTCTTCATCGAAATGAACCCCCGCATCCAGGTCGAACACACCGTCACTGAGGAAGTGACGGACGTTGACCTGGTACAGGCACAGCTTCGGATCGCTTCCGGCGAGACCCTCGCGGACCTCGGCCTCTCCCAAGAGACGGTCCAGCTCAAGGGCGCAGCGCTGCAGTGCCGCATCACCACCGAGGACCCGGCCAACGGGTTCCGGCCCGACGTCGGGAAGATCACCGGCTACCGCTCCGCCGGCGGCGCCGGTGTAAGGCTCGACGGCGGCACCGTATACTCGGGTGCCGAAATCAGCCCGCACTTCGACTCCCTGCTGGTGAAGCTGAGCTGCCGCGGCCGCGACTACCCGGCCGCCGTGGCCCGTGCCCGCCGGGCCCTCGCGGAGTTCCGCATCCGTGGCGTGTCCACCAACATTTCCTTCCTCCAAGCCGTGCTCGACGATGCCGACTTCATTGCCGGCAACGTCGCCACGAACTTCATTGACGAGCGTCCCCAGCTGCTGAAGGCCCGGGTCTCCGCCGACCGCGGCACCAAGCTCCTGACCTGGCTGGCCGAGGTCACAGTCAACAAGCCCAACGGCGAGCTGAAAGTGCACTCGGATCCGGCCGCCAAGCTCCCCGCCGTTGGGGATCGGCAGGCAGCACCGGGATCGCGCCAGCGCCTCCTGGAGCTTGGCCCCGAAGGCTTCGCCAAGGCCCTGCGTGAGCAGACCGCCGTGGCCGTCACCGACACCACCTTCCGCGACGCCCATCAGTCCCTGCTGGCCACACGCGTGCGCACCCGCGACCTCGTGGCCGCTGGTCCCGCGGTCACAGCCCTCCTGCCGGAACTCCTGTCCGTTGAGGCCTGGGGCGGCGCCACCTACGATGTGGCACTGCGCTTCCTCGGCGAGGACCCCTGGGACCGCCTGGCCGCCCTGCGGAAGGCCCTGCCCAATGTCTGCCTGCAGATGCTGCTGCGCGGCCGGAACACGGTGGGCTACACGCCGTACCCGGAAGAGGTGACGGTGGCTTTCGTCAATGAGGCCGCCGCCACCGGTATCGACATTTTCCGCATCTTCGATGCCCTGAACGACGTGAACCAGATGGCTCCCGCCATCCGCGCTGTCCGGGCCACCGGCACAGCTTTAGCCGAAGTAGCCCTGTGCTACACCGGCGACATGTTGAACCCGGACGAGAAGCTGTACACGCTGGACTACTACCTGGAACTGGCACAGCGGATTGTGGACGCAGGCGCCCACATCCTGGCCATCAAGGACATGGCCGGGCTGCTCCGCCCGGCAGCGGCCGCCAAGCTGGTGGCCGCACTGCGCGAACGCTTCGACCTCCCGGTCCACCTCCACACCCATGACACGGCAGGCGGCCAGTTGGCCACCCTGCTGGCGGCAGTTGACGCCGGCGTGGACGCTGTTGATGTTGCATCCGCCTCGCTGGCCGGGACCACCAGCCAGCCGTCCGCCTCCGCCCTTGTGGCGGCGCTGGCGCACACCCCGCGGGACACCGGCTTGAGCCTTGACGCAGTCAGCTCCCTTGAGCCGTACTGGGAAGCGGTGCGCCGCGTCTACGCGCCGTTCGAATCAGGCCTTCCAGGCCCCACCGGCCGTGTTTACCAGCACGAAATCCCGGGTGGCCAGCTGTCCAACCTGCGCCAGCAGGCCATGGCGCTGGGCCTGGGGGAGCGCTTCGAGGCGATCGAGGACATGTACACCGCGGCGGACCGTATCCTGGGCCGCCTGGTGAAGGTCACTCCGTCCTCCAAGGTGGTGGGCGATCTCGCCCTGCACCTCGTGGGTCTGAACGCAGATCCGTCGGACTTCAACGAAAACCCGCAGAACTACGATATCCCCGACTCCGTCATTGGGTTCCTGTCCGGCGAACTCGGCGACCCGCCCGGAGGATGGCCGGAACCCTTCCGCACCAATGCGCTCCAGGGCCGCAGCATCAAGGTCCGCGACGTTGACCTCAGCCCCGAGGACAGCGCCGCGCTCAAGGGTGATTCCAAGACCCGCCAGAGCACGCTGAACCGCCTGCTCTTCGAGGGTCCCACCAAGGAATACCTCAAGAGCGTGGAGATGTACGGCAACATTTCTGTCCTCGACACCCGCGATTACCTTTACGGCCTTCAGCGTGGTGCGGAGCACGAGATCCAGCTGGAGAAGGGTGTACGCCTGATCGCCTCGCTGGAGGCCGTTTCCGAGCCCGATGAAAAGGGCATGCGCACGGTGATGTGCACCCTGAACGGCCAGTCCCGCCCCGTTGTGGTCCGTGACCGCTCCGTGGTGAGCAACGTCAAGGCCGCCGAGAAGGCAGACCTGGCCCAGCCCGGCCACGTTGCCGCGCCGTTCGCCGGGGCCGTCACCGTGACCGTCACGGCCGGCGACACGGTCAACGCTGGTGACACGGTGGCCACCATCGAAGCGATGAAGATGGAGGCCTCCATTACGACGCCGGTGGCAGGCAAGGTTTCGCGGCTCGCCATTTCAGCGGTGGAGCAGGTCCAGGGCGGGGATCTCCTCCTGGTCGTAGAGCAGGGCTAAGCAGTCCAGACATAAAAGGAAGGGCCCTCCCGGCTTGGAAGTCTACTTCCGCCGGGAGGGCCCTTCGTTTTGGGTTGCCGCTTAGCCGCGCGGCGCGCCGTACATTTCCTCGATGACTGTCTCGAAGTCCTTCATCACCTGGGCCCGCTTCACCTTCATGGACGGTGTCAGGTGGCCGGACGCTTCCGTGAAGTCGGAAGCGACCATCCGGAATGACTTGATGGCCTCCGCCTGCGACACCGAGGCGTTCGCACGCGTGATGAGATCCTGCACGGCCGCTTTGACAACGGGATTGTCCACGGCCTCCTCCATCGAGGTCGTGGCTGGCAGCCCGTGGCGCTGCAGCCAGCCCGGGAGCGCCTCCTGGTCAAGGGTCACCAGGGCGCCGATGAAAGGCCTGTTGTCGCCCACCACCAGGACCTGGGAGACCAGGGCATCGGCCCGGATCTGGTCCTCGAGCAGGGCCGGGATGACATTCTTGCCGCCGGCAGTGACGATGATTTCCTTCTTGCGGCCCGTGATCCACACGAAGCCGCTCTCATCAAGCCTGCCGATGTCACCGGTCCGGAACCAGCCGTCGGCAAACGTGTCCGCCATGAGGTCCTCGCGCTTGTAGTAGCCGCGCATCACGCAGACGCCCTTGGCGAGGATCTCGCCGTCGTCGGCTATCTTGACGGAGTTTCCGGGCAGGGGTTTGCCTACGGACCCGATCTTGATCAGGGCCGGGGTGTTCACCGAGATGGGCGCGGTGGTCTCGGTGAGTCCGTAGCCCTCAAGAACCTGCAGGCCGATGCCCTGGAAGAAGTGGCCCAGGCGTTCTCCCAGCGGGCCGCCACCCGATACTGCGTGGGCAACGTGGCCGCCCATGGCAGCCCGCAGTTTGCTGTACA
Organism: Pseudarthrobacter adonitolis; assembly: GCF_055412845.1. Taxonomy (NCBI): domain Bacteria; kingdom Bacillati; phylum Actinomycetota; class Actinomycetes; order Micrococcales; family Micrococcaceae; genus Pseudarthrobacter; species Pseudarthrobacter adonitolis. Next base: position 55,800 of record NZ_JBVAYW010000011.1, on the reverse strand, counting down.
CCAGCTTGTCGAAGAGGGCGTGCCGTAGCTTCAGGCCCAGGCCCACATGTCCTTCCTGCCGTGCCTTGGAGAAGGCGATGGCGGTGTCAGCGGCCTTGTGGAAGATCGCTCCCTTGCCGCCGTCCTCCGCTTTGGTCAGGGCCGAGTTGTACACCTTTTCGAACACGCGGGGAACGGCGAGGATGAAGGTGGGTTCGTAGCTCTGCAGGTCCGCGAGGAGATTCTTGATGTCCGGCGTGTGGGCGACGGTGGTTCCGGCGGCCATCGCCAGGACGGAGATAAAGCGCGCAAAAACGTGTGCCAAGGGCAAGAACATAATGGTCTTGGCGTGCTCATGGACGATCTCGCCGATGATCCCGAGGGCGTTCTCGGAGAGTTCAACAAAGTTTCCGTGCGTCAGCTCGCAGCCCTTGGGCCTGCCCGTGGTGCCGGAGGTGTAGATGATCGTGGCGATGTCGCTGAGGTTTGCTGAACTGCGGCGGGCCTCAAGGTCGGCGTCGCTGACGTCCCGTCCGGCCTCACGGACGGCGTCCAGTCCGCCGCCTTCGAGCTGCCAGACATGCTGGAGGGCGGTGAGGCCTTCCGAGGTGGCAGCCTGCCGGATGATGTCCTCGTGGTGTGCGGCTTCGCCGAACGCGGCCACCGCCCCGGAATCGCCGAGGTTCCAGGCAACCTGCGACGGCGATGAGGTCTCGTAGATGGGCACTGAGACGGCGCCGGCGAACCAGATGGCGAAGTCGATGAGGGCCCACTCGTAGCGTGTGCGGGACATAATGCCCACCCGGTCGCCGGCTCCCACGCCGCTGGCCATCAGTCCTTTCGCAAGGGCTGAGACGTCCGCCAGGAAGTCTGTGGCGGAGACGTCCCGCCAGGCGCCTGCGGAGTCCAGCCGCGAGAAGAGCACCGGGTTGCTGGGCTTGGCTGCCTGCCGAAGCACAAGATCGGTGATGTTGGTTTCCGGTGGGACAACAACCAGGGGCGGAACACTGAATTCGCGCACTATAGCTCCTTTGATATCCATAGACCCGCACAGGGTATGCCTAAAGACTAATACGCCTGCAACTTGGCCGTGCAGAAACAAACCTACTGGCCAGTAACATATGAGTCAAAGAGGAGTGGGGAGGCCATGGGCCCGGTCTCCGGCGCTGCCCGCCCGGCGCGCCCTAGAATGAAGCACTATGTACGTAACGCCCCCCGGCGAGCAAGCCGCTCCGCTCCGACGTCCGGCCCCCTGGCGGCGGCGGCCGCTGGCCTTGCGGGCCCGGCCCAGGCAGGTGGAAACGTTCCGCGAGCACCTGCGGCTCGGGCGCAAGGGGCTGGCAATCGGCATCGATATCGGCGGCACAAAGGTCGCCGCCGGCGTGGTGGACGCCGACGGAAGGATCCTGAGCGAGGCCCGGCGGTCCACCCCCGGCAGCGACCCGCGAGCGGTAGAGCAGGTCATTGTAGAGCTCGTGGACGAACTCGGAGCCGGCCACAGGGTTTGGTCAGTAGGCATCGGTGCGGCCGGTTGGATGGATCTGGACGGCGGAACCGTGCTTTTCAGTCCGCACCTCGCCTGGCGCAACGAGCCGTTGCGGGAAAACCTGCAGCGCCTGCTGCGCCGGCCTGTGCTGCTGACGAACGACGCCGACGCCGCGGCCTGGGCGGAATGGCGCTTTGGTGCGGGGCAGGGCGAGGACAGACTGGTGTGTATCACCCTCGGTACCGGCATCGGCGGTGCCATGGTGATGGACGGGCGGGTGGAGCGCGGCCGGTTTGGTGTAGCCGGTGAATTCGGCCACCAGATCATCATGCCCGGCGGGCAGCGTTGCGAGTGCGGCAACCGGGGCTGCTGGGAGCAGTACGCCTCGGGCAACGCCCTGGGCCGGGAAGCGAGGATTCTGGCGCGCGCCAATTCCCCGGTTGCCCAGGAACTGCTGGCCACCGTCGGCGGTGACGCGGAGCAGATCACCGGGGCGATTGTTACCGAACTGGCACTCGCCGGTGACGCGGCCTGCCGCGAACTCCTGGATGAAGTGGGCGAATGGCTGGGCCTGGGATTGGCGAACCTGGCGGCATCTTTGGATCCGGGGCTGTTTGTGATAGGCGGGGGACTATGTTCGGCAGGGGACCTGCTGGTGGAGCCCGCCCGCAAGGCGTTCGCCCGGAACCTTACCGGCCGGGGCTTCCGTCCGGCGGCCGGCATCGAGCTGGCAGCGCTCGGACCAAACGCGGGGCTCATCGGGGCGGCCGATCTGTCCCGCGTCAGCAGCCGCATGCGGTGACGGACGCACCTCAGACGCGGGCGCCGTCGTCGTTCTCGTCTTTTTCCTGGGGCAGCTTCATGATCAGGTAAACCACGGCAAGGATGAACGCTGCCACCATGCCCACTATCGCCAACAGCGGCGCTGACCGCCAGAACATAACGGCCAGAAGCAAGGCGACGGGCGCACCAATTGCGCCGAGCCAGGCAAGCATGGTCAGGGGATCCGTCCCGGCAAGGCTTGGCGGCTCTTCGGGAACGAAGTCCCCGGCGTCGTCCTCCACGGCATAGTCACGCGGGCCGAAGGCGGCGGCACCGCCCTGGCCGTAACCGCCGGTCCCCTCGTCGGCGTCGGCCTGCCCGCCGTCGACGGTGCCCGGCGTCGCGGCCTGCCGTTCGGCTGCGGACAGTTCGGTGGGGGCTGTTCCCGCCAGACCCAGCGGATCAAAGTCGCGGAACGTCGCCGACCTGCCGGACCCGGCCATGGCGTCCGGGCCCGCGGGATCAGGAGTTTTGGCGCCAGGACCTTGCAGGTTGCTGCCCGTGACGTCCTCGCCAGCGGCGTCCTGGCCCGGGGCGTCCGGACCGGGGGAGGTGGCACTGCCCGGGTCCGTTGTGCCGGTATGGGCTCCGGGCTTTTCTTCGAGCCGGGCCACCAGGTCCAGCCACACGGCATCGTCCTGGTTTGCGCTCTGGTCCGGTGAGCCGGAGTCGGGCCTATTCATGGGCGGTACCCTCCTGGACCTGGACTGCTGCCGTGCCGGCAACCACCGCCCGGATGAAGTCGGCGGACCCTCGGAAGATCTCCTCGGCGTCGTTATCAAGTGTTGCCACGTGGTAGCTGTTCTCGAGTGTGGTCAGTGTCAACGGTGCGTTGGTCAGGCCGCGGCGCAGCGCTGCCAGACTCGTGTCCGAGACCACATGGTCCACGGTGGACCGGAAGACGCGTACGGGCGCGGTGATGCGGGGGAGTAACCGGATGGTGTTCTTGAACATCTTGTTCAGCTCATGGGCCGCGGCCACGGGCGTTCGCGGGTAGGCGCCCTCGTCCATCCCAGGCTTGAGGATGTCGTTGGCAATGGCCGGGGTGCTCTTCAGGATCAGTTTCAGGATGCCGGCCAAGGGCGCGCGGGGATCGTCGATGACGAGGCCGGGGTTCACCACGATCACCCCGGCTACGGGCCTGGTGGCGGCAATTCTCAGGGCCAGGGCACCGCCCATGCTCAGCCCGGCGACGAAGACGTGGTCGCAGTGGGAGTCCAGATCCAGGTATGCGTCGTCCAGGGCGCTGTGCCACTGCGACCAGCGCGTGCGCGCAAGGTCCTGCCAGCTGGTGCCGTGCCCGGGCAGCAGCGGCATGCGTACGGCGAAGCCGGCGTCGGCGAGCGACTGGGCCCACGCGCGCAGCCCGTGCGGACTGCCCGTGAATCCGTGTGAGAGGACCACTCCGATCCGGGCTCCGTCGCCGTTGACGGGACTGCTGAAAGGGCTGTGGTCCGGTAGGCCGGTCATGAAGTCTCCGAGGTGGTGTGTGGTGTGGCCGCGGTTCGGGCTGACGGTTCAGGGCTGGGTGTATGGGCAAGGAAGAATGCGCTGGAACGGGCAAAAATCTCGGGCGCATCAACATCCAGGGTGGCCACATGACCGCTGTTGTGCAGGTCCACAACTTCCACCAGCCGTGGGCCCAAGCGCTGCCGCAACGTCAGGAGTGAGGTGGCCGGCACCACGACGTCCGATTGGGACTTGAAGACCTGCACCGGGGCGGTGACCTGGTGCAGCCCGCGGGTGGCTGTGCCGAAAAGCTTCTTGAGCTCGTGTACGGCGGCCAACGGAGTCCGCGAGTAGTCGCCGTCATTGGTGACTCCCGCCGTGGGCTGTTCCTCCTGGATGGGCAACGTCGTGCGCTGGAAATACTTGAGCACTCCGATGACACGCATGCGGCGGTCATAGAAGCTGAGGCCGGGATTCACCAAAGAGACGCCAGCTACTGGATGCCTGGCGGCCGTCAGCAACGCGATGGCGCCGCCCATCGAGAGGCCGGCCACAAAACACTGCTCCGTCCGGGCGTTCAGCTCCAGGTACGCCGATTCGAAAGTCCCGTACCAGTCACGCCAGTTTGAGCGCGCGAGTTGCCGCCAATCCGTCCCGTGGCCGGGCAGGAGCGGAACCGACACCGCGAACCCCTGGGCGGCGAGCTCCGCTGCCCAGGGCATGACGCTGAGCGGGCTACCCGTGAAGCCATGGCAGATGGCAATCCCGGTGGTGGCATTGGGTCCGTGTCCGGGGTAGCTGAAAGCGGCAGGCCGGGGCGCGATGCTGCTTTCTGTCATAACACCATCGTGTCATTGTTCGGGACAAATCTCACTAGAGTAGGGTTGCACTGGAGTGCCCGCCCGGCCCGACGAAGGGCCGGCCGGCCGGCTTCCGGAGAGGTTCGTCACGTGTTCTATTGGGTCATGAAGAGAATCTTCCTGGGGCCGGTGTTGCGGCTTCTTTTCCGCCCCTGGGTCAAGGGCCTGGACAATGTTCCGGCGCAGGGGGCGGCCATTATCGCCTCGAACCACCTGTCTTTCTCCGACTCCATCTTTATGCCGCTGTTGGTTCGCAGGCCGGTTGTTTTCCTGGCCAAGTCCGAGTACTTCACCGGCACAGGCATCAAAGGCAGGCTGACGGCCCTGTTCTTCAGGCTCACCAACCAGCTGCCCATGGACAGGTCCGGCGGCGCGGCGTCGGCCGTATCGCTCAACGCCGGCATGGATGTCCTGACCGGCGGTGGACTGCTGGGCATCTACCCTGAAGGGACCCGCAGCCCCGACGCACGCCTGTACCGGGGAAAGGTGGGCGTCGCCAGGCTGGCCCTGAAGGCTGGTGTGCCCGTGATTCCCGTGGCAATGATCGGCACGGACAAGGTTCAGCCCATCGGCAAACGGATGCCGAGTATCCGGCGGATCGGCATGATTTTCGGTGCTCCGCTGGATTTCAGCCAGTACGCAGACCAGGCGGAAGACCGGCTGGTGCAGCGCAAGGTCACCGACGAGATCATGTTCGAGCTGATGCGGCTCTCCGGCCAGGAGTACGTGGACGAGTACGCTGCCGTGGTGAAGCTCCGCCTTGCGGGAGCAGCGGCAACCGAGGCTGGCGGTGCCTCCGCGAAACGCGCCGAAACAGACGGCGGTGCTGAGGGCACTGATATCGAGGGCAAGGACCCGGCAGCCGGCTGACTGTGACGCCGCTCTCGCTACGCGTGACGGTCAGGTGTCCTGAAGCCAGCCACGCACATTAGTCTTAGATAGTGACTGAGCTATCTGCAAAACCTGCCTTTTCGCTGTCCAGCACCGCCCAGAGCGGAGCAGCCAATTATCCTGGCCTTGATGATTGGCGTGATCTTCCCGTTTCCCAGCAGCCCAGCTGGCAGGACAAGGACGTTTTCGACGCATCTGTCGGGGAACTTTCCGTGCTCCCGCCGCTGGTTTTCGCCGGCGAGGTGGACATTCTCCGTGAACGGCTGGCGGCTGCAGCGGAGGGCAGAGCTTTCCTGCTTCAGGGTGGCGACTGCGCTGAGACCTTCGAAGCCGCAACGGCGGATAAGATCAGCGCACGGGTCAAGACCATCCTCCAGATGGCAGTGGTGCTCACCTACGGTGCAGCGATGCCGGTCATCAAGATGGGCCGGATGGCCGGCCAGTTTGCCAAGCCCCGCTCCTCCAATGACGAGACCCGCGACGGCGTGACCCTGCCGGCGTACCGCGGCGACATCGTCAACGGCTATGAGTTCACCCCCGAGTCCCGTGGCCATGACGCCGCCCGGATGCTCAAGGCATACCACACGTCCGCCTCCACGCTGAACCTCATCAGGGCCTTCACGCAGGGCGGCTTTGCCGATCTGCGCCTGGTGCACCACTGGAACAAGGGCTTCACCGAAAACCCGGCGCACGCCCGTTACGAGTCGCTGGCCCGTGACATCGACCGCGCCATCAAGTTCATGGCGTCCTGCGGCGCTGATTTCGAGGCACTCAAGCGGGTGGAATTCTTCGCCAGCCACGAGGCCCTGCTGCTGGACTACGAGCGCGCACTGACCCGCATCGATTCGCGGACCGGATTCCCGTATGACACCTCAGCGCATTTCCTGTGGATCGGGGAGCGTACGCGCGAACTTGACCACGCGCACGTTAACTTCCTCTCACGCGTCCGGAACCCCATTGGCGTGAAGCTGGGCCCGTCGACGACGGGCGACGACGCCCTGCGCCTTATCGACAAGCTGGACCCCGAGCGGGAGCCGGGCAGGCTGACATTCATCACGCGCATGGGCGCGGGCAACATCCGCGAGAAGCTTCCGGCCATTGTGGAGAAGGTGACTGCCTCCGGCGCCAAGGTACTCTGGGTCACCGATCCGATGCACGGCAACACCGTCACCTCGCCCAACGGCTACAAGACCCGCAACTTCGACGACGTCATTGACGAAGTGCGCGGATTCTTCGAAGTCCACCATGCCCTGGGCACGGTTCCCGGTGGACTCCACGTGGAGATGACCGGTGACGACGTCGCCGAATGCCTGGGCGGTGCCGATCCGGTAGACCAGGAAGCCTTCCTCGACAAGTACGAGTCGGTCTGCGATCCGCGACTGAACCACATGCAGTCCCTCGAAATGGCGTTCCTGGTGGCCGGAGCACTGGCCAAGCACTGACCGCTTGGCGGGGAGTCCATCCTCCGCGGTGGTGCAGCGGGCTGGCGGCCGGCTACACCACCGTGAGGGTCACGACGGAGCCTTCAGGCACTTTCTTCTTCACCGGGTCCTGATCCCGTACCGTGCCGAAGAAGCCGCCGAGGATATTGTTCACCCGTACCTCGAAGCCCAGCGCGCGCAGAGCTTCTTCGGCTTCTTTGGCTTGCTTACCGATGAAGCTGGGGACTTCCACGAGCTTGGGTCCGTCGGAAATGGTCAGCGTCACCGTGCCGCCCTTTGTCAGGGTGCCGGTCGCGGGCGACTGCGCGGCAACCGCGCCCTTGGGCACGTTCCTGTCGTTCACCTCTTGCGGCGCCACCTCAGCCTTGAGGCCGGCCGCCTCAATGGCGTCGACGGCGGCGTCCTCCTTCAGTCCGACGACTGACGGAACGGGGATCGGCTGCGGCCCCTTGGAGACCAGAAGATTCACCGGTGTGCCGCGACGCGCGGGAGCCGCGGCGGCCGGATCCTGGGAGAGCACAACGCCGGCGGCAACGGCGTCATCAAATTGTTCAGTGACGGTACCCAGCGCCATGTCGGCCCGGTTCAGTGCGTTTTTCGCGTCGTCCAGCGTCCCGCCGGTCAGTTTCGGGAGTTCAAAGAGTTGCGGGCCCTTGGAAACAAACAGGGACACCGGCTGGAACTTCCTGGTCTCGGTGCCGGCAGTTGGGTCGGAGCCCACCACGAGTCCGGAGGGAACGTCGTCGTCGAAGACATCGTTGGTACGTGACTGGAACCCCGCCTCGCTCAGCAACTGCTGGGCCTGGGCCACTGACTTGTTGGCGACCGCCGGAATGGTGCCGGGCGACCCGGGACCCATGCCGAAGAACCAGCCGGCTCCTGTGGCAATCAACGCGATGATGACCAGGACCACCACCCAGAGGACGCCGCGGCGCCGCGGGTTGCCCTCGCGCAGGCTCCGGACCGGGGTCGCCGCAGCCCGGGACCTTGCCTTCTCGTCCTCCCTGTCGAGCTTGCGCCGGGCGCGTTTGCTGAGGGGGACCGCAGCCGGGACGGCGTCCTGATCATCTAGCCTGTACTGCGTTTCCGGTCTGTACGGCGCTTCCGGCCGGTACTGTTCCCCTGGCCGGTAGTCGGCGTCGGGCGGATACAGGGCATGCGGAGCGCGCGGAGGGTGCTGTGGCTGCGGGCGGGAGAAGGACGACATCACGGCGGTGGGATTGTTGGTGCGGGCGATGATCTCGGTGGGGTTCTGCTGCCCTGCCGGGGCCGCGGCAGGCGGCCTCAGGTCCAGTTCGGCGTCCGTGAGGTTGGTCCGGATGTGGCGCAGTTCCTGCAGCAGGGCGTTGCCGTCTACCGGACGGTTCTCGGGATCGTTTGCTGTGCACCACTGGACGAGTTCATCCACCTCGGCGGCGAGGCCAGGCACTAAGGCCGACGGCGGACCGACCGTTTCATTCACGTGCTTGTACGCAACCTGGATGGGGACCTCGCCGTCGTACGGCTGCTGGCCGGTCAACATCTCGTAGAGCATGATGCCCACGGAATAGATATCACTCCGGGTGTCAGCCTGTTTTCCCAGCACAAGCTCGGGGGAGAGGTAACCCACGGTACCGATCAGTGTCCCGGTACTTGTGGACGTCGTTACCGCGCGGGCAAGCCCGAAGTCGCCGATCTTGATACGGCCGTCGTCGGCGATAAGGACGTTCTCCGGTTTCACATCCCGGTGGATCAGCCCCGCGGCGTGGGCCGCGCCGAGGCCCTGCACTACCGGATCAAGCAGGGCAAGTGCCAGGCGGGGAGGCAGTGCACCTTTGGATCTGATGACGTCCCGGAGGGTGTGGCCCTTGATGTGTTCCATCACCAGATAGGCCGTCTGGCCGTCGTTGCCCTGGTCCAGGACTCCCACAACGTGGGCGTGGGACAGCTTCGCGGCGGCCTTCGCCTCGCGCCCCAGCCGGTCCAGGAACGTCTCGTCGGTGGCGAGATGGGGGTGGAGGACCTTGAGGGCAACATCGCGCTCCAGCCGGAGGTCCGTTGCCAGATATACGGTGGACATGCCGCCGCGCGCGAGTTTGGAGCGGACGGCGTAGCGGTTGTCCACCAGCGTTCCAACGAGACGGTCTGACACTTGTTCCTGCACCCTACGATACTAATCCCGCATGGAAAAGGGTCCGAACCGACGTGCGGTCCGGACCCTTATCGTTATCCCTTAGGCCTGGTTCAGCAAGCCCCGGGGCACTGTTGCGCTTGGATTAGCCGAAGTTCTTCCGGTGCGCCTTGATGGCAGCTACGTAGGCCTTGGTGTCGTCGTACATGCCGTATTTGCTGACAGAGTACTGGCCTTGGTAGTACCCCGCAATTGCTGTGTCCAGGTCCTTGCTGGTGGCGATAAGCCGCTTGATGATCGCCGCGCCGGCCGTTGCGTTGTCGTAGGGGTCCAGCAGGTTCAACTGCCGCCCTACGAGGTCTGAGGCCCACTGCCCGGAGGACGGGATGACCTGCATGGTACCGATCGCGTTGGCTGGCGACACCGCACGCTGGTCAAAGCCCGACTCCTGATGCGCGAAGGCTAGGGCCAGGGAGGGTTCCACTCCCATTTGGCGGGCCGTGTCGGCCACAATTGCGCGCATTTCAGCCCGGGACGGTACGGGAGAGGCGTTCAGCAAGGCCTTGTTCCCGTTGGCAGAGCTCACAACGGCCGCGGGGTAGGTAAAGCCCAGGAAGGAGCTCGGTACCAGCGGCGCGGCAGGGGCCGCCGGGGCGGCCGGGGTGGAGGACGCGGGCTGAATGGAGGCGCCAGGAATGACCAGCTTGTTGCCGGGGTAGATGACAGTAGTCATACTCAGCTGGTTTGCCGCCAGGATGTTCGAGAGCTTCACGCCGTGCCTGGAGGCGATCGCTGACAGGGTGTCCCCGGCCTTAATCGTGTATGAACCGCCGGGAGCGGGAGCGGGAGCCGGCGCTGCGGGAGCGGACGCCGGCTGGACGGCCGGAGCTGCGGGAGCACCCGCGCCGACGTTGATCTTCTGGCCCGGGTAGATGATGGAGCGCATGTTCAGGCCGTTCCAACTGAAAACATCCGACAGGCTGACGTTGTGCCGGACCGCGATGGCGCCGAGCGTATCGCCGGCCTTTACCGTGTAGCTGCTTCCGGCATTGGCCGGAGCGGCCGCGGCGGGGGCAGCCTGCGCCGGGGCTGGGGCGGGGGCGGAACCCGTGCCCGACAGCTTGATCTTCTGGCCGGGGTAAATGATGGTGTTCGGCTGGAGGTTATTGAGCTTGAGGATTTCGTACGTATCGAGTCCGAATTTGCCGGCGATTCCGCTGATCGTGTCCCCCCGGGCGATGGCGTACTCCGCTGGCGCCGCCGGCTGCATGGGCTGGAAGGCAGCCGGAATAGTGGAGGAGACAGAGGCCGCCGGGATCAGGACAGCCTTCGCTTCGGCTGCCTGGGCTTCCATCGCGGCGGCAAGGGTTGCCGGGATTGCACGGGAAGGTGCCTCTGCGGCAGCAGGCTGGGCGAGTGCCAACGACGACAAAACAACCGCAGGAAGCGCCGCTGTGGTGACAGCAATCATGGGCAGGCTCTGCCTGGGGGGCTGCTTTGGCGAGCGGGACGTCGTCATGGAAGGATTCCTCTTCTTCAACTGCCGGGGGCGGGAGATGCTTTGTGACTATTGATACTAGTGTTACTTAAGTTATTGCTGTTACAAATGTGATCCATGTGAATCTCTCACGAATTTTCGCGTAGCACAAGAATTCCGCCCCACGCGGGATAAAGAGTTTTGTGGAGTGTCGCGTGATTCACGGCAATGGCGGCCGATGCCGACTAGGCGGCAGGGCTCCGGCCGTGGCAACCTTGATCCGTGAGTAACGTAGAAAGCCTTGTGGGCGAGTGGCTGCCCCTGCCGGATGTCGCGCAGTTGTTGGACGTTTCGATTACGAGAGTCCACGGCCTTATTGATGAACGCGCGTTGGCGGCCCTACGGGTCGGGGAACGGCGGATACGCTCAGTTCCAGCCGCGTTTATCCTGGACGGCCAGGTTGTCGACAGCCTCAAGGGGACCATTGTGGTCCTGGCGGACGCCGGCTATTCCGACGAGGACCTGATCGTCTGGCTGTTTACCCCCGACGAGTCGCTCCGCGGCCGGCCGATTGATGCCTTGCGGGAAGGCCGCAAGACGGAAATTAGGCGCCGGGCCCAGACCCTGGCCTGGTAAGCAGAACTAAAGGGCCCGGACAACGCCGGGCCCGCGGATGTGGCAAAGACCAGCGCCAATGTCAGGACGCGCGGCTGACCGTGACTTCCGCCAGCTTCCGCAGGGCGGTTTTGGGCAGTTCGTCCAGCGGCAGCTGTTCCAGCGCGTCATACGCCGCGGCACCGAATTCGTTGATCAGCACTTCCGTCGCCTGAAGTGCCCCCGACTCTTCGATGATCCGGCGGATCTCGGCCACGTCGTCGTCACCCAGGTCAGGGCTGCCCAGCTTCGCGTCGATAAATGCCGATTCTGCGGTTGATGCCTGGCCCAGCGCGAGGGCGATGAGTACGGTCCGCTTACCTTCGCGGAGATCGTCTCCTGCCGGCTTACCCGTAGTGACCGGGTCCCCAAAGACGCCCAGGACGTCGTCCCGCAGTTGGAACGCCTCGCCCAGCGGCAGCGCGAAGGCCGAGTAGCCCCGGAGCAAGTCGTCCGGAGCGCCCGCCAAGGCGCCGCCAAGCGCCAGCGGGTGCTCAGTGGAGTATTTGGCGGACTTGAACCTGATGATGGACTGTGCCCTTGTCACCGCTCCGGCACGGTCCCGGACAGGACCGGCCACTTCCTCCAGGATGTCAAGATACTGCCCCGCCATAACCTCGGCACGCATGAGGTTGAAGATCAGCCGTGCCCGGCTGCCCGCAGCCGCCTGTTCGCCGATGTCCGTGAAGGCCTCCTCGCTGAAGGAGAGGCATAGATCCCCGGTGAGAATCGCGGCTGCATGCCCAAACCGCTCGCTGTCCAGCGCCCAGCCTTGCGCGTGGTGCAGCTGGCTGAAGCGGCGATGCACGCTGGGCCCGCCGCGCCGCGTGTCCGAGCGGTCAATGATGTCGTCATGGATCAGGGCAGCTGCCTGGAAAAGCTCCAGGGCCGATCCCGCCGTCACGATTTCTTTTGCCGCCGGCTCGCCGCCTGCGCCGCGCCACCCCCAGTAACACATAAGGGCGCGGAGCCTTTTACCGCCGGTCACCAGGTTGGAAATGGAACCCATGATGGGATCGATATCGGATGAAATGGCAGCCATGAGCGATTGCCGCGTGGTGAGGAAGTCTGTCAGCTCACCGGCAACAGCGGCAACGAACGCAGTCTGCTCAATCCTCAACTGCTCCGAAACGCTCACTTGGCTGACTCAGCAGCCACGTTGGCGCCGATGGTGAACGTGGAGACACCGGCCGCTTCGACGGCGGCGATGTTGACCGTCTCGGAGTCGTTCCGGACGAAGTCCTTGGAAGCAACGGCGCCCACAGCGTCGCCGGGGACGGCTTTGAATTCCTGCGCCTCCAGGTGCTTTGTGTAGAAATCCACGACGGCGGCAGTCGGGGCGTTGGTGCTGGCCACGAGTGCCGCCGTGGCGGGCGTTGACGTCTTGTCAAAGCTGCTCGAAATCACCGTGGCGCCGGGCATCAGGGGGAGCAGCGTTTCCGGGAACCCTGCCACGATTGTCCCAACAGTGGCGGAAGTTCCCGGCGACGCAGTCGGGCTGGCAGAGGCGGTAATGCTGACGCTGCCCGATGCTGGTGAGGATGTAACTGAGGAGGATGATGTCGCTACGGGCTCTGCGGGGCTACAGGCAGCGAGGGCCAGCATTGCGCCCGCGGCCAGTGCCGCTAATCCTGTTGGCTTAAGACTTCTCATGACGGTCAAAGGGACTGTCCTCCTGGTGTTGATGCCGGATTCAGCCTCCAGTTTAGTCAGTACCAACCGATACAATTGCCGGTGTGGGGCCTGAGCGGAACAACCAGTACACCGAAGCGGGTCTTCGTGAGCTCCGGCGTAACTGCATCATGCACGTGGACATGGATGCATTCTTCGTCTCCGTGGAGCTTCGTACCCGTCCGGAACTCCGTGGCAAACCAGTGATCGTCGGATTTCCTGTGGACCGCTCAGTGGTCCTCTCGGCGTCGTATGAAGCCCGTGCCTTCGGAGTGAAGTCCGCCATGCCCATGGTGGTCGCAGCCAGGATGTGCCCCAAAGCAGTCATCATTGAACCGCGCCACAAGCTGTACTACGAGGTTTCCGCCCAGCTGATGGAAATCTTCGAATCCATCACCGATCTGGTGGAGCCGCTGAGTGTCGACGAAGCCTTCCTTGACGTCGGCGGCGCCATCCGCCGGTTGGGACCCCCGCGCGACATAGGTGAACTGATCCGACGCCGGGTGGCTGCCAAATTGGGCATTACAGCCTCCGTGGGCATAGCAGCCAGTAAGTTCGTAGCCAAAATTGCTTCCACGCGTTGCAAACCTGACGGGCTGTTGCTGATTGGACCCGACGAGACCGTGCCCTATCTCCACAGTCTGCCCGTCGGGGCTTTGTGGGGGATAGGCGCCAAGACCACGGACGTTCTAGCCCGGATGGGCATCAGGACCGTGGCGGACGTGGCTGCCACGCCGGTGTCCTCCCTTAAGAAAATGCTGGGTGCCACCGGTGAGCACGTTTATCGTCTGTCGTGGGGGTTCGATCCGCGGCCGGTGACCCCCGTGAGGCTTGAGAAGAGCATCGGGGCTGAAGAGACCTTCGCCGTGGATACCGGCGACGACGCCCTGATCGCACGGGAGCTGCTGCGGCTTTCCCACCGGACGGCGGGACGGCTGCGGAGTTCGGGGATGGTGGCAAGAACGGTGGCATTGAAACTCCGCTATGCCGATTTTTCCACCATCACCAGGAGCCGCACTGTCCACACCCCCGTGGACAGCGCCCAACTGATTTATGCCGTGGCCATCCAGCTCTTGGAATCATTGGGTAGCCGACCCATGACAGTGCGGCTTGTTGGCATCCGGGCCGAGCAGCTCGAAGACACCGCCCACACGTCCCTCCAGCTGAGCCTTGACCGCCGGGATGACAACTGGCGGGCAGCAGAACAGGCACTGGACGAGGTCAGCCGAAAGTTCGGGAATAAATCCGTCCTCCCCGCCAGTCTGCTGGATTCCGGAAACGGGTCTTAGCAGGGCGCCGGCACCTGGCGTGCCTGGTTCAGGGAGGTGATGGCCGTCTTTCAGAACGGCCCCCGACAAACTATCCTTATATGTACATAGTTTTCAGTTATTGCCGGACTTCTTGGATATGCTGCAGTTCCAAAGGCCCGCATGCCGGTGTTCGCTTTCCGCCATCGTCGGCGGGGCGGGAACCTCCAGGGCATGCCGGTCGTTATCGGAGCAGTAGTACGGGATGGGACCAGCCCGGACGTTGGCCTACTTAAGGAGGTCGTGATGCCGCTCTCGGAGCACGAACAGAAGCTGCTGGAGCAGCTGGAGAAGCAGCTGCACGAAGACGATCCGAAATTCGCGAATTCCATGGGTTCGGATCCTGGGCGAACGTGGTCCACCCGTCACCTCGTGATTGGTGTGCTGTGCACCCTCGCGGGGATCGCCCTGCTCTTGGTCGGCGTTACAGTCCAGAACATCTTCGTTGGTGTCCTAGGCTTTGTGGTTATGGGCGGCGGTGTGTACTTCGCCACAATGCGCAACGCTACCGGCGGCAAGCAGCGCTCCGCACCTGGCACAGGTAAGTCCGGGAAGCCCAGGAGTTCATTTATGTCCAGCTTGGAAGAGCGCTGGGACGAGCGTCGCCGCGACGAACCCTAAGGCAGCGCCTGTAAGGCCGGTTCCACGGCCGTAGGCCCCGCACTGCCCTTCACGTCCATTCGCTCCCCTCGGTCAGGACGACCGCAGCAGAAGACCCGCCACGGCGGGTCTTCTGCGTTTAACCCATGGGTAGGTAGCAGTAGGTGTCGGTTTGAGCTCAAGCCGACACTTACTGCCACCTGGTTGGGGCGCCCGGCGCCCGCGGATACGCCGCCTGCGTCAGATGAGAGCGCGACGGCGCGTGGCACCGCCGTCGGGCACTTATGATTCGAGCCGAACGGCGACGGGACCCTCCACTTCCATCCACCCCCTGCTCCCGTGCCATTTGGGGGAGAAGGCCTGAAAGGGGGGATTATTGGCCTGATTCGCGTTGACTGTGGTGGAAAGTGGAGTAATGTGGAGGACATAAGAGGGTAGTTGCAACACAGGGGATGTGCAGTTCCTGACGGCAGACAGGCGGTGGGCCAGTGTTTCTGGGCACACACTCGCCACGTCTGGACGAAAAGGGCCGAATTATCCTCCCCGCGAAGTTCCGTGAGGAGCTCGCCAGCGGACTTGTTCTCACCAGGGGACAGGAACGTTGCATCTACGTCTTCAGTGAGCAGGAATTTGCACGTGTCCACGAGCAAATGCGGGAGGCGCCCATCTCCTCCAAGCAGGCCCGGGACTACATTCGCGTCTTTCTCTCTGGAGCCTCGGACGAGGTACCTGACAAGCAGGGGCGCGTAACCATTCCGGCCGCGCTCCGGGAGTACGCAGGCCTCGGCAGGGAACTGGCCGTCATTGGCGCAGGAACCCGCGCCGAGATCTGGGATGCCCAGGCCTGGAACGAGTACCTCGCGGAGAAGGAAACCGCCTTCTCCGAAACCGACGATGCCATTCCGGGGATTCTGTGATCACCTGAACGGCCCGTCGGAACCGCTTCTTGGACGAGATCTCCAGCCGCCCATCGGACAGTCAACCTGGCTCACTTCCCCGGAGCCAGGCCGGCAGGATGATAGGCGCGGATGGGGATCTGGCTCAAGAAGCAGCACACCAACACCCACGGCAGGAAAGGACGAAGGCATGAACGATGACCCGAAGCCAACTTCCGAACGCCATGTGCCGGTCCTCAAGGACCGGTGCATCAATCTGTTGGCCCCCGGCTTTGAAGCTGCCCGCCTCCGAGGCGAAACCCCTACCGCCATTGATGCGACCCTCGGCATGGGCGGCCACTCCGAAGCCATGCTGGAGCGCTACCCTGATCTGCACCTGATCGGCATCGACCGTGACGAGGAAGCCCTGGCCCTCGCCGGGGAACGGCTGACTCCCTTCGCTTCCCGGACGGACCTGGTCCACGCCGTCTACGACGAAATCGCCGATGTCCTCGAAGACCTGGGTGTAGCGCAGGTTCATGGCATTCTGATGGACCTGGGCGTGTCATCCCTCCAGCTGGACGAGCGTGAGCGTGGCTTCGCCTACTCATTTGACGCGCCGCTGGACATGCGGATGGACACCAGCCGCGGGCAGACTGCGGCAGATGTGGTCAACAACTACAGCGAAGAGGATCTCGTCAGGATCATCCGGAAGTGGGGCGAGGAGAAGTTCGCTGGCCGGATCGCCAACAGAATTGTCGCGGCGAGGGCTGTCAAGCCTTTCGCCACCACGGGGGAACTCGTGGAAGAGATCCGCTCCGTGGTACCGGCGGCAGCCGCCAAATCGGGCGGCCACCCTGCTAAGCGGACGTTCCAGGCATTGCGCATCGAAGTGAATGAGGAACTCGACGTACTGGAGCGCGCTGTTCCGGCAGCCGTGGCAGCAACGGCCCTGGGCGGACGCATCGTGGTGATGTCCTACCACTCCCTCGAGGACAAAATCGTCAAATCAGTCTTCCAGGCTGGCTCCAAATCCTCCGCGCCGCTCGGATTCCCGGTGGAACTTGAACAACACAAGGCCTTCCTAAAAACCCTGACCAAGGGCACCGAGGTACCCACCGCCGTCGAGATTGCAGAAAATCCGCGCGCAGCCTCTGCAAGGCTGCGGGCCGTGGAACGTATCAGAGCCAGGAGAGAAGCATGAGCACTGCCGCCGTCAAGAACTTTCCGATCGTTTCCGGCAGCAGCGCCCCGGCGACCAGTACGCTTCCCTCTGGCGCCGGTCGAAGGGAACGCACACCCCTGTCTGTGGTGCGTTCCGCCCCCAGGAAGCGCCGCGCACCGTTTGTGGTCATGTGTTTCGCCCTGCTCGCCGTTGCGCTCGTCGCCGTGCTGGTCCTGAACATCTCAGTCTCCACCTCCCAGTACCAGCTGGTGGAGCTGAGGGGCAAGCAGAGCACGCTGACGAAGCAGAACCAGGACCTGACACAGCAGGTCCAAAACTTCGAGGCTCCCCAGAACCTGGCCGCCAAGGCATCAGACTTGGGAATGGTAGCCTCCACAGTCAAGGGCCAGATCGACCTCTCCACCCTAGCCGTCACGGGCAAGGCAACTCCGGCTATGAAGGG
Source organism: Pseudarthrobacter adonitolis (assembly GCF_055412845.1). Taxonomy (NCBI): domain Bacteria; kingdom Bacillati; phylum Actinomycetota; class Actinomycetes; order Micrococcales; family Micrococcaceae; genus Pseudarthrobacter; species Pseudarthrobacter adonitolis. Next base: position 38,549 of record NZ_JBVAYW010000011.1, on the reverse strand, counting down.
TGGCGCCGCCGGATCGATTATCCCAGCTCCCGCCGTCGAGGGAGTGCTCACAGTGGTTCCCCCGGCAACGATGCGGGAGCCGATGACGAACCGTAAACCGGCTACCGAGGAACCGGCCCCGGCAACGGCACCTGCCGCTGCCTCGGCAGCACCGCCAGCTCAAGCCCCCGCACCACGGGTACCTGCCATGGAGCTCCACGGCGGTTCGGTTCCGGCACCCGAACAGAAAGTGCCCGGGCTCTAACCGGTAGCCGCTGAAGGACAGCCATTCCGGCACAAACAGGCAACAAGGCGAGCAGCAAGGAAATCACGGTGGCGCAGAGGACCGGCAAGGTAAAAATCGGCAAGGCCCCTAACGCCACCAAGCGGCTGCGCCTCGGCCTGGGCATTATGCTGACGCTGCTGTTAGTGGTTGGCGGCAAGCTCTTTTTCGTCCAAGGGCTCGACGTTGGCGGGATGGCCGCCGCTGCGCTCGAATACCGGATGCGCGAGACTGCCCTCCCCGCCGAACGCGGCAGCATCCTGGACGCGAACGGGACGGTCCTGGCCAACAGTGTGATCCGCTACAACGTTGTGGTGGACCAGAGAGTCAACACCAAGACCGAAACATTCCCACGCTTTGACAACGTGGATGGCAAGGACAAGGTGGTAGAGGTGCCCCGGGAGCAGGGCCTGCGTGAACTTGCTGCTGCCCTGGGCATGGACCTCGACGCCGTCCGCGAGGCAGTCACCGGCGAACAAGGGTATTACATCGTGGCGAAGGACCTGAAGCCGGACGTTGAGCTCAGGGTCTCGGATCTCAGCATTCCTGGCGTCGACACAGTGGGTGTCAGCAAACGCGTGTACCCCAACGGGTCCGTGGCCGGCGGCATTATCGGCTTCCTCCAGGACGGCAACACCGGCCAGGCGGGCATCGAGCAGACACAGGATGGGCTTCTGCGCGGGAAGGACGGCAAGCGGCTCTTCGAGATCGGCGCTGACGGTCTCCGGATTCCTGTCGGCGTGGATGAGCTGACACCGCCGGAGGACGGCAAGGACGTCAAGCTCACGCTCAATTCCGATCTCCAGTATTTCGCCCAGCAGGCCATTGAGAGCCAGTCGGACAAACAGGGCGCCGAGTGGGGGATCATCACCGTGGTGGACGCCAAGACCGGTGACATTGTCGCGATGGCGGACACTAACGCCCCGGATCCGAATGATCCTGGCCGGGTAGCGGCGAAGGACCGTGGCGTGCGCTCCGTGACTGCAGCGTATGAGCCCGGCTCGGTACAGAAGATGATCACGGCAGCGGCCCTGATTGAAGAAGGAAAATCCAGCCCCCTGGATACTTTCACTCTCGGACCTACGTACACCGTAAACGGCCAGACCTTCACAGACGCCTTTACCCATGGAACCGAAGAGCGCACACTCGCCGGCATCCTGGGTTGGTCCATGAATACTGGCACCGTTGCGGCCGGCTCACGGCTGACCAAGGAACAACGGTACGACTGGCTCAAGAAGTTCGGCATCGGCGAAGCCCCGGACATCGGTTTGCCGGCTACGGCCTCCGGCATTCTCACACCGCCGGACCAGTGGGACGGCCGCCAGGAATACACGGTGCTGTTCGGCCAGGGTGTGTCGCAGTCCACCCTGCAGACGGTCCGCGCCTTCCAGACGATCGCCAACAACGGAGTGATGCTCCAGCCGCGCCTGATTGATGCTTACATTTCACCTGACGGAACAGAGGAGAAGGTCGCCCCGCAGCCCTCCCGGCAGGTGGTGTCGGACGGCACTGCGCAGCAGGTCCAGGACATCCTGGAAAGCGCGGTGACCGAAGGCCAGATCAAGGACGCCGCGATCGACGGATACCGGGTGGGGGCAAAAACCGGAACCTCTGAATCGCCGTGCGACGACGGGAAGTCAGGGTTCTGCGGCTACACCGCTTCCATTGTGGGGATGGCACCGATGGATGATCCCCGGTTTATTGTTGAGGTGGTACTGCAGCGTCCCAAGGGTAATATCTACGGCATTACGCAGGGGCCCGTGTTCCGCTCGGTTATGAGCCAGGCACTGCGCACCTACAACGTCCAGCCGTCCACGGGCGAACCGGCCAGGCTGCCGCAGTACACCAAGTAGCTTCAAGCCAGGCAGCAGTTCCCTTTTCGCCCGCAGCGGAAGCAGTCGCCCGCGGGCATGATCCACTAGTACCACCATCGGAGATTCCCTTGTCAGAGCAGAACGCATCAGCCAGCAACGCGGGGCCGGCAGGGGAACCAGCTCCCGCGCGGTTCAGGCCTACGGCAGTTGCTGCGGTCCGCCTGGACGCGATCGGCGACGCGATCGGTCTGCAGGTCCCGGGTGCTTCCGCTGCCGTCAGCGTCACGGGGATTTCACTGAATTCGCGAACCGTGGAGCAGGGCGACCTGTATGTGGCGTTGCCGGGGGCTTCCCGCCATGGCGCTGACTTCGTGTCGCAGGCGGTCGGCAGGGGAGCGGTGGCAGTCCTGACCGACGACGCCGGTGCACGCCTTCTCGCGTCGTCTGCAGACCCCGCCGTCCCCGTCCTGGTGGTGGACGGGCCGCGCAACGTGGTGGGGCCGCTGTCCGCCATGATCTACCAAAGCCAGCCCTCAGCCGGGCGGACGCCGCGCTTGTATGGTGTGACGGGAACCAACGGCAAGACCACCACCACATACTTCATCAACGCCCTGCTCCGGGCTCTCGGACAGCAGACCGGCCTGATCGGAACCATCGAAATCCTGGCCGGTGGGGAGCCGGTTCCCAGCCTACTGACCACCCCTGAGTCACCGGATCTCCACGGCCTGCTCGCCCTCATGCGGGAACGCGGACTGGACGCCGCGTCCATGGAAGTCTCCTCCCACGCCGTGTCCTTCCAGCGGGTTGACGGTGTGCTCTTCGACGTTGCCGGGTTCACGAACCTGACGCAGGACCATCTGGACCTGCACGGCACCATGGAGGACTACTTCGCCACGAAGGCGGAACTCTTCACGCCGGGCCGTGCCCGCAGGGCTGTAGTGACGGTCGACGACGAATGGGGCCGCAGGCTTGCCGCCACGGCACGGATCCCGGTCACCACCCTCTCGATGACCCCCGGCGGAGCCGCGGACTGGACCGTCACGGCTACCGCAACGCGTGGGCTGGGAACCGACTTCAGTCTGCAGGGCCCCGACGGTGTCAACCTCAACGTCCACACCGGTCTACCGGGCACTTTCAATGTCGCCAACGCGGCGCTGGCCACGGTTATGGTCTTGGCCAGCGGAGTGGACACCGCAACGGTACAGGCCGCCATGGACCACCATGACCCCTTCACCGTGGCTGTACCGGGACGCATGCAGCTCGTCTCCGAAGAACCGGCGGCTGTAGTGGACTTCGCCCACAACACTGATGCCCTCGCACGCGCACTGGAAGCGGTCAGGTCTCCGCTGCCCGGCTCCCGGGTGATCGTGGTTTTCGGAGCCACCGGACAGCGCGACCAAGGCAAGCGGCCGGCCATGGGAGCCGTCGCCGCCAAGCTCGCCGACATCGTCATCGTCACGGACGACGACCCCCACGATGAGGACCCTGCGGCCATCAGGGCAGATGTCCTGGTGGGCGCACGGTCAGCGCGCGAACAGGAATCGCCGGGGTGTGTCATCGAGGAGGTGTATCCCCGCGACGCCGCCATCCAACGGGCCGTTGAACTGGCCGGTCCGGGCGACACCATCCTGGTAGCCGGCCGCGGCCATGAGGTCTGGCAGGAAGTCAAGGGCGTCAATCTTGCACTGGACGATCGCGTGGAACTGCGGAACGCCTTGACAGCCAGGGGATTCACCGTTCTCCGAGACGACCGGATAGAGTCCTAGACCGAGATGATTGCACTTACTGCGGCGGAAATCGCCGATATCACACACGGCCGCCTGGACGCCGACCCGGGGATCACGCCCCTTTCGGTGGTCACTGATTCGCGAGAGGCCGCCGCCGGGTCGTTGTACGTGGCGAAACCTGGCGAGCACGCCGATGGCCACGACTTCGTTGCTGCGGCCTTCAGCCGCGGCGCGGTACTGGTTCTCGCTGAGCGCCCCGTGACGGGGCCGGACGGCGTTAGCTATCCGGCTGTCCTGGTCGAGGATGCCGTGCTGGCCATGGGAGCGCTGGCCGCCGAAGCGCTCCGTCGGATCCGTCTGGCCCGGTCAGCTGCAGGCGATGCCCTAACCGTCATCGGAATCACCGGTTCCGCCGGGAAGACCACCACCAAGGACCTCCTCGCCGGCATCCTCACCCGGCAGGACGCCACCGTTGCCCCGCAGGGGTCCTACAACGGAGAGGTGGGCGTGCCGCTCACTGTCTTCCGCGCCGACACCCAAACGCGGTACCTGGTGATCGAGATGGGCGCCACCGGCATCGGGCACATCCGCTACCTGGCCGACATGGTGAAGCCTGACATCGGCGTAGTCCTCGGCATCGGCACTGCCCACGCCGGGGAGTTCGGCGGTGTGGAAAACATTGCCCTGGCCAAGGGCGAGCTGCTGGAAGCCCTCGCCGCCGGCGGCACTGCCGTCATCAACCTCGACGACGACCGCGTGGCTGCCATGCGCAGCCGCACCGGCGCCACCGTGCTGGGCTTCTCGGCCGAAGGACGCCCTGATGCGACTGTTCGGGCCGTGAATCCGGACACAAACGCTGAGGGCAACCCGGAATTCGAGCTCGTCCTGCCCGGCGGCGAAACAGGCCTGCACGTCAGCAGCCGCCTCATCGGCGCCCACCACACCGGCAACCTCCTCGCCGCAGCAGCTGCCGCGCACGCGGCCGGAGTGCCCGGAAAGGATATCGCCGCATCGCTGAGCACACAGTCAGCAGCAAGCCGTTGGCGGATGGAACGCACCGAACGTGCTGACGGCGTGACCGTCATCAACGACGCCTACAATGCCAACCCGGAGTCGATGCGGGCGGCCCTGCGCACCCTGGCCGACCTGGGCCGCGGACGGCGCACCTGGGCTGTCCTGGGCGCCATGCTGGAACTGGGATCGGATTCAATCCGTGAACACACTGTTGTGGGCACTCAGGTGGTCCGCCTGAACATTTCCCGGCTGGTCGTCGTCGGCCGCGAAGCCCGCGCACTTTACGTTTCCGCTGTCCAGGAGGGTTCCTGGGGCGACGAATGCGTATTTGCCGAAACCGCCGAGGACGCCTTTGCTCTCCTGAACGCCGAGCTTGAGCCCGGCGACCTGGTGCTTTTCAAGTCGTCCAACAGCGTTGGACTGCGGCACCTGGGCGATCGGATAGCATTACCCCCACAATCCACGGAACCCGCCGATGAAGGGAGCGAGCTGCTGTGATTGCACTACTGATCGGCGCAGGACTTGCCCTGCTGTTTGCCTTGGTGGGAACGCCGCTGTTTATCCGCTTGCTTGTGCGCAAGAGCTACGGACAATTTATCCGTGATGACGGGCCCACCTCGCACCACACCAAACGCGGTACGCCCACCATGGGCGGCACCGTGGTGGTGGGCGCGGTGCTGCTCAGCTACGGACTGACCCACCTGATTATGTTGATGATGAACCCGGATTCGGCAGGCCCCTCCGCCTCGGCCCTGATCCTGCTCTTCCTTATGGTCGGCATGGCGCTGGTGGGCTTCCTGGACGATTTCATCAAGATCTCCCGCCAGCGGAGCCTTGGCCTTGACGCGAAGGCCAAGCTCATCCTCCAGGCTGCCGTGGGCATCGCCTTCGCCATCCTGGCCCTGAACTTTCCCAATGCGGACGGCGTCACCCCCGCGTCCACGAAGATCTCCCTGGTGCGCGACGTGCCCTGGCTGGATATGGCCTTCGCCGGCACGGTGGTGGGAGCGATCCTCTTTGTTCTCTGGTCCAACCTGATCGTCACGGCCGCGACCAACGGCGTGAATCTCACGGACGGACTGGACGGGCTGGCTGCAGGTGCATCGGTCATGGTGTTCGGTGCCTACACGCTGATGGGCATCTGGCAGAACAACCAGGCCTGCGGGTCACCGCGCGAGACCGGCAGCGGCTGCTACTCGGTCCGGGACCCCCTGGACCTGGCGCTCCTGGCGGCCATCATGAGCGCCGCCCTGGTGGGGTTCCTGTGGTGGAACACCTCCCCGGCCAAGATTTTTATGGGTGACACCGGGTCGCTTGCCATCGGCGGCGCGATCGCCGGCTTCGCCATACTGTCACGCACGGAACTGCTGCTGGGAATCATCGGCGGCCTGTTCGTCCTGATTACCCTGTCCGTGATCATCCAGGTGGGCTACTTCAAGGCCACCGGCGGTAAACGCGTCTTCATGATGGCGCCGCTGCAGCACCATTTCGAACTCAAGGGCTGGGCAGAAGTCACCGTGGTGGTCCGGTTCTGGATCCTGGGCGGGCTCTTCGTGGCCGTGGGCCTGGGTGTCTTCTACGCTGAATGGGTTGTGCTCCTGTGACTGTTTCTGCCCGCCTGCAAAACCTGGTCAGTTGGGACTCTGATTGGGCGGGGCTGCGCGTTGCAGTCACCGGCATCGGAGTGTCCGGGTTCGCCGCGGCAGATACCCTCATCGAACTCGGTGCCCGGGTGGTGGTGGTTGACGCCGCCACCAGCGAGACAGCCAAGGCACAGGCCGACACCCTGAAGATCGTCGGCGCCGTGGACGTGCTCCTGGGCGAGGAAGCCGTCAATAGGATCCCCAAGATCGATGGCAGCTTCCCCGAACTCATTGTGACCTCCCCGGGTTGGCGTCCAGACCAGGCGCTCCTGGCCGCCGCTGCACGCGCCCACATTCCGGTCTGGGGCGACGTCGAGCTTGCCTGGCGCCTGCGCGTCCGGGCCGGGCACAAAACCGCTGACTGGCTGACCATCACCGGCACCAACGGCAAGACCACCACGGTGGGCCTGACCGCGTCGATGCTGCAGGCCGCCGGACTTAAGGCCATCGCGGTCGGCAACGTGGGCACCCCCATCCTGGACGCCCTCCGCGACCCCGTGGAGTACGACGTCTTCGCGGTTGAACTTTCCAGCTTCCAGCTGCACTGGGCTGAATCGCTGTCGCCGGTGGCCAGCGTCTGCCTGAACGTGGCTGAGGACCACGTTGACTGGCATGGTTCCTACAATTCCTACCTCGCGGACAAAGCAAAGGTCTACGCGCGGACCCAGAGGGCCTGCATCTTCAACGCGGAACAGATCGAGACCGAACGGATGGTTGAAGACGCCGACGTCGTGGAGGGCTGCCGTGCCGTCGGCTTCACCACGCTCACCCCGGCCATCAGCATGCTCGGCGTGGTGGAGGGCCTGCTGGTTGACCGTGCGTTTATCGAGGAACGCAAGGACAGCGCCGCCGAGCTTGCCTCGATGACCGACCTGGGGCAGTTTGCGCCCCGGCACATGTTGGCCAACGCCCTTGCGGCGGCTGCCCTGGTCCGGGCCCACGGTGTGGATGCGAAGGCGGTGCGCCAGGGAATTCAGGACTACGTGCCCGGCAACCATCGCATCCAGCCGGTCGCCAAGGAGAACGGCGTGCTCTGGGTCAACGATTCCAAGGCCACCAACCCGCACGCAGCAGCAGCGTCACTGGCCACGTTTGAGAACGTCATCTGGATCGCGGGCGGCCTGTCCAAGGGCGTCAGCTACGACCACCTGGTCCGGGACCACGCTGCCCGGCTCAAGGCCGTGGTCCTCATCGGTACGGACACCATCGCGCTGGCGGACGCCTTGCAGCGACACGCACCGGATGTCCCCGTGATCACGACGCCAGCGGGCGACACTGAAAATATGCAGACTGCCGTAACGGGCGGAGCCACCACGGGCAGCTCGCCGGATTCCGGTGCGGCCGTGATGTCCCGGGCCGTTGCGTCAGCGGCGCAGCTGGCGACATCAGGCGACACCGTGCTGATGGCCCCGGCAGCTGCTTCCATGGATCAGTTCTCTTCCTATGCTCACCGCGGCGACGCCTTTATTGAAGCTGTCCGCGAGCTGGTGGAAGGGCAGGCCCAGACCGGCGAGGAGTAACAATGGTCAGCACGCCCACCCGGTCGCCGGCCTCCAGGCCGCGCGCCGGGAAACCCGCTTCGCCCGTAAAGTCCACCATCACCCTGCCGGACCGGATCCGGGGCCTATACCAGGCCTTCTGGTCCACGCTGGAAGGAACCGGCACCTCCAAGAACGGCTCAACGTATTACCTGATCCTTGGTTCCACGCTGGCCCTGACCGCCATCGGCATCATGATGGTGCTGTCGGCCTCGAGCGTCGAATCCATCGCTGCCGGAAAATCACCCTACGGCGACGCCCTGAAGCAGGGAATGTTCGCCGCCATCGGCATCTTCACCATGTTTGTCCTCTCGCGCATCAACGTGGTCTGGCTGAAGCGCCTGGCCTGGCCGGGGCTGGGCGGGGCCCTTGTCCTCCTGGTCCTGGTGCAGCTGATCGGTGACGAAGTCAACGGCAACAAGAACTGGATCGACCTGGGCGGCATCACGTTCCAGCCGTCCGAGGCGTCCAAGCTGACGCTTGCGCTGTGGATGGCTACTGTCCTGGCCAGGAAAGGGAAGCTGCTGCGGCGCTGGCCCCACGTGCTGATCCCGGCCGTGCCGCTGGCGGGCGGAGTAATCGGCCTGGTCCTGTTGGGCAATGACCTGGGCACGGCCATGATTATCATGATGATCACTGCTGCCGCCCTCTTCTTCGCCGGGGTACCGCTGTACCTGTTCGGGTTCGCCGCACTGGCGGCAGCAGCCGGCACCGCCATCATGGCCATCTCCAGCTCAAACCGCATGTGCCGCATCACCTCGTGGTGGACAGGCCAGTCCTGTGCAGACGGCAGTGACGCCAACTACCAGGCCACCAACGGGCTCTACGGGCTTGCCTCCGGGGGCTGGTTCGGCGTCGGACTCGGGCAAAGCCGGCAGAAGTACAGCTGGATCCCTGAAGCCCATAACGACTTCATTTTCGCCATCATCGGCGAGGAACTCGGCCTGGTGGGCACCGTCGTCGTACTTGTCCTTTTTGCCATCCTCGGCGCCGCAATCTACCGCGTAGTGGTGGCACAGGAGGATATGTTCCACCGGGTGCTGGCCGGCACCATCATGGTGTGGCTGCTGGGGCAGGCCACGGTCAACATGGCCGTGGTTACAGGGCTGATGCCTGTGATCGGCGTGCCGCTCCCGTTCATTTCCTACGGCGGTTCGGCACTGCTGATGTCGCTCTGCGCCGTGGGTGTGGTGCTGTCGCTCGCCCGCGAACAGATGGCGCCTGCCCTCCGGCCGAAGAAATTGCTCAAATTCGGCGCCAGGAAGGCCGGGGGAGCCGCAGGCCGCAAACCTGCTGGCCGCAACACCGCCAGCCGCAAACCGCCGGCCCCAAAACAACCGCAAGAAAGCGTACGTAGCACCAGATGACTTCCCAGAACCTGTCCATTGTCCTGGCGGGCGGCGGAACCGCCGGCCACATCAGCCCCCTGCTGGCCATCGCGGCCGCCCTGCGTGCCGCCGCGCCAAGTGCCAGGCTGCTCGCCGTGGGCACACCCGTCGGCATGGAAACCCGGCTGGTGCCCGCCGCCGGCCTGGAACTGGCCACCATCGACCGGGTGCCGTTTCCGCGGAAACCTTCCGTTGACCTGCTCAGGCTTCCCGGACGGCTGGCCGGGGCGGTCAGGCAGTCCGGACGCATCCTTGACGAAGCCTCGGCCGACGTCCTGGTGGGCGTCGGGGGCTACGTCTGCACACCGCTGTACCTCGCCGCCCGGCGCCGGGGAATCCCTATCGTCATCCACGAGGCCAATACCAGGCCGGGGCTGGCCAACCGGGTGGGATCGTTCCTGACCCGTCACGTGGCCACCGCCTTCGATACCACGCGCCTGCGTCACGCCCGCCATGTCGGCATGCCCATGCGGACGGAAATCTCCAGCCTGGACCGGGACGCTGCGCGTGCCGCCGCCCGCGAAGCCCTGGGCCTGGATCCCACCACGCCCACGCTGATTGTGACCGGCGGCTCCTCCGGGGCCCAGAGCATCAACCGCGCGGTGGCCGCCGCCGTCCAGGACCTTGGCGCGGCGGGAATCCAGACGCTCCACCTCACCGGCCGCGGCAAGACGGTTTTGGGGCCCGACGGCGGCCCCCTCGCCGCGCCGGGCTACCGGCAGGTGGAGTACGTGGATGGAATGGAACGGGTGTACGCAGCGGCGGACGTGCTCCTCGCGCGGTCCGGCGCAGCCACGGTCTGCGAAGTGGCCGCCGTGGGAGTGCCGGCAGTGTTTGTCCCGCTGCCTATCGGCAACGGCGAGCAGGCGCTCAACGCGGCGGGGCTCGTGAACGCCGGCGGAGCACTCCTGGTCCCGGATAAGGACTTCACCGCACAGTGGGTGGCGAGCCAGCTCATCCCCCTTGTCACCGACCCCGGCCGTCTGGCCACCATGGCCGCCAGCTCGCGCCGCCTTGGCATCAGAAACGCCGATCAGCGCATGGCTGATCTTGTCCTGGAAGCGGTATCCGCATGACCCCCGCAAGCATCCGCAGCCAGGAGTCCCTGGGCCGCGTCCATTTCATCGGCATCGGCGGGGTGGGAATGTCCGCCGTGGCCCGCATCATGGTGGCCCGCGGCGTCGCCGTCAGCGGATCGGACGCCAAGGACCTTTCGGTGATGGCGGAGCTGGCTACCGCTGGCGCGAGGATCGCCGTGGGATACGCCGCACCCAACCTGGGCGACGCCCAGACCGTGGTGGCCGGCTCGGCGATCCGTGCGGACAACCCCGAACTGGTGGCCGCACGAGCGGCCGGACTGCCAGTGCTGCACCGCTCGGAGGCACTGGCGGCCACCATGGCGGGTGACGTCGTGGTGACCGTGGCAGGGACCCACGGCAAGTCCACCACCACATCCATGATCACCGTCCTGCTCCAGGGCGCCGGGATGGATCCGTCGTTTGCCATCGGTGCCAACGTGCCTGCGCTCGGCGTCAATGCCGCCCACGGCACGTCCGGGGTCTTTGTGGCCGAAGCGGACGAATCCGACGGGTCCTTCCTGAACTACCGGCCCAGGATTGCCGTGGTCACCAATGTCGAACCCGATCACCTGGACCACTACGGCACCGCCGAGGCCGTCTACGAGTCCTTCGACCGCTTTACGGCGCTGCTTCCGGCCGACGGCGTCCTGATTGCCTGCGCTGACGACGCCGGCGCCGCAGCCCTCGCAGAGCGCACGCTCGTGCGGGGCAACACCCGGGTGGTGCTGTACGGCACCTCGGACGCGTCGGACCTGGTGCTGCACGACGGCGGCCCGGGGGACGTGGCGGTCTCCTCACCCGCCGGACGGTTCGCCCTGGAGCTGCAGGTCCCGGGCCGGCACAACGCGCTGAACGCCGCCGCCGCCGTCGCCGTCGCGCTGGAGCTGGGGGTCGACGCCGAAGCTGCCGCGCGTGCCCTGGCGCACTTCTCGGGCGCTTCCCGGCGCTTTGAACTGAAAGGCGAGGCGCGTGGCGTGCGCGTCTATGACGACTACGCCCACCACCCCACCGAGGTCCGGGCCGCACTCACGGCTGCGCGATCCGTGGCGGGAGGGCACCGCGTCCATGTCCTGTTCCAGCCGCACCTGTTCTCCCGCACCAGGGAGTTTGCCAAAGAGTTCGCAGAGGCGCTGAATCTTGCAGACACCGCACTGGTCCTGGACATTTACCCCGCGCGCGAAGATCCCATCCCAGGGGTCAGCAGCCAGCTCATCGCCGAACACCTCGCTCCCGGCGGACGCCTGGTGGAATCGGGCGGGGCGGTTGCTGCCCTTACGGACGCGGCCGGGCCGGGCGATATCATCCTGACCGTCGGGGCAGGGGATGTCACGGCCTTCGGACCGCAGATCGTGCAGGCTCTCGGTGGGTAGTCCGCGCCGGCCCACCTACGCCTCACCGGGCAGGCGGCAGCCACCCGCGCCGGCGGAACCGGAGGTCATCTCGGCCTCCAAAAGCGCCCCGGAAGCGGACACCCCTTCTTTGCCCGGCCGAAAAAAAGCTAAGGACGCCGACCGCAAGCGGTCAGCGGACAAGGCACCAGCGGGCACTAACAAGGCACCGGCAGGCACTGACAATGTGCTGGCCTTCCCGGAGCCGCCCGGAAAACGCCGCAAACGGAACTTTCAGGTGGCCCTCGGTACTGTCCTGGCTCTGGTCTGTGCGCTGCTGGCCGCCGCAATCTTTTCGCCGGTCCTCGCCGTTGGCACCGTATCGGTCTCTGGGACCCGGCTTGTCACCACGGAACAGGTCCAGGCCGCACTGGAGCCCCTGAAGGGCAAACCCCTGCCCCAGATCAGCGATGAGGAGGTCAGCCGCCTCCTGGCACCCCTCGTCCAGATCAAGTCCGTCTCAACCCAGGCACGGCCGCCGTCCGGGTTAGTGGTCCAGGTGCTGGAGCGGGTTCCCGTGGCCCTGGTCAAGCAGGGGGAGCAGTACGAGTTGGTGGATGTGGACGGTGTGGTGCTGGCCAGCCCTGCGGACCCGGCCGCGGTTGCCCTGCCCGTGATCGACGGCGGCGCCGGAGCCATCGGCAAGGATCTCTTCCAGGCCACCGCCGCGGTCCTCGGTGCGCTCCCGCTGGACGTGCTGTCGAAGCTGTCCAACGCGTCCGCCCAGTCTGTGGACGCCGTGGAGCTCAAATTGGTGGATGGTCAGACCATCATTTGGGGGAACGCGGGGGAGAAGGAGCTCAAGGCGAAGGTGCTTGAAGCCCTGCTGAAGGTTCCCGCGGACCCGAAGAACCCCGTCCGTGTGTACGATGTGAGCGCGCCCCGGCATCCGGTGACACGCTGAACGCTTTATTTACCCGGTATTCCCGCGACACGCGGCTCCGGTTATTGAATGTCCGAACCATAGGAAATAGCGTTCCAACATGAGTTACTTGACATAACTATAACCTTCAACTCGAGGGTTAAGGTTCGAAGTTTCAAGCCCGACTCCACCAGTTTTCGCAATAGGACACGAACAAGGGACACGTAACGTGGCAGCTCCGCAGAATTACTTGGCCGTCATCAAGGTCGTCGGCATCGGCGGCGGTGGCGTGAACGCAGTCAACCGCATGATCGAGGTCGGTCTTCGCGGCGTCGAATTCATTGCTGTCAACACCGATGCGCAGGCATTGTTGATGAGCGATGCAGACGTCAAGCTCGATATCGGGCGTGAGCTGACCCGCGGCCTGGGAGCCGGGGCGAATCCTGAGGTTGGCAGGCAGGCTGCCGAAGACCACGCCGAGGAGATCGAAGAGGTCATCCGCGGCGCAGACATGGTCTTCGTCACCGCAGGCGAAGGCGGCGGCACCGGTACCGGCGGTGCGCCCGTCGTTGCCCGCATCGCCCGCTCCCTCGGCGCCCTGACCATCGGCGTTGTGACCCGCCCGTTCACCTTCGAGGGCCGCCGCCGCGCTGGCTCCGCCGAGGCGGGCATCGACGCCCTCCGTGACGAAGTGGACACGCTGATCGTCATCCCGAATGACAGGCTTCTGTCCATCAGCGACCGCAACGTCTCCGTCCTGGACGCTTTCCGTTCCGCTGACCAGGTCCTGCTGTCCGGTGTCCAGGGCATCACGGACCTCATCACCACCCCCGGCCTGATCAACCTCGACTTCGCGGACGTCAAGTCCGTGATGCAGGGCGCGGGCTCCGCGCTGATGGGCATCGGCTCCGCCCGCGGTGAAGACCGTGCGGTGAAGGCTGCTGAGCTCGCGATTGCGTCACCGCTGCTGGAAGCCTCCATCGACGGCGCCCATGGTGTCCTGCTCTCCATCCAGGGCGGTTCAGATCTCGGCCTGTTCGAAATCAATGAAGCTGCCCGCCTGGTCCAGGAAGTGGCCCACCCCGAAGCCAACATCATCTTCGGTGCCGTGATCGACGACGCACTCGGTGACGAGGCCCGTGTCACGGTCATCGCCGCCGGTTTCGACGACGTCAAGGCCACCTCTCCCTCCATGGACCAGTCGCAGCCGCAGGTTGCACCGCAGCGGCCCGCCGCGGCGCCCGCGCCGGCTCAGGCCCCCACTTCCGGCGGGAACCACCAGCACAACGTCCAGCCCGTCCACGCCGGCGTCGGTGCGTCGGGCCTGAGTAACTGGGGCCAGCAGCGCCCGTCGGCGGTCCCCGCCGATTCAGGTTTCGACGTCGACCTGCCCTCAGTTGTGGAGCCGGACCTCTCGGGGAACCGCGCCGATGACCTGGATGTCCCCGACTTCCTGAAGTAGGGCCCGGGTTGTTCTATTGGCGGGCCGAAGTGTGTCCTGGTGTGAGTGTGGCGTTCACAGACACCCAGGCCGGCAATCTCGCCCTGCACGTAGGGGACAACGCCGTTGACGTTCTCCAGCGCCGCGAGGCGTTGGAGGACGCGGCCGGCATGGCCCGTGGTTCCCTCCGGTTCATGGAGCAGGTCCACGGCACTGCCGTGGAAATGATGGAGCCGGCCACGCCAGCGCCGACCGCCGATGCCATGGTGTCGGGGGGACTGCCGCTCGCGGTGATGGTGGCCGACTGCATCCCGGCGGTGCTCGTGGGGCAGGGACCGGGCGGTCCGGTCCTCGCTGCCGTGCACGCAGGCCGGCCGGGGATAGCAAACGGCATTCTCCCGGCGGCAGTGGAGCGGATGCGCTCGGCTGGGGCCACAGGCATCCGCGCCTGGCTGGGCCCGTCAATCTGCGGGCGTTGCTATGAAGTGCCCGCCGACCTGCGCGCCCAAGTGGCAGCGCAGGTGCCGGCGACGTGGGCTGCCACGTCCTGGGGCACGCCGGCGCTGGATCTCCCGGCGGGGGCGAAGAGCCAACTTGAAGCTGCCGGCGTCGTCGTAGAATATGCGGGTCCATGCACGCTCGAGAAGGAAGAGCTTTTCTCTTACCGCAGATCCAACACGACTGGCCGCTTTGCCGGACTGGTGTGGTCACATGAATGAGGGCATGGTGGAGGACAACCCGGCGCGGATGGCTGAGCTGGCGGAGCGTCTCGCCGGCGTCCATCGGCGCATTGAAGCCGCTGTCGAAAACTCAGGCCGGGCGGGGGAACTGCCCACGCTGATTGTGGTCACCAAGTTCCATCCGGCCACGGACATCAGGCGCCTGGCCGCGCTGGGCGTCCGCGACGTCGGCGAGAACCGGGATCAGGAAGCCTCCTCGAAGGCGGCCGAACTGGCAGGCCTCGGACTCAACTGGCACTTCGTCGGGCAGCTGCAGAGCAAAAAAGCGAAATCCGTGGCCAAGTACGCACAGGCCATCCATTCCGTGGACCGGGTGGCCCTGGTGGATGGCCTCGAGCGCGCCATCGCGGCGGAACAGGAGCGGACAGGCCGGGGAGCCCTGGAGTGCTTCATCCAGGTCAGCCTCGACGACGACGCCGGCGCCCACCGCGGCGGCGCAGCTCCGGCGGAGATACCGCCCCTGGCCGAGCGGCTGGCGGCTGCCGCAGGACTGGAACTGGCGGGCGTTATGGCTGTCGCCCCGTTGGGCACCAGTCCGGAGGCTGCGTTCGAAAAGCTGGCAGCCATTTCGGCGGCCTTGGTAGCGGAGCATCCCGGCGCAATGGCCATCTCGGCGGGCATGAGCCAGGACCTGGAAGCGGCCATCCGTTTCGGAGCGACACACCTGCGAATCGGTTCCGATATTCTCGGATCGCGTCCCGCCGTGGGGTAGCGTCGAACCCATAGGAAGTGAGTGGCGGGGGATTCAAGGCTGTCAAGTCATTGGGCGGCCCGCCTACGGACACGATTAGGAGTCGACCATGGCCGGCGCTCTGCGCAAGACAATGATCTATCTTGGGCTCGCCGACGGCGATGAACACTACGAGTCCGAGCACACCACAACACGTAAGGACGAGGACGATTCGATGGAAGTTGACCGCGAGGAACGCCGTGCACCGGCACCCGTCCGCGATGTCAGCCGCGAGTCATCACACGCCCCCGAAGAGGAATACCGCGCACCAGTGACCCCCATCAAGCGTGCGGCCTCGAGCCGCGAAGAACCGTCCGGGCTTCGGCAGATCACGACGATCCACCCGCGGTCCTACAACGACGCCAAGCTCATCGGTGAGAGTTTCCGGGACGGCATCCCCGTCATCATGAACGTGACCGACATGGGCGAAGCGGACGCCAAGCGTCTCGTCGACTTCTCGGCCGGCCTGGTTTTCGGGCTCCGGGGCAGCATCGAACGGGTCACCAACAAGGTTTTCCTGCTGTCGCCGTCGTACATTGAGGTCATTGGCGATGACAAGAAGGTCAGCGAAACCCAGGCCAGCTTCTTCAATCAAAGTTAGCCCTGAGCTTATTCCAGATGCCAGACAGGTACACCTGTCTGGCATCTGTGCTGAAATAGACAAGAAACATTGGCAGGGCACCGCGGTATCCGGAATGGACATGGAGATATGAGTTAAGTCATGGGAATTGTTTTCGGACTTGTCTATATCGCCCTTTTGCTGTTCTTCGTGGCGCTGATCATCCGGCTGGTCTTTGACTGGGTCCAGATGTTTGCCAGGGAATGGCGTCCGCGTGGTGTCGCCCTCGTAGTGGCCCACACGGTGTACTCGATCACCGATCCGCTGCTCAAGGGGCTCCGGAGGCTGATCCCGCCGTTGAGGCTCGGAGGGGTGACCCTGGACCTCGGGTTTCTGGTGCTGTTCATCGCCGTCAGCATCGCGATGGCGGTCACCAGGGGTTTCGCGTAATCTTCGACAAGACCTAGCGGCGCAGGCGAAGTTCCTGGAATTGGAACTCCCTCTGCGACGCGAAGAAATCTCCGGTTTGACACCCAGTGTTGAATTAGAGGAACCAGACAAAATTTAGGTACCGTAGTTTTGACGGCCGGAAGGCCTACTGACTAACTAGACCAATGAGGTGACCAGATGGCTTTGACGCCAGAAGACGTTGTCAACAAGCGCTTTCAGCCGACCAAGTTCCGCGAAGGCTACGACCAGGATGAAGTTGATGACTTCCTGGACGAGATCGTTGTGGAACTCAGGCGCCTGAACCAGGAGAACGACGAGCTCCGCAAGAAGCTTGCAGAATCAGGTTCCGGCGTGCCGGCCAGCTCCGCTGCGTCCGCCCCGGTGGTCGAGAAGGTTCCCTCGCCCGTCAAGGCTGACAAGGTTGAGTCTCCGGCGAAGGCCGAGGTCGAGGCGAAAGCCCCCGACGCCGCCAAGAAGAAGGAAGCCGAGCCGGTAGCACGTGTTGCGGCCGTTCCGGCTGCTGCGCCCGCCGCATCCGCTGGAAGCACGGTTTCGGCCGAATCCGCTGCCGGACTGCTCGCCATGGCGCAGCAGATGCACGACCGTCACGTCGCCGACGGTCAGTCCCAGAAGGACAAGATCATCGCCGAGGCCCAGATCGAGGCCAGCAGCCTGGTCAACGATGCCCAGGAGAAGTCGCGCAAGATCCTCGGTGCCCTCGAGCAGCAGCGCTCCGTCCTGGAACGCAAGGTAGAGCAGCTCCGCGGCTTCGAACGCGATTACCGCTCACGCCTGAAGGCCTACATCGAAGGCCAGCTGCGCGACCTTGACGCCCGCGGTTCCGTGGCGGCGCCTGAGGTCGAAGCGAACTAGTCCTTCAAGCACGTATTCTGAGAGCCGGTGGCTGAGGATTCCTCGGCCACCGGCTTTTGGGATTAACATCGGTTTACAAATGAAAGCATCATGACTGACCACCTCGCTGCTGACGCCGCAAACACCTCTCCTTCATCGGCCCGCCCCCGGCGGGCACTCCTGCTCTCGCTCTTCGCCGGTTTCGCGGTCATTGCGTACGTCCTGGACCAGTTGACAAAACTATGGGTGACGTCATCGATGGCGGAGGGTGAACGCATCCCGGTGCTGCCGCCGCTCTTGCACTGGTACTTCATCCGCAATTCCGGCGCCGCATTCTCGATCGGGGAAAATGTCACGTGGGTGTTCTCCATCATCATGGCCGGTGTCTCCATCGCCATCCTGTTCCAAGTGCGCAAGGTGGGCTCAGCCTGGTGGTCGCTGGCACTGGGTCTTCTCCTGGGCGGGGCCCTGGGCAACCTCACGGACAGGCTTTTCCGGGAGCCCTCATTCGGGATGGGGCACGTAGTTGATTTCATCCAACTGCCCAATTTTGCGATCTTCAACATCGCCGATTCCGCGGTGGTCTCAGCAGTGGTCATCATCTGCATCCTGACGTTGCGGGGGATCGCCCTTGATGGCTCACGGCACGTCGCGGCGCCACGGAAAGAGGCGGCCCAGCCGAAAGACACGGACGATGTCTGAGCGGGTGGTAGTCGCCGACGCATTCGGCGGAACGCGGGCGGACGCAGGGCTCGCCAAGCTGATGGGGATTTCCCGTTCAATGGCCGCAACCCTCATTGCCGAAGGCAACGTGGTGAGCCGCGGCAGGAAACTCGGTAAGTCCGCGCGGCTGGTCGCCGGCGATGTCCTGGAAGTGACGGTGCCTGAACGACGGGACCCGCTCGAAGTGGTGGAGGAAGTTGTGGAAGGCCTGAAAATCCTGCTGGACGACGACGAATTTGTCGTTGTGGACAAGCCGGTGGGCGTTGCCGCGCATCCTTCCCCCGGCTGGGTAGGGCCCACCGTAGTCGGCGGTCTCGCCGGAGCGGGATTCCGCATCTCGACGTCGGGCTCGCCTGAACGTGTGGGTATCGTGCACCGGCTCGACGTCGGCACGTCCGGGGTGATGGTGGTGGCCAAAACGGAGCGCGCCTATACGGCCTTGAAGAGGGCATTTAAGGAGCGCACTGTGGAGAAGGTGTACCACGCGGTGGTCCAGGGGCTCCCCGACCCCCTGGAAGGCACCATCGACGCACCAATCGGGCGCCACCCCGGACACGACTGGCGCTTTGCCGTGATCGAAGACGGCCGGCCGTCGATCACGCACTACGAGGTGCTGGAGGCGTTTGGCAAGGCCACTCTGGTGGAGGTGCACCTTGAGACAGGGCGCACTCACCAGATCCGTGTCCACTTTTCAGCGTTGCGCCACCCGTGCGCGGGAGATCTTACCTACGGGGCGGATCCTCGGCTCGCCGCCACCCTGGGCCTGACCCGGCAATGGCTCCATGCCCGGCAGCTCGGCTTCGACCACCCGGCAACGGGGGAGCGCGTGACGGTTACCAGCGAATACCCGCAGGACCTGGCCTTTGCCCTGGAAGTCCTGGCGTCCGGGGAGGCGTAGCGGCTGGGTCGCTGGGCCGTTGGCGGTCCGCCAGCGCTTAGAATGGTGCGGTGACTTCCAGCAATGCCTCGTTCGTCCATCTCCATAACCACACCGAATACTCCATGTTGGACGGCGCAGCCCGCCTGGGCGAGCTCTTCAACGAGACTGAACGCCTCGGGATGCCGGCCCTGGCCACCACCGACCACGGGTACCTGTTCGGGGCTTTCGATTTCTGGAAGCGCGCCACGGACCAGGGGATCAAGCCGATTATCGGCGTCGAAGCCTACGTCACCCCCGGCACCGCGCGGACGGACAAAAGCCGTGTCCGCTGGGGCGAGGAACACCAGCGCAAGGACGACATCTCCGGCGGTGGCTCCTACACCCACATGACGCTGTTGAGCTATAATAACGTCGGCATGCGCAACCTCTTCCGGGCCTCGTCCATTGGCTCGCTGGACGCAGTCTTCGGCAAGTGGCCGCGTTTGGACCGTGAGCTCCTTAACACATACTCCGAAGGCCTGATCGCCACCACCGGCTGCCCTTCGGGCGAAGTGCAGACCCGCCTGCGGCTGGGCCAGTACCGCGAGGCCATGGAAGCCGCCTCGGAATTCCGTGACATTTTCGGTGCGGAGAACTATTTCTGCGAACTGATGGACCATGGCCTGGACATCGAACGCCGGGTCACGGGGGACCTGCTGCGGCTGGCCAAGGATCTGAACCTGCCACTGGTGGCCACCAACGACCTGCACTATACGCACGAACACGACGCCAAGGCACACGAGGCCCTGCTTGCCATCCAGTCAGGTTCCACACTGCTGGAGCCATCGTACGACAACGGCGGCTCCCGCTTCGCGTTCTCGGGCAGCGGCTACTACCTCAAGTCCCCGCAGGAGATGCGGGAGCTGTTCAGGGACCACCCGGATGCTTGCGACAACACACTGCTGATCGCCGAGCGCTGCGATGTCTCGTTCAACACCGGCGCAAACTACATGCCGCGGTTCCCCTGCCCGCCGGGCGAGGACGAGACATCCTGGCTGGTCAAGGAAGTTGCCACCGGACTGGAATACCGGTACCCGGGCGGTGTCCCGGACAAAGTCCGCACCCAGGCAGACTACGAGCTCGAAGTCATCACCTCCATGGGGTTCCCGGGATACTTCCTGGTGGTGGCCGACTTCATCAACTGGGCAAAGAAAAACGGCATCCGCGTCGGTCCGGGCCGTGGCTCCGGAGCCGGCTCCATGGTGGCGTACGCCATGCGCATCACGGACCTTGATCCGCTCCTGCACGGCCTGATCTTTGAACGGTTCCTCAACCCGGACCGTGTGTCCATGCCTGACTTCGACGTTGACTTCGATGACCGGCGCCGGTCTGAGGTCATCGACTATGTGACCCGGAAATACGGCGACGAGCGCGTGGCCATGATTGTCACGTACGGCACCATCAAGACGAAGCAGGCGCTAAAGGACTCCTCCCGTGTGCTGGGTTACCCGTTCAGCATGGGGGAGCAGCTGACCAAGGCACTCCCGCCGGCTGTGATGGCCAAGGACATTCCGCTCGCGGACATCCAGAACAAGGACTCGAAGCGCTACAGCGAGGCCGGTGACTTCCGCCAGCTGATCGCTACTGATCCCGAGGCCGCCAAGGTCTTCGAGACGGCGCTTGGCATCGAAGGGCTGAAACGCCAGTGGGGCGTGCACGCCGCCGGCGTCATCATGTCCTCGGACCCCATCATCGACGTCATCCCGGTCATGCGGCGCATCCAGGACGGCCAGGTGATCACGCAGTTTGACTACCCCACGTGCGAGGGCCTGGGCCTGATCAAGATGGACTTCCTCGGCCTGCGGAACCTGACGATCATTTCCGACGCCCTGGAGAACATCAAGCTCAACCGTGGACTGGACCTGGACCTGGACAGCCTGGCCCTTGATGACGTGGCCTCGTATGAACTGCTGGCCCGGGGCGACACCCTGGGCGTGTTCCAACTTGATGGCGGGCCCATGCGCTCCCTGCTGAAGCTGATGAAGCCTGACAACTTCGAAGACATCTCCGCCGTGCTCGCGCTCTACCGGCCCGGTCCGATGGGCGCCAACGCGCACACCGACTATGCGCTGCGCAAAAACGGGATCCAGGAAGTCATTCCGATCCACCCCGAACTCAAGGAACCTCTTGCTGAAATCCTCGGCGGGACCTACGGCCTGATCGTTTATCAGGAGCAGGTGATGGCCGTGGCCCAGAAACTCGCCGGCTATTCCCTAGGGCAGGCAGACATCCTGCGGCGCGCCATGGGTAAAAAGAAGAAATCCGAGCTGGACAAGCAGTTCGCAGGTTTCTCCCAGGGCATGCAGGACAACGGCTATTCCATGGCCGCCGTGAAGACTCTGTGGGACATCCTGCTGCCGTTCTCCGACTACGCCTTCAACAAGGCCCACTCCGCCGCGTATGGTGTGATCTCCTACTGGACCGCATACCTGAAGGCGCACTTTGCGCCGGAGTACATGGCTGCCCTGCTGACGTCGGTCGGCGATGACAAGGACAAATCGGCAATTTATCTCAACGAATGCCGACGCATGGGTATCACAGTGCTGCCGCCGGATGTGAACGAATCCGCGCTGAACTTCACCCCGGTAGGCACCGACATCCGCTTCGGCATGGGCGCCATCCGCAACGTGGGCGTCAACGCCGTCGAAGCGATGGTGGCCGCGCGCGAAAAGGAAGGCGCCTACACGTCCTTCAAGGACTACCTCATGAAGGTCCCTGCTGTGGTCTGCAACAAGCGGACCATTGAATCCCTGATCAAGGCCGGAGCCTTCGATTCCCTCAACCACCACCGGCGCGCGCTGGCGATGATCCATGAAGAGGCCATCGACTCCGTCATCACCCTCAAGCGAAACGAAGCGATCGGCCAGTTCGATCTCTTCGCCGGTTTCGAGGAGGCAGAATCCGAAGCGTCGCTGAGCATTGAGATTCCCGACCTGCCGGAATGGGAGAAGAAGGACAAGCTCTCGTTTGAGCGCGACATGCTCGGCCTGTATGTTTCAGACCACCCGCTGCAGGGCCTGGAAGGACTCCTCAGCCAGCACGCGGACCAGTCCATCACTTCGATCATCGGCGAAGACGGGCCGCAGGACGGCGCCATCATCACCATCTCCGGAATGATCACCTCGCTCAGCCGCAGGATCGCCAAGGCGAGTGGCAACGCCTATGCCCGTGCCGAAATCGAAGACCTCGGCGGTTCGATGGAGGTGATGTTCTTCGGCCAGGTCTACGGCCCCATCGCGTCGGTCCTTGCCGAGGACCTGATCGTGGTGGTCAAGGGGCGCCTGCAGCGGCGGGACGACGGTGCCGTGACGCTGAACTGCATGGAACTGTCCGTTCCGGACCTCAGTGAAGGAACCAATGGCCCCGTGCTCATTTTGATGCCTACGCACAAGGCCACCGAGGCTGTTGTCACGGAACTTGGGGATGTCCTTCGGAACCATCGGGGGAACTCGGAAGTCAGGCTGCACCTGCAGGGGGACACCCGGACGGAAGTCATGGGGCTGCCCGTCCATCTCAGGGTCAACCCGAGTCCGTCATTGTTCGGCGACCTGAAGGTGCTCCTGGGCCCAACCTGCCTGGATAACTAGGTTCCGATAGTTAGATCTCGTAGTCCAGCGGGACCGGCTGGCCATAGCCGCCGGAGTGGTACAGGAGCGGCGAACCGTCGTCGCCCACTTTGCCGTCCACAACCTCGACTACCACCACGGCGTTGTTCTCGAAGGAGAGCCGCATCTGGATCTTGCCGATCAGCCAGCCTGCGACGTCTTTGAGGATCGGGACATCGTGCGGGCCAAGTTCCCAGTGGTCCCCGCCGAACCTGTCCTTGGTGCGCGCGAAACGGTCGGCCAGCGCCTGGTTTTCCAGACCCAGCATGTGGACGCCGAGGTGGGTGGCGTTGGCCACGGCCGCCCAGGAACTTGAACTGCGCGCCATGTTGAAGGTGAACCGCGGCGGCTGTGCCGACAACGAGGCCACGGACGTGGCGGTAAAGCCGTAGGGCTCGCCCTGGTAGTTCACGGTGATGATGGCGACCCCGGCCGCATGCCTCCGGAACATTTCCTTGAAGGTGCCCTCGAACGGCGTTTTGTCTGTCATCTTGAACGTGGCTCCCTGAAAAAGCAGGCTGAAATGGACTCTTCCTTAAGGGTATTAGTCCCCGCCGGAACAGGGAGCAATGGATTGACCCAGCACGTCATCTGTCAAGACTGCCCACGTCATCTGATCGGCCACACCCGACATTTGTTAAGGTTTGTTTCATGAGAGAACACATCAGCCGCCGGTCGTCCCGGCTGCCGTGGAAATGGTTTGCCGCTGCTGCTGCCGGTGGTGTTCCCGTCGGCCTGCTGTGGTGGGTGCTCGCCCCAGGCGGGATGAACCTGATTACCCGCAACCCGGCCTTGGCGGATGGGACTAATCCGGAGGTATGGCTGCTCAGGGACCTCACGCTCGCTGGACTGTGTGTCTTCGCCGGGTGCCTGGTGGCCGTCTTCCTGACCGATAAGGGCGGCCGCAATGCGCAGGCGGCCTTTCTCCTGGGCCTGGCCGGTGGACTGGGCGGGGCCCTGATCGCGTGGCTGACTGGCGTGCTTGCGGGCCAGCTGTGGGGCGGGCCTGCAGATACGTCGGTCAATGCCAGCGTCGCGTTCTCGCTCCGGTCCCTGCCCGTGCTTATCCTGTGGCCGGCCGCGACTGCCACGTCCGTATTTGTCCTGAGCCTGATGAGCCTGCTCAAGAGCGGGCCCGGGAGAGCGGGCACGCCAGTAGCCGAAGGCAACGCACCCGGCGCGTAAAATGGACCGGTGACCATTTCTCCTGAATTTCCCGCCACCCCTCCTGCCGCCGATGTCAGCTTCCGGACGGTCGACCTTCGGGGCAGGGGCCTGACCCTCGCCGGTTTGCGCGCCGCTGTTCCCCGTGCCCGGCAGCACACCGTGGCGGATGCGCAACAAAAGGTACTGGACATCATCAAAGCCGTCCGCGCGGACGGCTTCACCGCCCTCAGTGACCTGGCACTCCGTTTCGACGGAGTCCAGCAGGTCCACCCGCGGGTCCCGGCGGCCTCGTTGGCCCGGGCGCTGGCGGAGCTGGATCCGGCGGTGCGCGGCGCGCTGGAAGAATCCATCAGACGGGCCCGGCGCTTCGCGGACGGGCAGCGGCCGCGCGATCTCGACGTCGAACTCGGCGACGGTGCGCTGGTGAGCCAGAACTGGGTGCCGGTATCGCGGGTCGGGTTGTACGTCCCCGGCGGCCTCGCCGTCTATCCGTCGTCGGTCATCATGAATGTTGTCCCGGCGCTGGCTGCGGGAGTGCAGTCCATCGCCCTGGCATCGCCGCCGCAGAAGGACTTCGGCGGCCTCCCGCACCCCACCATCCTCGCGGCAGCGGCCCTGCTCGGCATCGAGGAGGTCTACGCCATCGGCGGTGCGCAGGCCATCGCTGCCTTCGCGTACGGCGTGGCCGCAAATGACGCCGGGCCGGCGCTGGAGCCCGTTGATGTAGTCACGGGTCCGGGAAACATTTTTGTGGCTACGGCGAAACGCCTCGTCAAGGGTGTGGTGGGAATCGATTCCGAGGCGGGGACCACCGAAATCGCCATCCTGGCTGATTCAACAGCGCAACCTGACCTCGTGGCAGCAGACCTGATCAGCCAGGCGGAGCACGACCCCCAGGCTGCTTCCGTGCTCATCACGGACTCGGAGGACCTGGCCGCGGCAGTCCGCACCGAACTGGACCGGCAGGCGGCCAGCACCAAGCACTCAGCGCGCGTATGTGAGGCGCTGTCCGGCCCGCAGTCGGGAGTTGTCCTGGTGGAGGACCTGGAACAAGGCATCGCCGCCTGCGACGCCTACGCCGCTGAACACCTTGAAATCATGACCGCGGACGCGCCGGCGGTAGCTGCACGGATCCGGAACGCCGGGGCGATCTTTGTGGGGGACTACAGTCCTGTCAGCCTGGGCGACTACTGCGCCGGGTCCAACCACGTCTTGCCCACCAGCGGGACCGCGGCGTTTTCCTCCGGACTGAACGTCACCACCTTCCTGCGTGCCATCCAGGTCATCAACTACAGCCGGGCTGCGCTGCAGGAAGTCAGCGGCCACATCGTGAGCCTGTCCGGTGCCGAGGACCTGCCGGCGCACGGAGAAGCTGTCACAGCACGCTTCCACGAGGCCCGCTGACGCAGCAGGTCTGCGGGGCATGCCGCAGGCACCACCACATGTGGTAATTACAGGATTGTTATTCCGCAACATGTAGTCGTAAACTGAGACACGGAGAGGTCCGCCGGGCCGGAAACATCGGCGCCAGAAGACATCGAGGGAGGGGGACACCATGTATTGTCCATTTTGCCGCAATCCGGACTCCCGCGTTGTGGACAGCCGCATGGCCGATGACGGCTCGGCCATCCGCCGCCGCCGGCAGTGCCCGGAATGCGGCCGCAGGTTCACCACCGTGGAAACTACCAGCCTTTCGGTGATCAAACGCTCCGGGGTGGGCGAACCCTTCAGCCGCAGCAAGGTCATCAACGGCGTGCGTAAGGCCTGCCAGGGCCGACCGGTCAGCGAAGATGACCTGGCGCTCCTTGCCCAAGAGGTGGAGGAACAGATCCGCGCCTCGGGCGCGGCCGAGATCGATGCCCATGAAGTGGGCCTGATTATCCTTGGTCCGCTGCAGAAGCTTGACCAGGTGGCCTACCTTCGCTTTGCCAGCGTGTACCAGGCCTTCGAATCCCTTGAGGACTTCGAGACCGCCATTGCACTGCTCCGCCACGAGTCCGTGGAAGAAGGCACGCAACGCGCGGCGGCGCCCGCCAAGAACTCCGAAAAGAGCCCCCTGTAAGCTCCGGTGGTGGCCGCGGAGGGGAAGCCGCCGCCACCACCGGCCCCGGCTGCCCTTCGGCGCCGGTCAGCCACCGGTCATTTTGTGAGCTTGTGCTTCACGGCAATTTCGACGGCGGCACCGACGATCCCGGCCTCATTCTTGAGTTCAGCCGGCACGATCGGGGTGCGCAGTTTCAGGTGCGGCAGATACTCGTTCGCGCGCTTGGAGATGCCACCGCCCACGATGAACAGCTCGGGCGAGAAGAGGAATTCCACGTGGGCGAAGTAGCGCTGCAGCAGCACGCTGTATTCCTCCCAGCTCAGTCCGTCCCGTTCGCGGGCCACGGCTGAGGCTTTGCTTTCGGCGTCAAAGCCGTCGATCTCCAGGTGCCCCAGTTCTGCGTTGGGGACGAGGCGGCCGTCGAAGATGAATGCTGAGCCAATTCCGGTGCCGAGGGTGATCACCAGGACAGTTCCGTCCACACCCTTGCCCGCGCCATAACGGGCCTCCGCCAGCCCGGCGGCGTCGGCGTCGTTGATGACCTCCACCGGGCGGCCAAGCCGTGCGGTGAGCAATGCATCAATATCGGTGTTGAGCCAGCTCTTGTCCACGTTGGCCGCCGAGTGGACCACGCCATGCTGGATGATGCCGGGGAATGTGACGCCCACGGGCGAGTCCGCGGCCGGTGCCTCCGGGCGGCTTGAAAGCTCGGCAACCACCTGCGCTACGACGTCGGCTACGGCCTCAGGGGTGGCGGGCTGGGGCGTAGGCACGCGGAACCGCTCACCCAGGAGCTTGCCTTTTTTCAGGTCGACGATGCCGCCCTTAATCCCCGTACCGCCGATGTCAATGCCGATCAGCGGGGCGTTCTTGTGCGACTTCTCGTCCTTCTTGGCCAATGTTGTTCCGTTCGTGGCAGGGCGGGCAGGTCGGCCGGATGGCTGACCGGAAAATTTCAGGGGAGCGTAAGGATTTCGGCGCCGGACTCTGTCACCAGCAGCGTGTGCTCAAACTGGGCGGTCCGCTTGTGGTCGCGGGTGACAACTGTCCAGTCGTCCTCCCACATGTCCCATTCGACGGTGCCGAGGGTCAGCATGGGTTCGATTGTGAACACCATGCCAGCCTCGATGACTGTGTTGTAGGCCGGCGCTGCATCATAGTGGGGGATGATCAGGCCCGTATGGAACGCTTCGCCGACGCCGTGGCCGGTGAAGTCCCGCACCACACCGTAGCCGAAACGCTTGGCGTAGGACTGAATGGCGCGGCCGATCACGTTGATCTCCCGGCCGGGAGCCACGGCTTTGATGGCACGGTTGAGGGATTCCCGGGTGCGCTCCACCAGCAGGCGCGATTCGTCGTCGACGTCGCCCACCAGGAAGGTGTGGTTCGTGTCGCCGTGGACTCCGTTGATGAAAGCCGTGATGTCGATATTGAGGATGTCGCCGTCCTGCACCACGGTGCTGTCCGGAATGCCGTGGCAGATTACTTCATTCAGCGACGAGCACAGGGACTTCGGGAACCCGCGGTAACCAAGCGTGGACGGGTAGGCCTTGTGGTCCAGCAGGAATTCGTGACCCACTTTGTCCAACTGGTCGGTGGTCACGCCGGGTGTGATGTGGTTGCCCACCTCAACGATGGCCTGGGCGGCGATCCGGCTGGCGGTCCGGATTTTCTCAACCGTTTCGGCGGATTTGATCTCGGAGCCGGTGAACTTGGCCGGGCCGGGCTTGCCCACGTATTCCGGGCGCGGGATGGACGCTGGAACGGGGAGCTGCGGGCTGACGGTTCCCCGGGTAAGGGTGCCGGTGGGTGCAGTCGAGGCTAGGGAAGGCATAGATTGATCATATAAGGCCCCGCATTAGGCCAAGTAACTGGAAGCCCCAAGCTGTCCGCGTCCACGTTTAAGTTACGTGGATCACGGCCGGCCCCCGTCAGCCGGAACGAGGAGCACCGATGACTGAGTACTGGTACAACGTGAACACCCACGAGGTGGAAGAAGACGCACTCTCGGACTGGAGCCAGCTGATCGGCCCCTACAAAACGCGGGAAGAGGCCGAACATGCCCTCGAAAAGGTCCGGGCCCGGAACGAGGCCTGGGAAAAGGGCGACGACGACTGAACCGCAAGCTTGGTGTCTGCTCGGAACCCGCCTAGAAGGAGTGTTCCGGGCCGGGGAACTGGCCTGAACGGACCTCGTCGCCGTACGCCTTCGCTGCGTCACTGAGCGTAGTGCGCAGGTCAGCGTACTGTTTGACGAACTTCGCCATCCTGCCGCCGCGGAACCCGGCCATGTCCTGCCACACCAGCACTTGCCCCGTGGTGGCATTGCCCGCGCCGATCCCGACCGTCGGCACGCTGACCGCCGCGTCAACGGCGGCTGCCGTGTCCGCCGGAACCATTTCCATCAGGACGGCGAACGCCCCCGCCTCAACCAGCGCCACGGCGTCGTCAATCAGGCGCTGCGCGTCATCCCCGCGGCCCTGGACCCGGTAACCGCCCAGCGCGTGTTCACTCTGGGGGGTGAAGCCGATATGGGCCATGACCGGGACGCCGGCCTGGACCATGGCCCTGACGGTTTCCGCGTAGTATTTTCCGCCCTCGATCTTGACAGCATGGGCCAGCCCTTCCTTGAGGAACCGGACGCCTGTTTCCACACCCTGCTGCGCCGAAACTTCATAACTGCCGAACGGCAGGTCTGCCACCACCAGGGCGCGCTTGGCGGACCGCGCCACGGCGCGGCAGAGGGGCAGGAGTTCATCCACCGTGACCGGGAGGCTGGTCTCGTTGCCGAACACATTGTTGGATGCCGAATCGCCTACCAGGAGGACCTCGATGCCGGCCTGGTCGAAGATCTCCGCACTGTACTGCTCGTAGGCGGTCAGCATGGCGAAGCGGTTGCCGTCCCTCTTGGCCTGCTGCAGGTGGTGGATGCGCACCCTGGGTGCTGGCTTCGCGTTCACTTCCGACGACGGCGGCTGCACCGGTGCAGGTCCGTTTCCGTAGGGTGCGTGTACTTCAGCGGACGCGCTTGACTCCGAGCTATTGGTTGAGGCCATGGCAAGAGCGTAATGCGGCAGTAGTAGTCCTAGCCACCGCGGACGGGCCGCCAGGCCGTGATCCCCGTCATATTAGGCGACCTTCCCTGCGGAATTTTTGCCACCGGACTGCGGTACCGACCACGGTTGCTGTGTTAACGCTGTGTTACGTGCGGTGCCGTCTCCCGCATTGGAGCGGATTGCTTAGTAAAGTGATGGTGAACTGCTGCCGGCCGCCGCTTCCGCGGACCCGGGGCATGAACGATTGACCGGAGAAGAGGCCATCATGGACCGCCAGCAAGAGTTTGTCCTGCGCACAATCGAGGAGCGCGACGTACGGTTCGTACGCCTGTGGTTCACCGACGTCGTAGGTTCACTCAAATCGGTGGCACTTGCCCCGGCCGAGGTTGAAGGTGCCTTTGAGGAAGGGCTCGGTTTTGACGGATCAGCCATCGAAGGCCTGGCGCGGGTCTTTGAAGCCGACATGCTGGCCCAGCCGGATCCGGCCACGTTCCAGATCTTGCCCTGGCGCGGTGAGACCGAGCAAACGGCCCGCATGTTCTGCGACATCCTGACTCCCGATGGCGAACCGTCGGCCGCGGATCCCCGCAACGTCCTCAAGCGCACGCTGGCCAAGGCAGCGGACATGGGGTTTACCTGCTACACGCACCCGGAGATCGAGTTCTACCTCCTTAAATCCCAGCAGCCGGGACCCGACGGTGCGCCGGTACCCGTCGACGAGGGCGGCTACTTCGACCATGTCCCGGGCGGCGTGGCGCAGGACTTCCGCCGCACGGCAGTGACCATGCTGGAGTCCGTGGGTATTTCGGTGGAGTTCAGCCACCATGAGGCCGGTCCCGGCCAGAACGAGATTGACCTGCGCTATGCGGACGCCCTGCAGACGGCGGACAACATCATGACGTTCCGCACGGTGATCAAGGAAGTGGCCCTCCAGCAGGGGACTTACGCCACGTTTATGCCCAAGCCATTCACCGCCCACCCCGGCTCCGGGATGCACACGCACTTCTCGCTGTTCGAGGGCGACACCAACGCTTTCTATGAGGCGGGCGCCGAATTCCAGCTCTCCAAGACGGCCCGCCAGTTCATCGCCGGCATCCTGAAGCATGCCCCCGAGTTCACGGCTGTGACCAACCAGTTCGTGAACTCCTACAAGAGGCTCTGGGGCGGCGGCGAAGCGCCGAGCTACCTCAGCTGGGGCCACAACAACCGTTCGGCCCTGGTCCGAGTCCCGCTGTACAAGCCCGGCAAGGGCCAGTCGGCCCGCATCGAATACCGTGGCATTGATTCTGCGGCGAACCCCTACCTAGCCTATGCCGTCCTGCTGGGGGCCGGGCTGAAGGGGATCGAAGAAGGCTACGACCTGCCCGCCGCAGCCGAGGACGACGTCTGGTCACTGAGCTCCGCCGAGCGCCGTGCCATGGGCCACGACCCCCTGCCCGCCAGCCTTCACGATGCCATCAGGTCCATGGAGGACTCCGAACTGATGCCGCAGATCCTCGGTGAGCAGGTCTTCGAGCACTTCCTGCGCAACAAGCGTGCCGAATGGCAGGACTACCGGCTCCAGGTGACGCCCTACGAACTGCAGCGCAACCTCGGCATCCTTTAGGCGGCGGTGAGCCTCGCCCGCCGCCTCATCTCAGCCGGCTTCAGTGATCTGGAGAAGGGTGAGCGCTTCCTGGCTGCCCCGGAACTGGACGGCCTGGACCGGGACAGGATTTTCGCCGGCCTGCAGATGGCCGCCAACCCCGACACCGCGCTGCAGTCTTTGGTGCGGCTGATTGAAAAACACCCGCTCCTTCGGGACCTGGCGTCGGCCGATACCGAGACCAGTGAGCCGCTCTACCGGGTGCTCGGGGCCTCCGAGGCGCTGGGCGAATTCCTCATCCGGCACCCGGAACACCTCGATGCCTTCGAAGTCACGGCCAGTCCCGAGCCACTTCAGGCAGATCCGGAACAGCTCCGCGCTGTCCTCCTGAAATCTGTCGGCGCAGAACCCGGGTCAGCCCGGCCCGTGGCGGGAATGACCGGAACCGACGCCTATGCCGCGCTGCGGTCGGCCTACCGCCGCGGGGTGGTGGACCTGGCCGTCAAGGACATGTGCGCCGCTGACCCGCTGGACTTTATGCCCGCAGTCGGAGCTGAACTCGCGGACCTGGCAGGGGCCGCGATCGAAGCTGCACTGGCAGTTTCCCGTGCCGAGGCTGCTGAGCAGTTCAGTGCCGAAGAGGTAGCCGACCTTGGCCTGGCGGTCATAGGGATGGGCAAATGCGGAGCCCGGGAACTGAACTACATTTCCGACGTCGACGTCATCTACGTGATCGATGCCGGCGACCTGGACGATGCCCGTGCCAGTACCATCGGCACAGCCCTGGCCAGCGGTATCTCCCGGGCCATCTCCTCGGTGGCACGCGAACCCGGTCTCTGGGAAGTGGACGCCAACCTCCGGCCGGAGGGCAAGTCCGGCCCGCTGGTCCGTACCCTGGCCTCCCACGAAAGCTATTACGCCCGCTGGGCCGAGAGCTGGGAATTCCAGGCGCTCCTCAAGGCCCGGACCATTGCCGGCGACAAGGACCTGGGGGAGCGGTACGAAAACGCCGTGGCCCCATTGATCTGGAGTTCCGCGGGCCGCGAAGGTTTCGTGGAATCCGTGCAGTCAATGCGCCGACGGGTCACCGAACATATCCCGGCAGCGGAGGAACAGCGGCAGATCAAGCTTGGGCGCGGCGGCCTCCGAGACGTGGAGTTCACCGTCCAACTGCTCCAGCTGGTACACGGAAAATCCGACGAAACGCTCCGATGCAGGGATACGACCGCAGCCATAGCGGCCCTGTCAGCCGGGGGATATATCGGCCGGTCTGACGCTGCCGCGTTCAATCACGCCTACCGATACCTGCGCCTCCTGGAACACCGCATCCAGTTGTTCCAGCTCCGGCGGACGCATCTGATGCCAGTGAGCGAAGCGGCATTGCGTGCCCTCGCAAAGGCAGTGCTTGGCCCGTTCTCCAATGATCGGCCGCCACCGGCTTCGCTGCTGGCCACCTGGCAGAAGACCAAACGCTCCGTCCGCGAACTGCACGAACGGATCTTCTACCGCCCGCTGCTGAACACTGCGGCGAAACTCAGCAGCGAAGACGCCAGGCTGACGCCGGAGGCCGCCCAGGGTCGCCTGGCCGCGTTGGGCTATCGTGATCCGCAGGGCGCGATGCGGCACATCGAGGCGCTCACCGCCGGTGTCAGCCGGAGGGCAGCCCTGCAACGCCAGCTGCTGCCCATCCTGCTGGACTGGCTCGCCGAAGGTGTTGACCCCGATGCCGGGCTGCTCGCGTTCCGGCGCGTCAGTGAGGCCCTTGGCACCACCCACTGGTACTTGGGCATGCTCCGCGATTCCACAGCCGCGGCCGAACGTCTGTGCCACGTACTTTCCAATTCACGGCTGATTGCTGACCTGCTGGAGGTGTCGCCGGAATCGGTGGCATGGCTGGGCACCAATAAAGACCTTGTGCCACTGGGCTTCGAAGCCCAATGGCAGGAGATCACGTCCAAAATGTCGCGACACTCGGACCCGGAAAACGCCATCAGGCTGATCAGGCTGATCAGGCGCCGGGAGATCCTCAGGATCGCGATTGCGGATTCTGCCGGGCTGCTCAACCAGGACCAGGTGGGCGCGGCGCTGGCGGACACCGACCGGGCAGCGGTGCTGGGCGCCCTGCGCGTGGCCGAAGGCATCGTCTCCGCTGAGGGACCGCTGAAAACCGCGATGCTGGTGGTGGCAATGGGCCGCCAGGGCGGCCGCGAGATCGGCTACGGCTCCGACGCCGACGTGATGTTCGTGCACCGCGCCCTGCCGGGCTATGCCGACGAGGAAGCGCAGGACCAGGCGGCCCGGATTGTCGCCAAGGTGTCCAGCCTGCTCACCCAGCCACTCAAACCGGCCATCATGGCGGAGCGGGTGCTGCAGATGGACGCGGATCTTCGGCCCGAAGGCAAGAACGGCGCCATGGTCCGCTCCCTCGATTCGTTCGCCGAATATTACCGCCGATGGTCCTTGATCTGGGAAGCGCAGGCGCTGCTGCGGGCCCGGCCCATGGCAGGCGACGATGCCCTGGCCGAGGAGTTCCTGGCCCTCATCGACCCGATCAGGTACCCGGAGTCGATTTCGGAGCAGGATGTCCGGGAGGTTCGCAGGGTCAAGGCGCGGGTGGAGTCGGAGCGATTGCCGCGCGGCGCGGACCCCGCACGCCACCTGAAGCTTGGCCGCGGGGGACTGAGCGACGTCGAGTGGCTGGTACAGCTACTTCAGCTCCAGCACGCGGCCAAGCACCCGGAACTGCGGACAGCGTCCACGGTGGAGGCCCTTGAAGCCGCGGCCTCACTGGACCTGCTCACCGTCCCTGACGCGAAGCTGCTGGCCAGCGCGTGGCGGCTCGCCAGCCGGATCCGGTCCGCCAACGTCATCTGGAGCGGCAGGGCGTCGGACCTGCTGCCATCCGCACGGGGGGACCTGGAGGCGGTGGCCCGCTGGTGCGGCTACGAACCAGGCCACGCGGCCGCCCTGGAAGAGGACTACCTCCGCCTCAGCCGGCGTGCCCGGGCGGTGTTCGAGAAGGCCTTCTACGGCCATTAGCGGCTGTCTGGGTCCTCCCCGGAAGCCTGCAGACAGCCGCGGCGGTGCGGTGCTAGGTTGGGGGCCATGGCAACGCAAATTTACGTGAACCTGCCCGTTAAGGACCTGACGCGGTCCGTCGATTTCTTCACCGCCCTGGGTTTCTCGTTCAACCCGGACTACACCGATGAAAACGCGACCTGCATGATCATCAACGACAACGCCTTTGTCATGCTCCTGGTGGAGGGTTTCTTCAAGACGTTCACCTCCAGGGACGTGGCCGACGCCACCAGTTCCACCGAAGCCATCATGGCCTTTTCAGTGGAGAGCAAGGAAGCCGTGGACGCAACGGTGCGCAAGGCGCTGACCGCCGGGGGCACGACGTCGCAGGAAGTCCAGGATTACGGCTTTATGTACAACCACAGTTTCCAGGACCCGGACGGACACCTGTGGGAGGTCCTCTGGATGGACCCTGCCGGTCCACCGGCCGACGGCGGGGCTCCCGCCGGATCAGACGGACAGCCGACCTGAAAAACCGGGTTGATTCTGTTTGGCTCATCGCCCTGGATGACCTCAATGCTGATGCCCTTGCCATCCAGTTGGGCGAGGTAGCCAACCTTGAACTGGGCCCGGGACAAGGCAGCTTCGTTGGCGACCCGCTCCGCATGGTCCTGGCGGGACTGGAGGAGGATTCGCGGTTCCCTTATGTCGTGGAGGCTGCGGGCTACGCCGTCGGGGTGCTGACCCTCCAGGCCGGTGCCGCGCGCCTGGCCGGCTGGCCGGACGAGGATTCTGCCTGGCTGTTGCGCGGTTTCCTGATCGACAGGCGCCACCAGGGTCAGGGACTCGGGCCGCTGGCGGCAACGTCCGCGGTGGAGGCTGCCGCTAAACTGACCGCCAGGCGCGGAACCGACGAGGCCGGCGTCGTGCTTTCCGTCAACGAAACCAACCCGGCCGGGTTGTCCGCGTACAGGACCGCCGGCTTTGTGGACCAGGGGCAATACCTGGGCGGCAGTTCCGGACCGCAACGGACCATGTACCGGAGCTTCACGGGGTAATTCGTCCAGACACGGCGGACGGGCATTGCATCCGGCTCCACATTGCCCGATCATGTGGATTGGCGGTGTTCTTCAAACCTTGTTGGGGGGAAGGCTTGAAAAGTCTTCGTCTCGGGGAACACATGTCAGGGGGCTGGCTCCCGGTCTCAGCATGTCTGGAGCCAGCCTCCACCTTAGGGACAAAAAAAGTCCGCCCGGGCTGCAGCGTTGATGCTGGCAGCCCGGGCGGACTGTTTGGCGGACTGAACGGGTTCAGCCGCGGATCTGGCTAGACGCCGTAGTAGAGCTCGAACTCGTACGGGTTCGGGCGCAGGGACAGCGGGCGGATCTCGTACTCGTACTTGTACTCGATCCAGGTGTCGATCAGGTCCTGGGTGAACACGCCACCGGCCTGCAGGAACTCGTTGTCCTCCCTCAGGGCCTCCAGTGCCTCTTCCAGCGAGCCCGGAGCCTTCGGAATGTCCTTGGCTTCCTCTGCGGGCAGCTCGTAGAGGTCCTTGTCGATCGGAGCCGGCGGTTCGATGCGGTTGCGGATGCCGTCAATGCCGGCCATCAGCTGGGCAGCGAAGGCCAGGTACGGGTTGGACGAGGGGTCCGGAGCGCGGAACTCGATGCGCTTGGCCTTGGGGTTGGAGCCCGTGATGGGGATACGGATACCGGCGGAGCGGTTGCCCTGCGAGTACACCATGTTGACCGGAGCTTCGAACCCCTTGACCAGGCGGCGGTAGGAGTTCACCGTCGGGTTGGTGAAGGCGAGGACGGCCGAGGAGTGCTTCAGCAGGCCGCCGATGTACCAGCGGGCCATGTCGGATAGGCCGGCGTAGCCCTTTTCGTCGTAGAACAACGGCTCGCCGTTGGTCCACAGCGACTGGTGGCAGTGCATGCCCGAACCGTTGTCGCCGAAGACCGGCTTCGGCATGAAGGTCACGGACTTGCCCCAAGCGTCGGCCGTGTTCTTGACGACGTACTTGAACTTCTGCAGGTCGTCTGCAGCATGGGTCAGGGTGGTGAACTTGTAGTTGATTTCAGCCTGGCCGGCAGAGCCTACCTCGTGGTGGCTGCGCTCGACCTCGAGGCCTGCCTCATCCAGGGCGATACACATGGCGTCGCGGAGGTCAGCCTGCTTGTCGGTGGGGGAAACCGGGAAGTAGCCGCCCTTGATGGGGGTCTTGTAACCCAGGTTTCCGCCTTCTTCTTCGCGGCCGGTGTTCCAGTGTGCTTCTTCGGAGTCGATCTTGTAGAAGCTGCCCTCGGGGGAGGACTGGTACTGGACGTTGTCAAAGACGAAGAATTCGGCTTCCGGAGCGAAGAATGCGGTGTCGGCGATGCCCGTGGAGGCGAGGTAGGCCTCAGCCTTCTCGGCCACGCCGCGGGGGTCGCGGTGGTAAGGGTCTCCGGTGCGGGGGTTCACGATGGAGAAGTTCAGCGCAAGCGTCTTCTCCATGCGGAAGGTGTCCAGGAATGCGGTGGTGACGTCCGGGATCAGCTGCATGTCGGATTCGGCGATGCCCTGGAAACCGCGGATGGAGGATCCGTCGAAGAGCTGGCCGTTGACAAAAAAGTCCGCGTCGACGCTCTTTGCCGGCACGTTGAAGTGCTGCTGCACACCCGGGAGATCGGTGAAGCGGATATCGACGAATTTAATATCTTCGTCCTTGATGAACTTGAGGACTTCGTCCGCAGTCTTGAACATCTATGCTCCTTACGCATATGTAATATCTGGCTGGCAAGCCAACTGATCCAGCGCAATCCGAAGGGCAGGGAAACCGAGTTTCCCTGCTTGGGAGGTATTGCTTGAAACTGCTATCAGCCTATGGACACGTCATTTCCCGTCGGTGTCCACATTGTTTCGGGCAGGTTACAGAATGCCCTGATCAGGTTACAGAATTGTCCTGGTCAGGTAACGCTATCCGGTGTCCAGAGTGTGGTCCAACGGTTTCCACTCTGTGGTCGGCGGTGAGTCGGTAAGCTTGGACGGTGGTAGATCGCAATGACATTGGCTCCTGGCTCAGCGGACCGGACACGTCCGGCATCTCAAAGTACCCGGGGGAGCGCCTGGGATTGCCCGAATCCGGTTCAGGCTCAATCGCCAGAGCGGGCAGGCGCATCCTCGCCATCGTCCTTGACTGGGGGATTGCCCTGCTGATCAGCAACTTTGCCTTTGGCGGTGACTCCTGGGCCACGTTGGGGATTTTCGCCGCGGAACAGATGCTGCTCGTGGGAACCCTCGGTTACAGCATCGGCCACCGCGTGGCCGGGATCCACGTGCTGCGCCTGGGCGGCGGGCCCGCGGGTCCGCTGGCTGCCGTGGTGAGGTCAGTGCTGCTGTGCCTGGTGATTCCCGCCGTAATTTTCGACCCGGACCAGCGGGGACTGCACGACAAGGCGATGAATACCATCCTCGTGCGGCGCTAGCAGTAATCAGGAACCTGGCGGCGGCGGTATGCCGGCATCTGACGGCGCGGGGCTAGACTCCCGCCGTTTCCTTTGTCCCGGCAGGTACGGCTGTACGGGGCGTCAGGTAGCCGCGCTTTCCGGCCCAGCGCTCGAACGCGACCGCGGCGAACGGGAACACCGCCGACAGTCCCGCGAACAGGGCCACGCCGAAGGGCCACCGCTGGAGCCGCCACAGGGCGAGGGCGGCGATGCCATAGCCCACAAACAGCGCACCATGGATAGGGCCGGCGATCTCCACACCCAGTTCGGTGGTCTTGGCGATCCACTTGAAGTACATGCCCGCCAGGAGCGCAGCCCAGCTGAAGGCTTCGGCAACCGCCAGGACGCGGAAGGCCCGGATAACAAGTGTTCTAACGGGAATCGTCATGTAGCTACTTCCAATCAATGTGCCCGCCTGGTTGGCGGCGTCCGGCAGACAAAAACCGCCCTGGTACCGGCCAAGCCGGAACCAGGGCGGTTCAAGAGTCTTAGCGTCCGCGGTTGGGACGCGCTTTGTAAGGGTCGATTCCCTTGGGAATCGGAAGGCGGTTGCCCAGCGAGGCAATGCGTTTGGATACCGCATTCACCTCAAGCTTGGTCAGTTCGTTCTTCAGCTTCCCCATCTTCTTGGCTACCTGGCTGATGGGGACCTGGCCCTCGCCGCGGCCGCTTTCGATCATGTGCACCGTGACGTTGGGGAGGATACGCGCAAGGCGCTTACGTTCCGCGTCGAGCATCGGCTTGACGCGGAAGGTGGGGCCTTCGCTGACGAGGACGACGCCGGGACGGCCGACGGCACGGAACACGGCGTCCTGCGTGCGTGGGTTAACGGCGACCGGCTGGTCCTCGGTGATCCAGCCACGCTTAAGCGTGCCCAGTGCCGCGCCTGAGGCTCCGGGCTGGTTCTCGATCTGGGCGAATGCGGCGCGTTCGGCACGCCGGGAGAGGATAAGGGTGGCGCCGAGGAGGCCCAGCGGAATACCGATCAGCAGGCCGGTGATCCAGTTTTCCAGCCAATACCCCACCAGGAAGCTGACAGCCACAACGCCCAAGAACACGAGCAGCATCAGCCACGGGACCATGGGATCATGGCGGCGGGTCATGTTAAAGACTTCGCCGATCTGCTTGAGCCGGCTGGGCTTCTTGACCTTTGCTTCTTTTGGCTTGCGGGAGAAGAGGCCACGCTTCGGGGCGTCGGAGGCCGCCGGAGTGCTGTTACTGGAATCAGGGGAGTTCGCCATAGTTCCTCAATTCTACGTGATTTATGCCTGAGGGCCGGACGCCGGAGAATGTCCGGTGCCGGCCCTCAGGGATAACAAACTACGGCTCAGGAACGTGCGGCGAGCAGTGAGCTGGCTTCCTGGCGGGTGCTGCCGGAGGACTCGATGTGGGCGAGCTGGGCGGGGATTTCCCAGCCCTTCTTGCGCATCGCGGTGGCCCAGAGCCGGCCGG
>NZ_JBVAYW010000010.1:0-107793 GCF_055412845.1 Pseudarthrobacter adonitolis | reverse complement strand
GTACAACCCCCGGGAGGCCCGGGCGTTGACGACGTGGCTGGACAACGACCTCGCTGCTGCTAAGGCGGCGGGTAAGCACCTGGCCGTCGTGTACCACGAACCGTACTTCACGTCGAACACGGAAGAACATGAGCGGGCCGCTGACCACAAGCCGTGGATCGACGTGATGTGGAAGCACCGGGTCCGTCTGACCCTGTCGGCGTCCCAACACAACTACGAAAGGTCATGTCCGGTGAACAACGCTGACCAGTGCGTCAGTGACGGGATGACAGCATTCCAGGTTTCCACGGGAGGCATCGGTCTCCGCCCCTTCACTAGCAGTCCGTCGTACATCGTGAAGCGGTTCAGCGACACCCACGGGTTCCTTCGGATGACACTCCGAGACAACGGGTCTTTCGACTGGAACTTCGTTCCAACAGCGGGGACGAGCACGGACGCAGGTACGCGTTCCGCACCGTCAGTCCGGAGTAACCGTTGATCGGCAGCCTGGCCTCCACGCCACTCTGCATGCCCAGCGGGATGGTGATCACCTGGAGCTGTGCGCCGGAGGCCTGGGCAGATGCCGTGCGCTGTCCATCGGCACTGCTCGGCGTGGCACCCTGAATACCTTCATGATTCCCCCAATGATCGGACGTGATCCCAGTGCACCACGCGAACTGGAGCCGGTCTACCCATGCCGGCCCCACAAGGACGCTCGCTAGCGCCCGCCGTCAACGTCCCGCCCTCAACGCCCGTCTTAACACCGCCGTCCCGGCCGGAACCCAAGGTTCCAACCGGGCCGGTAGCTGCCACCCGCCGTCGTGCGCTTCCTGCTGAAGCTTCCTACAGAATCTGCGTCCGGAAGAGTCCGACGGCGGTACGGGACTTAGCTGATCGCGGACTTCATCTCGTCCACGGCCTTTTTGCCGGCCTCGTCAGTGGACAGGCGGTTGAAAAAGGACCTCGGAGGTGTAGCGCTTGACGATTTCCTGGATGGCGCCGGCGCCCTTCGGCGGCGGGGCCGGAGCTTCGCCGAGTTCGCCCTTGATCAGGTCAATGAACTTGACCACCTTCGGGTAGATCTCCCCTGCCGGCAACCAGCCGGTGAGCCTGGGCAGCCCGGGTTCCAACGGCCGTGTTGGGGGCGGTTACGGCGGGTTCTTCTGGCGCCTTCCCGAATGTTCCGGGTCGCGCGTCTGGACCCCTCGGGGGCGGATGAGTCCTCCGTGCACGGGAGCGTCACGCCGTGGCTCGCCTGGTCGGGCGGGTTCACGGCGGGAACGTTCGACGGCGGGACTGACCACAGCAGCGCCGTGGGCGTTGGCGCCGTTCCCGACGACGGGGAGGCAGACGGCGCGGCCACGCTCGTGTTCGTGGCCTCGGCGGCGTCAACGGACCCGTGGTTCGTCCGCGTGGACGGATACGAGGGAGTTGGCCAGTCGCTGGCTTGGGATACGCCGGTCATTGCCGAGCCCGGCGCCCCGGTTCGCCGCAGCGTGACCGTGTTCATCGCCGACGGGATTTTGGGTACCGAAGACATCGAGGCATTGATCGAGACACAGGGGAACAACTCATGAGCCAGCCCACCACCGTCGATGACCGCTGGCCCTCTGCTACCGTGAACGGCCTCAAGCTCCCGATCACGCTGCAGCTGTAGGCTCTGCCGTTCACTCCGTCCTAGTGTCCGCGCCTGGTGATGTAGTCGGCCATTCCTGGGACCGTGAAGGCTAGATACCCACGACGGGGCGTATAGACCACGCCGGTCTGAATGAGCTGCTGGCGGGGCGTCGAGATGGCCGTTTGAACCCTGCCAAGACGTGCAGCAATTTCGCTGACTTGGGAAGGCTCATCGCGATCGTCGGCCATGGCCTTCATGAACTCGCGCTGGGCGGGAGTGGCACGCTCCCAGCGCGAGCGGTAGAGACCGGCATCGACTTCATCCCGGGCCCGGCCAACACCGATCCTGGCGTCCTCGGCATCAATCGTCCTGGAGGCCGCCACATCCCAGACGTGCTTCCCGCAGGCCTGAACAAAGTACGGGTAACCGCCCGCTGCCTCCAAGACAATTGTCAACGCGACATCCGTCCAGACCACACGCTCCCGCCTGGCCGGAGTAACCAGCGCGTCCTTGGTGTCTTCCTCCCCAAGCAAATCAAGTGTCCGGTAGAGGTACATGCGCTCGGCGTAGGTCGAGGCCCTGGAGAGGACCGCCGGCAACGATGGCAGCCCGGCCCCCAGGAAGACGAGTGGCACCGGCCGCGGATCCTGGCCCAGCTGGTGCAGGGCAACATTGAGCGCTTCCAGATCCGTTGTACTGGCTTCCTGCAGCTCATCAACGGCGAGCAGAACACCGATACCGGCAGCGCGGGCCGCCGCACCCAGAGCCTCCAGCATTTCAGCCAGGTCCGTCGAGAGCTGACCGCTGTCAGCCTTGCCCGCGGCCGCCTGGACGTCGAACCCAAATCCGTAGGTTCCGTTGGGGTCTACCTTGATCTGGAATGACCGAAATACCGCGAAAGCGTCGCGGAACGAACGCCTGACCTTCTCCGAAATAGTTGCCGTCTTACGGAGGGCGACGTAGATCTCCTTGGCCAGCTGAACTGCAAGCGGCTGGCTGCCCGTGGCCTCCAGCTTCACCAC
Organism: Pseudarthrobacter adonitolis; assembly: GCF_055412845.1. Taxonomy (NCBI): domain Bacteria; kingdom Bacillati; phylum Actinomycetota; class Actinomycetes; order Micrococcales; family Micrococcaceae; genus Pseudarthrobacter; species Pseudarthrobacter adonitolis. The sequence goes on along the minus strand of NZ_JBVAYW010000010.1, from coordinate 105,174 downwards.
CACCCACCCAGCATCAACCGCGTTCCGGGCACACTGGTTCAACAGCACAGTCTTACCGACACCACGCAGACCCGAGATGATCCACGGCCGATCCCCCTCACCATCTGCAGCGACAGAGTTGAGCATCTCCGTGAACTCGGCAAGCACAGACGAGCGGCCGGCCAGCTCAGGCGGCACGCGACCGGCGCCGGGCCGAAACGGATTAGGGGCATTTAAGATCATAATCCAACCCTATCCATTATTATCCAATCAACAAGATAAACATGGATGATTTGCTAGATTCTTCCTTTCGCAGTCGCCCTTTGGGAACCGGCGGGCAGCCTGAGCGGCTGGCGGTTAAGGAAGCACCAGCTCGCCGTCCACGCGGGCGCGGGATGCCGAGCGGGTTACTTTCGCGCAGTACCGGGCGCAGGACCGATTCGGGAGCGTCCTGGTACGCGACGGGGCGCTGGAAGCGGCGGACCGCCGTCGCGCCGACCGGGGTGAACAGGGACATGGTGGCCGGGTACGGGCCGCCGTGCTGCTGCGCCCAGTTCACTGCGACGCCGGTGGGCCAACCGTCGAACAGGACCCGGCCGGCAAGGCCGGACAGCTGCTCCACGAGGTCCCCGATGTCCGCCCGGGTGGTGCACTGGACCGTGGCCCAGAAGTAGCTGTTCGACAACACGAGAAGGCGTTTTCTCAGTACCGCTACATGATTTCTATCAATAGACGAGCGCTCCCGTCAACCCTTACCCCCTCTAACAGAAAGCGTTTTCTGCCGGAAAGGCCCTATCGGTGGCATACGCCTCCACCGGACTCGCCGAAGGAATGGAAACCGGTTTCCCAGAGCGTTGTATGCTGTCCCACGGGCGCCGGTACTTACGGGGACCGGGACTAACGAAAGGCAGGGCCATGGCCAGGAAATCGGCAACCGGCAGGATCGGCATTGCGGACGTTGCCGTGAAGGCAGGGGTATCGCACGCCACTGTTTCGCGCGTAATGAACGGCAACTTCACAGTGGACCCAGACATAGCGGCACGGGTGCGGGCGGCCGCCGTCGAGCTCAAATACCAACCCAATCCCGTGGGTCGCAGCCTCGCGCTGGGGAAGACGGACACCATCGGCATTGTGGTGCCGGACCTCGCCAACCCCACCTTCCAGGCGATCCTGCGCGGATTGAGCCGGGCTGCGGCCGAAGATGGCTACCGCGTCCTGATTGCCGATTCCTTCGAAGTCTCCAGCGAGGAAGCCATCCTGGCCGGCGAGGCCCGCCGGCGCTGCGACGGCCTCGTGCTCTGCGCCCCGCGCATGAGCGACGCCGAGCTCGAGGAAATCGCGCCGTCGCTGCACCCGCTGGTCCTGATCAACCGGACGACGGCGGCTGCCGGAATTCCCAGCCTCGTGGTGGACTACGGCCAGGGAGTCCAGGACCTCGCCGAGTACCTGGTGGGCCTCGGCCATACGCGTCTGGCCTTCCTGGCCGGCCCGGCAGGCAGTGCCTCCAACGGCCTCCGACTCGAGGGCCTGGAAGCGTTCAAGGCCAGGCACCCGCAGGTGGATGTCACCATGCTCGACGGTGGCTCGGACTTCGATACCGGCCACGGGGCAGTGGACTCGGTCCTGGCCAGCGGCGCCACAGGCATCCTGGCCTTCAACGACCTCGTGGCCATGGGCCTGATGAGCGGACTGCACGAACGCGGCGTGGACGTTCCGGGCGACATTTCGGTCACCGGCTTCGACGACATCCCCTTCGCCCGCTACACCACGCCCACACTGACCACCGCGGCGGTCCCCATTGCCGAACTCGGCGGCCAGGCCTGGCACGAACTGCGGGCACTCATCCGCAAGGAAGACCACAACGCCCCGGGCGGCCGGTACCAGCCTCGCCTGGAAATCCGGGCCAGCAGCGGCCCCGCCAAGGCGCCACGCTCTGCGGCCCACGGCTGACCCGCCCCGATCCCCCGCGACATGACATTTCGCGGCAGTGTTATTCGCGAACACTGCCGCGAAATGCCATGTCGAATCGCTGTCAGTCCGCCGCCGGGCGCCCAACCCCGGCCTCGCGGTAGTACCCCTCGATGTGGGCAGCCACCAGCGTGGCCGCCCGCGCGCCGTCATCGTTCCTGATGGCGGCCAGAATGTCACGGTGCTCTGCCTGAAGGCGCGCCGCCGTGGCATCCCAGTCCGGGAGATTGGCTGTAAACCGGGCGGTGTACCCCTGGATGGATTCCCGCAGCGAGCCCATCATGGCACTGACCACGGCATTGCCGGCGGCGTCCGCGAGGGCCAGATGGAACCGGATGTCCAACGCCAGGAAGTCATCCGCTGTCCGGGCTACGCGTTCGACGGCGTCCATCTCACCCAGGAGCGTGGTCGCCTGTTCCAGCTCCGGCGCGTCGGGCTTTGCCCGCGCAGCCGCCCAGGTCTCCAGCAGGATGCGCGTTTCCACGATGTCGGACACGGGCAGATGCTGAGTGGCAACGTGGAGCCGAAGGGCCGAGCCGAGCGCCGCCGTCGGATCTGAAATCACCACCGTCCCTGCTTCCGGGCCGGAACCAACCCCGGCCCGGACCACCCCCATGGCCTCCAGGATGCGGATCGCCTCGCGCACCGAGGTTCTCGAAACCGCAAGCTGCTCAGCGAGTGTCCGTTCGGCGGGCAGCCGTCCGCCCACGCTCAGCTGGCCGTCGGAGAGCTGCTTTTCGATCCACGTCAGGACAAGCTGGTGCGTACGCATATGGCCATCATAGTTAATGTGGTTGGACCACATGGCCTAGAGTGTGGTTAGACCACAGCCGGACCCCCTGCGCCAGGCTCACCAACGGAGGAAGCCATGACCCCCACCATCCAGCCGAACAATCCCGAGGTCACGCCGGCCCCGGATGCCACGGGGACCCCGGTCTCCACGGCCACCGCGCCGAAGCCGGCCGCCGCCGGAGTCCCGGCCGCGTTGAAGCGCCGCATCCCCAAGTACGCGGACCTGGCCCCGCTGATGCAGTTCAAGAAGCCCGCATTCAGCAAGGAGGCCCGGCTGGAGCGGGCCAGCACTATCTGGGACCTGCGGGACATGGCCAAGCGCCGTACCCCGCAGGCACCCTTCGACTACACCGACGGCGCCGCCGAAGCGGAAATCACCCTGCGCCGCGCCCGCGAAGCCTTCCTGGACATCGAGTTCCGGCCCGGCATCCTGCGCAACGTCTCCAGCATCGACCTCAGCACTAACATCCTGGGCAAGTCTTCCCGGCTGCCCGTGGGCATCGCCCCCACCGGCTTCACCCGCATGATGCAGTCCGAGGGCGAGTACGCCGGCTCGCAGGCAGCCGAAGCCGCCGGCATTCCGTACACCCTTTCGACCATGGGCACCGCCTCCGTCGAGGACGTGGCCGCCGGCGCCCCGAACGGCCGCAACTGGTTCCAGTTGTACCTGTGGACGGACCGCGACCGGTCGCTGGAACTGATCGAGCGCGCGGCCAGGGCCGGCAACGATACCCTCATGGTCACCGTGGACACGGCAGTCGCCGGCGCCCGCCTGCGCGACGTCCGCAACGGCATGACCATCCCGCCGGCACTGACCATCAAGACCGTCCTGGATGCGTCATACCGACCGGCCTGGTGGTTCAACTTCCTCACGCACGAGCCGCTGACCTTCGCCTCGCTATCGCGCTACACCGGAACGGTGGCCGACCTCATCAACTCGATGTTCGACCCCACGCTGACGTTTGGGGACCTGGACTGGCTGCGCGAAACCTGGAAGGGCAAGCTCGTGGTCAAGGGCATCCAGACCGTTGAGGACGCCCGCAAGGTGGTGGACCATGGCGCCGACGGCGTGGTGCTCTCCAACCATGGCGGCCGCCAGCTGGACCGCGCGCCGATCCCGTTCCACCTGCTGCCGGGAGTCAAGGAAGCCTTCGGCAAGGACAACTCGGACGCGGCCATCATGCTGGACACCGGCATCATGAGCGGCGCGGACATCATCGCAGCCCTGGCCCTGGGCGCCGACTTCACGCTCATCGGCCGCGCATACCTGTACGGCCTGATGGCCGGCGGCCGGGCGGGCGTGGACCGCACCCTGCAGATCCTCGAGCAGGACATGGCCCGCACCATGGCGCTGCTCGGCGTCAGCAAGATCTCCGAACTGACCCCGGACCACGTGCGCCTGCTGAACAAATAAGTCGCGCTTCCGCCCCGAGTTTTGTGGGCTACTTTTTGCGGCCGAACTTGGGGAGGTTCGCCAGCAGGTCCGCGGCCTTCGTGGCGGCGCGGCCCACAGTACGGCCGATCTGCTGCGGCACGGTGTCGTCGCTGAGCGGGGCTGAGGTTCCGCCCGGAATCACGACGGCGGGGCTCAGTTCGGCGCCCGGGCGCTTGAGGACCGCAGCGGTGGCTTCGTTGTCCGGCAGCGTCGTAGCCACGGCTTGCTCGGTGCCGGCTTCCGCCGCAGCACGGGGTGACTTGGCGGCGGCGGCCGCCGGGCCGACGTCGAACGTCTCCAGCCAGCTGACGATCCCCTCAAGCGGTTTGGGATTAAGCGCGTAATAGCGCTTCTGGCCCTGGGCCCGCATGCTGACCAGCTGCGCCTCGCGGAGGACTTTCAGGTGCTTGGAAATGGTGGGCTGGCTTGCGGAGAGTTCTTCCACCAGCTCGCCCACTGCCTTGTCCCCGGCGCGCAGGGATACCAAAATGTCGCGCCGGGTTGCTTCCGCAATGACGGCAAATACATCGTCTGTCACCATGCCTCCCACCCTAGCGACATATACGCCGCCAGGCATCAACTATTTCGCCCGTGACCGGACGCCGCGGGTTGAAGAAGGATCAGTCGAACCAGGGATCAAGGCCGTGCAGCGGGAAAACGGCCTTGCGGGTGGCCATGACGGTGCGGTCCACGGCGTCGTTGGGGTCAAAACCCACTTCCCAGGACCGCCACCAGAGCTCCACGTCGTCGCCCATCAGGCCCGGGGTGTCCATGCCGAACTTGTCCTTAACATATGTGCGCCAATCCTCGGGCACCGAGGTCCGGAGCGGAACGGGGCGCCCGGCGGCGATGGCGATCATGTGGCTCCAGGAGCGGGGCACAACGTCGGTGACGCTGTAGCCGCCGCCGCCCGTGGCGATCCAGCGGCCCTCGCAGTGCCTGGCAGCGAGGTTCCCGACGGCGGTGGCCGCCTCGCGCTGGCCGTCTACACTGATGTTCAGATGGGCCAGCGGGTCAAAGCGGTGCGAGTCGCAGCCGTGCTGGCTGACGATGACTTCCGGCTGGAAAGCGCCCACGAGCTGCGGGACCACGGCGTGGAAAGCACGCAGCCAGCCGGCATCGCCGGTGCCCGACGGCAGGGCAACGTTGACGGCGCTGCCCTCGGCCTGCGGACCGCCGATCTCGTTCGCGAAGCCGGTCCCGGGGAAAAGCGTAAGTCCGCTTTCATGCAGGGAAATAGTCAGGACCCGGGGGTCGTCCCAGAAGATGCTTTCCGTCCCGTCGCCGTGGTGCGCATCGACGTCGATGTACACCACGCGGCGGATGCCGCCGTCGAGCAGCCTCTGGACGGCCAGCGCCGAGTCGTTGTAGATGCAGAATCCGCTGGCGCGGTCACGGGCCGCGTGGTGCAGGCCCCCGCCGAAGTTCACGGCGTGGAGCGCGGATCCGTCCAGGATGGCGGACGCGGCGAGCAGCGATCCGCCCGCCAGCCTCGCGGCAGCCTCGTGCATGCCCGCGAAAGCCGGATCGTCGTCGGTGCCCAGTCCGCGGGCCTCATCCGGCGAGGTCGGGTCGTCGCTGACCCGGCGGACCGCTGCCACAAACTCGGGCGAGTGCACGGTTTCCAGTTCGGCATCGGAGGCAACCTCCGGGGCCGCCACGGACACATGCGCGAGATCCAGCAGGCCCAGGCTAGTGGCCAGGCGCGCCGTCAGGTCCAGCCGTGCGGGAGCCATCGGGTGGCCCGGGCCAAAATTGTAGGCCGTCATGGCCGAATTCCACACCACCATCGTCGGCGGCGCGGGCTGGCTGAGACCGGGCAGGAATGTCATCAATGACAGGCTACCGGAGGACACCACTGCCCCAGCCCGGCCATTACGCGGGCATTAGTGGTTTACTACTGGAGGAAACAGTTTCAACCGAGGAAAAGCCCCCTATGACGCAACGCCAGTCGAGGCCCCGGAACCCGGCCAGCTGGCACCCTGCCGCACCGGAGCGCGAAGGCCTCTGGATCTTCACCCGCGTACGCGACTTCGTTGACGATATTGCCAATACGTCGCCCGCCCGGCTTGCCCTGAGCGCTTTCGCGGCGGTCTGTCTGGTCTTCACTTTCCTGCTCTCGCTGCCCATCTCCTCCGCCACCGGTACGGCCACTCCGATACACCAGGCACTGTTCACGGCGGTGTCCGCTGTCTGTGTGACCGGCCTGACGGTTGTTTCGACGGCGGTGCACTGGTCCTTCTTCGGCCAGTTGGTCATCCTGATCGGCATCTTTGTGGGCGGTTTGGGAACGCTGACGCTCGCGTCGCTGCTGGCCCTCATGGTGAGCAAGAAGCTTGGCGTCCGCGGCAAGCTCATCGCGCAGGAGGCCATGAACAACGCCGGCCGGCTCGGTGAAGTGGGTACGCTGCTGCGAATCGTCATTGTCACCTCCGTGGTGATCGAGGGCGTTCTGGCATTGGCCCTGATCCCCCGGTTTATGACGTTGGGCGAGCCCTTCTGGCAGTCGGTGTGGCATGGAGTCTTCTACTCAATTTCCTCGTTCAACAACGCCGGCTTCACGCCTCATTCCGACGGAATTGTTCCCTACGAGACCGACCTGTGGATCCTCATCCCGCTGATGCTCGGTGTGTTCCTCGGCAGCCTGGGCTTTCCCGTTGTTATGGTCCTACAGCAGAACGGGCTCAACTGGAAGAACTGGAATCTCCATACGAAGCTGACCATCCACGTGTCCTTCATCCTGCTGTCCGCGGGCACGGTCCTATGGGGGCTGATGGAATGGGACAACGCCCGGACCATCGGGCACATGGACTTCGGGGACAAGATCACGCACTCGCTCTTCGCGTCCGTCATGACGAGGTCCGGCGGTTTCAACCTGGTGGACCAGAACCAGATGGAATCCACCACCATGCTGCTCACTGACGCCCTGATGTTCGCCGGCGGCGGTTCGGCCTCGACGGCGGGCGGCATCAAGGTGACCACCATCGCCGTTATGTTCCTCGCCATCGTTGCGGAGGCCCGCGGCGACTTCGACGTGAAGGTGTACGGCCGGACCATCCCGCAGGGGACCATGCGGGTGGCCATCTCCGTGATCGTGGCCGGCGCCACACTGGTCTCCGTCTCAGCGTTCCTGCTGCTGCAGATCAGCGGCGCATCCCTGGACCGGGTGCTGTTCGAAACCATCTCCGCCTTCGCCACCGTGGGGCTGAGCACCAACCTCAGCGCCGAGCTGCCGCCGTCGGGCGTTTATGTCCTCACCGCCCTGATGTTCGCGGGCCGCGTCGGCACCGTCACCCTCGCCGCTGCGCTGGCACTGCGCCAACGCAGCCAGCTGTACCACTACCCGGAAGAGAGGCCCATCATTGGCTAATTCCTCAGGAGCGCCCAACCGCCCCGCCCACAACGCACCCGTGCTGGTGATCGGCCTGGGCCGCTTCGGCTCGTCCACCGCCGAGCAACTCGTGAAACAGGGACGCGAGGTGCTGGCGATCGAGCGCGACCGGGCCCTGGTCCAGCAGTGGGCGCCGCTCCTCACCCATGTGGTGGAGGCCGACGCCACCAACATCGATGCGCTGCGCCAGCTCGGCGCACAGGAATTCAGCTCCGCCGTGGTGGGCGTGGGAACGTCCATCGAGTCCTCCGTGCTGATCACGGTGAACCTGGTGGACCTGGGCATCGAGCACCTCTGGGTCAAGGCCATCACGCCGTCGCACGGCAAGATCCTCACCCGGATCGGTGCGAACCACGTGATCTACCCCGAGGCCGACGCCGGCGTCCGCGCCGCGCACCTGGTCTCCGGCCGCATGCTGGACTTCATCGAGTTCGACGACGACTTCGCCATTGTGAAAATGTACCCACCACGCGAGACGGTGGGCTTCACACTGGATGAGTCCAAGGTGCGCTCCAAATACGGCGTGACGATTGTGGGCGTGAAGTCGCCCGGCGAGGACTTCACCTACGCCCGCCCTGAAACCAAGGTGTCCGCCCGCGACATGCTGATCGTGTCCGGTCACGTGGACCTGCTGGAACGGTTCGCCGCCCGGCCGTAGTCCCCACCCGCACCCTAACCTCGCAAGTCCCCACCGGCTCCCAGCCTGCGCAAGCTCAGGCAGGGTCCCTCGCCGGCGTGGTCCCAGGCCAGGGAACCCTGCGGTCGTGCCCCCAGTCAGCCGAGCTGCTTGGTGATCTCTGCGGAGCGGTCCGCTGCGGCGCGGGCGCCGGCGGCGATGATGGCCGGAATGCCCCGGTCGTCGAAGGTGGCGATGGCCCGTTCGGTGGTGCCGTTGGGGCTGGTCACTCCCTTGCGCAGGGCCGAGGGGTCGGCGCCCGGCTCGGCCAGCATAAAGCCTGCGCCTGCGACTGTCTCCCGGGCCAGGAGCAGCGACAGCTCGGGATCAAGGCCCAGCTCGACGCCCGCCGCTGCCATGGCCTCGGCCAGGTAGAACGCGTAGGCGGGACCCGAGCCGCTGATGGCAGACACCGCATCCACCTGCTCCTCGGGCACCTCCACCACGGTGCCCGCGGCACGCAGGATGTCCTTGACGGTCTTGAGCTGTTCCGGCGTGCAGTTGGTACCGGGTGAAACTGAGACGACGCCGCGGCCCAGCTTGGCAGGGGTGTTCGGCATGGTGCGGATCACCGGCTGTCCGGGAGGCAGGGCAGCTTCCAGTTGCGCCAGCGATACGGCTGCCGCAACGCTGACAACGATGGTGCTCAGGGACAGGGAGCCGCTGATCTCGCGTGCCAGATCGACGACGCCGACCGGCTTGACGCCAAGAATCACAACAGCGGATCCCTTGGCCGCCTGCTTATTGTTGTCCGGTTCCTCTTCGCCGGCGACGGCCGTAATGCCGTGGTGGCGCAACGCCAGCTCCTCGGCGCGTTCAGCACGCCTGACTGTAGCTATGACGTCGGCGGGGTCGGTTCCCGCGCCCAGGAGGCCGGAAAGGATGGCTTCGTTCATGGATCCACAGCCAAGGAAGGCGATTCGGTTACTCATGGTTCCATCATTGCAGTTCGCGTGGGCGGCTGCAGAAATGGAACGAATCGGAAAATAGCAGGAACCCGCCGAAACTGATTCACAGCGGATTCCCATGTTCGCTGCAGCTTGCACACAACTTCGCGGCCTAACGTAGTTATTACCTCATTGAGGGTGCGAGTGATGCGGCAAGCATGGGGATGTTTGCCCGAGGCGCCGGTGGTTTGCAGCAGGTTTCCCCCCATTTTCCTGTTGCGGACGCCGGCGCTTTCGCGTCAACGCTGCTTTAGGCGGGCCTCACGCTGCTTCAGGCGGGCCTCAGGCAAACGGGCCGCGGGCGGGGCCTCAGGCGGGGGACGCCTCAATCGCCTGACGTGCCGGGGCCAGCTCCCCGATATGGGGGGCCGGATCCAGCGGACCGGCGAAGACCAGCTGGTCGAGCCGGCGCAGGATCAGCCCCTCACGCAGCGCCCAGGGACAGATTCTGATCTTCTTGAACTTGAACATTTCCAAGGCGGCCTCGGCAACCAACGCCCCGGCGAGGAGCTGGTGCGCGCGGGCCTCTGACACGCCCGGCAGAAAGAGCCGGTCCTCGGACTTCATGGCAGAAATGCGCTGCGCCCACACACCCAGATCCGTGGCGTTAAGTGTGCGCTTCACGTAGGGGCCTGCGGCGCTTGGGGCTGCCCCGGCGACCCTGGCGAGCGACCGGAACGTCTTGGAGGTGCCGGCCACAACGTTGGCGCGGCCCAGGCCGTCGAACTGCCTCACCGCGGGGGCAAGCGTAGCCCGGATGTAGCGGCGCAGCTCCTTGACGCTCTTCGCCGAGGGCGGGTCCTCAGCCAGCCAGTCCCGGGTGAGGCGGCTGGCGCCCAGCGGCACCGAGGTGGCCACTTCGGGCAGTTCGTCCTGGCCAAAGGCCATCTCGAAGGAGCCGCCGCCGATGTCCAGGTTCAGGATGGGTCCGGCACCCCAGCCGTACCAGCGGCGGACGGCGAAGAATGTCATGGAGGCTTCTTCGCTGCCGGTCAGTTCCTGCAGGGTGACAGTGGTTTCGTGCTTGACCCGGGCCAGCACCGCAGGGCCGTTGGTGGCTTCCCGGATGGCCGACGTACAGAACGCCAGCAGGTCGTCCGCCTTATGCCTGGCTGCAAACTCCCAGGCTTCAAGGACGAATTCGGTCAGCTCATGCTGGCCCGCGTCCGTGATGTTACCGTCGGCATCCAGGTATTGGACCAGGGATAAGGGCCGTTTGTGCGAGGCGAAAGGCACCGGACGCGCGCCAGGGTGGGCATCCACCAGAAGAAGGTGGACAGTGTTTGACCCGATATCGAGGACGCCTAGCCGCATCCTGCCATTATTCCCCCGCCCGGGCCCTCACTCACAACCTGCACAAAAGATGTCAGTTTGCGGAGGCGTCCTCGGGTGCGCCGTCCGGAAGGTCATCGGCGCGCTTGAAGTCACGCTTGATGTTGGCGACGCCCTCCGGGTTTATCTCGAAACCGTAGGCGGCGCCGGGGTTGATCACCATGCCCAGCTCCTCGCCAATGTTGGCGATGATGGCTGCCCCCTGGGTCCCCAGGACGTTCGGGGCCGCCTCAAGGTACTGCTCGTCAACCCGGCTGGGGTGCGAGAAGACCGCAAGGACGGGCTCGCCGTCGGCGTTCGCCAATACCAGCGGCTCCACCTGGGAATCCTCCCCCTCGATCCCGTCGGTGCTGATGACGTAGACCTCGCTGTTGAGGAAGGACAGGATGACATCCACCGGGCTGCCCTCGGGCTGGCCACCCAGGGCGAGCTTCTCCTCGAGGTCGTTGAGCGGCGTGAGATCGGCTGTGCCGGGCTGTTCAGTCATGTATCTACTCGACCACGTTGTGCCCGGCACCGCAAACAGAGTCGCTGCCAGAATGCGAAAATCGCCGGAACGGTGCGGGGTCGCCGGTACGTACCGGCGAGCCTGCACCGTTCCGGCGACTTCGGCTCCGTTACTTCTTGGCCGGAGCCTTCTTCTTAGCCGGGGCCTTGCGGGCCGTTGTGGTGCGCTTGACCGGGCCCTTGGCCCGCTTCTCGGCGAGGAGTTCAACGGCCTGTTCCCGGGTCAGTTCCTCCAGGGACGTGGACCGCGGGACGGTGATGTTGGTGATGCCGTCGGTGATGTACGGGCCGAAACGGCCTTCCTTCACCACGATGTTCTTCTCGGAAACGGGGTCCGGTCCGAACTCGGCCAGCGGAGCCACCGCGGCACGGGCGCCACGCTGCTTGGGCTGGGAGTAGATCTCCAGCGCCTGCTCCAGCGTGATGGTGAAGATTTCCTCTTCGGTGCCGATGGAGCGGGAGTCCGTGCCCTTCTTCAGGTACGGGCCGAAGCGGCCGTTCTGCACCGTGATGAGGTTGCCTTCGGCGTCCTCGCCCAGGGCGCGGGGCAGGCTCATCAGCTGCAGCGCTTCGTCCAGGGTCACGGAATCCACGGTCATGGAGGCGAACAGCGAACCGGTGCGCGGCTTGGCCCTGACAGGCTTCTTCGGCGGCTTCGGCTTGCCGTTCTTGTAGTACTCAACGGGCTGGTTGGCCAGCTGTTCCTCGGTCATCTCCGGGATGACCTCGGTGACATAGGCGCCGTAGCGGCCGTTCTTCGCGACGACGGTGTGCCCGGTGTGCGGGTCGTCGCCCAGTACACGTTCCTCCGGCGCAGCCGTTTCCATCAGTTCGATGGCCTTCGCGGCTGTCAGCTCGTCCGGGGCCAGGTCCTCGGGGACATTGGCGCGGGAGTTCTCCACGATCTCGCCGGTTTTGGCGTCCACCGTGGGGATGGAGCTTTCCAGATAGGGCCCGAACTTGCCCACGCGGAGTGTGATGCCCTCGGTGATGGGCACGGAGTTGATCTCGCGGGCATCGATCTCGCCCAGGTTGTTCACGATGCTGAGCAGGCCCGGATCGGAGTCTTCACCGTAGTAGAAGTGCTTGAGCCAGGCGGACCCAACGGCCTGGCCGTTGGCGATCTTGTCCAGGTCGCCTTCCATGTCTGCCGTGAACTCGTAGTCCACGTAATCCGTGAAATGCTGCTCGAGCAGGCGGATCACAGAGAAGGCGATCCAGCTGGGCACCAGCGCGGAACCCTGCTTCCGGACGTAGCCGCGGTCCTGGATGGTGGAAATGGTGGAGGCGTAGGTCGACGGACGGCCGATACCCTTCTTCTCCAGCTCGGCCGTCAGCGATGCTTCGGTGAAGCGCGGCGGCGGCGAGGTCTCGTGGCCCACGGCCAGAATGTCCGACGCCGTGAGAGCATCGTCCTTGGCCACGTTCGGCAGCCGTCGGGCTTCGTCGGAGTCGTCGTCCCCGCGGCTTTCGTCCTTGCCTTCTTCATAAGCGGCCAGGAAGCCCGGGAAGGTGATGACGGTGCCGGAGGCCGAGAATTCAGCGTCCCGGCCATCGGTAGCCACGGCACCCAGGCGGATGGTCGCCGTCGAACCCTTGGCGTCACCCATCTGGGAGGCGACGGTGCGCTTCCAGATCAGCTCGTACAGGCGGAACTCGTCGCCGGAGAGCTGCTTGGCAACCTGGGCGGGGGTGCGGAAGGAGTCACCGGCGGGGCGGATGGCCTCGTGGGCTTCCTGCGCGTTCGCAGCCTTGCTCGTGTAGACGCGGGGCGACGCCGGGATGTACTCCGGACCGTACAGCTCGGAGGCCTGGCGGCGGGCGGCCGTAACGGCTTCGTCGCTCAGCGCCGAGGAGTCGGTACGCATGTAGGTGATGTAGCCGTTTTCGTACAACCGCTGGGCCACCTGCATGGTGCTCTTGGAGGAGAAGCGGAGCTTGCGGCCGGCCTCCTGCTGCAGCGTTGACGTGGTGAACGGCGCGGCCGGACGGCGGGTGTACGGCTTGGTGTCCACGGACCGGACGCGGAAATCGGCGTCCTGCAGGCCTGCGGCCAGCGACGTGGCGAGTTCCTCGTTGAGGTGCGCCGCATTGCGCGAGGTCAGTTCGCCGTTGTCGTTGAAGTCGCGGCCGCTGGCCACCTTGGCTCCATCAACCGCAGCGAGCTTCGCCTTGAACGAACCGGCGCCGGCGCCGAACTGGCCCGTGAGGTCCCAGTAGGAGGCGGCCTTGAAGGCCATGCGTTCGCGTTCACGGTCCACCACCATGCGGGTGACCACGGACTGCACGCGGCCGGCGGACAGGCCGCGGGCCACCTTGCGCCACAGCACCGGGGAAATCTCGTAGCCGTAGAGCCGGTCCAGGACGCGGCGGGTTTCCTGCGCGTCCACCAGGGCCGTATCAACATCGCGCAGGTTGTCCATGGCGCGGTGGATGGCTTCCTTGGTGATTTCGCCGAACGTCATCCGGTACACGGGAACCTTGGGCTTGAGCACTTCCAGCAGGTGCCACGCGATGGCCTCGCCCTCGCGGTCCCCATCGGTTGCGAGATAGAGGGCGTCGGCATCCTTGAGCGCGGCCTTCAGCTCGGTGACCTTTTTCCGCTTGTCCGCGGACACCACGTAATAAGGTTTGAAGTCGTTTTCGATGTCGACGGCGAACTTGCCCACCGAGGTTTTCTTCAGTTCTGCGGGGAGCTCAGACGGCTGCGGCAGGTCGCGGATGTGACCAATGGAGGCCTCTACGATGAAGCCTTCGCCGAGGTACTTGGCGATGGTCTTGCTCTTGGCCGGAGACTCCACAATCACGAGTTTCTTGCCTGTTTTGGCCTTGCTTGGCACGGTGCTCCTACAGAAAAGGGTTGCGTGGGCAGATGAGCCCATATTGGCCTAGTTCACCATATTTTGGACAATCGTGCGCATTCATGTGGAAAACCCGTTGACTCATCAGGCACGTCCGGGACCCCGATTTGGGGTGTTCCGGAGCCCGCCAAACCACTATTCAGCAGGCTCGGAAGGAACCAGGAACCCGTCGCTGACCAGGTTCGCGACGTCGGCGAGCAGCCTTGCCCGGAACGCATCGCCGTCGAACCCGTCCTCCCCGGCGAGACTCCCGCCGAGCAGCGCCGCGAGGGCACCGATGATCTGACCGACGGAGAGGTCGCCGTCGCAGGCGGAGACAAATCCGGCGAGTTCGGTGCTGAGCAGATTGGTCCGGCGCAGTCCCGCACCCTGGCGCAGCAGGATCACGCCGGGGTGCTCGGCGCCGGGGCGCTGATGGCGTTCCTCGGTGACATCGTCCGCCACGAGCAGGTGCGCGTCCGCCAGGCTGTTGACGGCCAGCCAATCGGAACGCTCGACGGCGGCGCCCAGGTGAGGCCCGATGGGCTGCTCAATGGGGTGCGTGATTTCCTCGAAACGGCTGATGGAGGTGGTCGTGGATTCCGCCGGCGGCCGGCGCAGCCAGATCATCCCGAAGCCGATCCCCGCCACGTTCCGGGACGCGAAGTCGGCCAGATAGGCGGCGTAGGCGTCCCGGTAATGCTTCCGGTCGCGGGATTCGGACGCGTCCTGCAGCCACGTTTCGGCGTACTGCTCCGGGCCCACCTGCTCGCGCTGGATGAACCAGGCATCCGCGCCCGGACCGATCCAGCTCTTGGGCCGCTCGTGCCACTCGGTCCCGGCGGGAATTTCCCAGTTGCCCAGCAGCTGCGCGGTGCCGCCGGGGGCCAGGGCACCGGGCAGCGCCACCACGAGCGAGGCCACAATGTCATCGCCGGGCAGGCCGCCGTCACGGTAGGTGAACTGACCGGACGCTTGCTCGCCCACGGTCCGCGGCGTGATGACAAACGGCGGGTTCGACACCACCAGCTCGAATTCCTCCCCGGCGACGGGCTCCAGGAGCGACCCTAGCCGAAGGCTGACCCGGTCCTCCAACCTGTCCGGGTCCAGGTGCAAGGCCTCGGCATTGAGGAGAAGGTTAAACCGGGTGAAGGCCAGCGCCCGCTCCGAGATGTCCGTTGCCGTCACATGCTCGGCATGGTGCAGGAGGTGGAAGGACTGGATGCCGCAGCCCGTGCCCAGGTCCAGGGCCCTGGCGACGTGGCGGCGGACGGTGGTCTGCACCAGCGTGGTGGACGCCTGCCCGATCCCGAGCACGTGGTCGTGCCGCAGCATGCCAGCCTGCTGATGCGCCGCGAGATCGCTGGCCACCCAGAGTTCGGCGCCGCCGCTGCCGACAACGACTTCCCCTTCGGTCCCTTCCCAGCCGTACGGCCGCAGATCCGCTTTTGCCTGCAGCAGGTCCTGCGCCGACTGATCAGCGCCGGGCACGGGCTCGAGCAGCCCCAGCTCCACCAGGCCGCCGGCCCGGATCCCGGGCAGGGCGGCGTCGAGCGTTGCGCGTTTCTGCGGTTCCGCCAGCAGCCAGAGACGTACGACGGCGGCGAGCGCCGCCGTCGTACTCTCAACGTTCGCAGGCTCACCCTCTGTGGCGCTTTCGGTGGCGAGCAGCGCCGGGATGATCTGGTCCCGGTTCAGCGCGCGGTATGCTGACTCGCCCAGGAGCCCGGCGACGCCGTCGAGCGTGTAATCCACCCGGCGCAGGTCCGCGGCAAGCGCCGTCAGCAGCCCGGGGAGGTCGCTGCGCGGGGCATCGGGGGTGTTGCCGGCCAGGAAAAGCGTGGAATCAGTCACCGCCCAAGTCTATTGGCGGGCCGACCTCCAACTGACGGGCTACAGGTTCTCCGCCGCGTAGATCTTCAGGGCATCCCGGACGAAGCCGGCACCCTCCACGCCGCCGTAGTTCTTGGCGAAACGGGGGTCCGCAACGTACATTTCACCGAGCCCGGTGACGTATGCCCTAACTTCGATCTTGCCTGCATCACCCATGCCGCGGGCGTCCGACGCCGGGGTGCCCGGGATGCCGGTCAGCCATTCGACGTGCCGCCTGGCGATGTCCTGGGCCTCCGCGCTGTCCGGTGCGATACCCGCCGTGGCGGCGGCGATCCAGTCCTCGCCCAGCCGCTGTGAGCGCTGCTTCCACGCCGCCTTCTCGTCGGTGCTCACGCCGCGCCACCACGAATCCCCCTTCGCGTAGGCGTCGTTGCCCCAGCGTTCCTCCACTTCGTCCTTGTACTGCGTGTGGTCGAAACCGTTGAACATGTCTCCTGCCATGATTTCGCCACCTCCTTTCACTGCTTCGATGGTTTGTGTGACCGACGCGATCTGCCGCGCCAGCCTGTCCTGTTCCTTTTTGAGCCATTCGAGATGCCCGGTGAGCGCCTTGGCGGCGTCCGTTTCGTCGTCGAGCACCTGGCTGATCACCGGCAGGCCCAGGCCCAGCCCGCGCAGGAGCAGGATGCGCTGGAGCTGCACCAGCGCCGCCTGGTTGTAGTAGCGGTAACCGGTGTGGCCGGTGCGGCTGGGCGTGAGCAGGCCGATCTCGTCATAGTGCCGCAGCGTCCTGCTGGTGGTTCCTGTGATCCGGGCTATGCCCTGGATGGACCAGTCCATGTGTTCCTCCCTTTTTATGTTCGCGGGATGGTCCGGGCGTTCTGGTCCGGCTGATGGTTCAACGATAAATGTTGACGTAGCGTCAAGGTCAAGGGCCCGAATCACGGCGCGCAGATGGGGCCGGGTAAGTTGGAAGCATGGTTCCATTTCCTTCCTCCATGCCGCGCGCCCTCTCCGCCGCGGCCGCAGCAGCTGTCCTCCTGGGCGTCTCCGGCTGCGCGCAGCAGCTTTCGGTGGAGAACGCCGATGTGCCGGCCTGGAAAGCCACGGCGATGCCGTCGGCCAGCGGCATTGTCGCCGAGGATGCCGGCAAGATCCTCAACGCCCAGCCCGTTGAGCGTACGGAGAACGTGCCGGGAGGCAAGTACACGCTGACACTTGTCTGCGAAGGCGGCGGCAAGGCCTTCCTCGCAGTGCGGTCCGGCGGCAAGGAACTCGCCGACCTCGGGGCGGCCTGCTACGGCGCGCGGGAGTCCGTCAAAATCACACTGCCGGAATCCGGACGGCTGGAGTTCAGCGCCTCCAGCGTTGACGCGCCGCTGATCTACGCCTACCAGCTGGTAACCGCGGGTTAGTTGCGGCTACCAGCCGGTAGGCTCAGGGAATGGCATTTCTTGGGGAAGTTCCGTTGCTCGCCGATCCATGCCGCTGAGAGCTTCCGTGCGGACGCTTTCCGGGCGCGGCACTGCGGCGGCCGCCTGCATGCTGGTGGCAGTTTGCGGGCTGAGTGCGTGCGAGTACGCGGATGCCGAACCCCTGCCGGGCGAGATCTCCACAGCGCTGCAGTCGGTTCCTGGCGATGGACCAGCCGGCCCCAGCGCGCAGGAGCAGGTCCGCCAGCTTGAACTGATCGCCGAGGTGGAAGCGCAGCTCGGACCGGAAACGGACCGCCGGGTGGCGTCGATGCTGGGCGGCATCGGAAACACCGGCTCGAGCCTGATGGGATTGGTGCCGGACCACGGCTCCTATCTCATCCGGGCAGCCTGCAGCCCCGGCCCCGCGGCGAAGCTCACCGTTTCGCAGGGCAGCGTCCAGCTCCTTGACCTTGAGGTACCCTGCGGCGATCCCTTCGAATCCACCCTGCAGCTGACTGCCGGACGGGTGACGGCTACGCTGTCGCCCACCAGCCGCGGAGAATTCTCGGTCGCCGCCCTTCGCATCGAGACGGCTCCCGCCGAACCGCCGGCCAGTCCAACCCCCGCTGCCCCGGCAAGCAGCAGCCCCTAACCCCGTCCCCTAGCCAGTCTCCCCCTCACTTCCTCGAGGCTCTGGATTGGGGTCCGTGCCGGGCATAGAGTCGGAGTATGCCCGCAACGCAGGGGGCGCCGCCGCCCCGCAGGGCGGTACTTCGTCCGGGCGCTTGCCCGTCCCGGTCAGTCTCCGTGCGCACCCGGGTGAGGGCCGCCGTCGTAGTCTGGACGGCGGGCGCCCTGGTGGCCGGATCTGCGCTCGCCGGATGTGAATACACATACGACGAAGGGTGGCGGCCCGCCGAGAACGCCTCGGGCGCGCCGGCAGTGACCGAGCCTGGGCCACGCGCTGAACTGTGGCGGAACGATCCCGTCCGCGAGGCCGAAATGGAGGCCTGGTTGACAGAGTCCCTAGTGGGGCCCGGCTTGCAGGTGGTGCACAGGACCTTCGGCCTGTTGCGTGCGGAGGAAATCCGTACGGACGCCACGGCGCCCCTCCCCGCCGGAACCTACGTCCTGGTGCTGGTGTGCCGGAGCCAACGGCGCGTCGATTTCAAAGTCCGCAATGACGAATTCACCATGGTGGACCTCAGCCTGCGCTGCGGATCCCGGCGCGAAAGCGTGATCTACCTGTCCAAGGAAACAGTGTTGCGATTCCAGGTTGAAGCGCAGTCGCCCGCCAATTTCGCCCACCGGCTGGCCCGGCTCTGAACTTTTCTGCCTGCCGGCTCTAAACCGGCAGCACCTTTCAGGCCACGCAGCCTTCGGGACAGCGCAGCGTCTCCGGGCTGGCGGCACACTCGGCGCAGTACAGCGTCAGCGTGCGGCAACTCGGATTGGAGCAGTTCTCGAACTTGCTGGTGGGCGCGGCACAGCGGACGCACTCACCGATCGTTTTGGCATCCTCACTGAATTCCAGGTGCATGCGCTTGTCGAACACGTAGAGCGAGCCTTCCCAAAGGCCCTGGTCCTTGAACGTTTCGCCATAGCGGACGATGCCGCCGTCGAGCTGGTACACCTGCTTGAAACCGCGATTCACCATCAGGCTGGAGAGCACCTCGCAGCGGATGCCGCCGGTGCAGTACGTGACCACCGGTTTGTCTTTGAGTGCGTCGTACTTGCCGGAGTCGAGCTCCTTGATGAAATCGTGGGTAGTGGCCACGTCGGGGACGATAGCGTCCTTGAACTTGCCGATCTGGGCTTCGAAGGCGTTGCGGCCGTCGAAGAACACCACGTCCTCGCCGGCCTGCTTCGTGGACGCCACCAGTTCGTGCAGTTCTTCGGGCTTGAGGTGAGTGCCGCCGCCCACCACGCCGCGCTCATCCACCTTGAGTTCGCCGGGCGCGCCGAAGGAGACGATCTCGTCCCGGACCTTGACGCTCAGCCGCGGGAAGTCCTCCGCGCCGCCGTCGGACCACTTCACGTCGATGCCGTGGAAGCCCTTGTATTCGCGCGTGGTCTTGACGTATTGCTTGACCGCGCCGATCTCGCCGCCCACCGTGGCGTTGATGCCGTCCTTGGAAATGAGGATGCGTCCGGTCAGCCCGAGTTTTTCGCACAGGGCACGCTGCCAGAGGCGCACCGCGTCGGGATCCGCGATGGGTGTAAAGCCGTAAAAGAGCACAATTCGGTTCAAAGCCACGTATTTAAGGGTACTGGGTTGCCGGGCACCGGGCCCGCCGGCAGCCCAGGTCTAACGTTGCCCCGCCGCGATGGCGGCGTCGCGCCTGTTCAGGGCGGTTTCAGCGGCCCTGTATCCCAGGACGACTACGGCGAAGGGCACCACGGTGGCCGTAACGGCGGCCGCGAAAGTACCGGCGCCATTGTTGAGGCCGAGGGCCGCTGCGCCGTCACCGACGATCAGGGCGCCGGCCACCAGCGGGACGAGCCCGCAAGCAAGCCAGACCCAGTAACCCACACCCGCTGCCGTCTCCCAATGCCGTCAGTCTTGTCTGGTCACGATTGCATAAGCAAGTCACATCGGCGCACCCTACCCCTGTTGCTTGTGTCGGGGCTGGAATACCCTCATGACATGAGTCCGGACGCCTTGGTTGAAGACATCACACGCCTTCTTGAAGTCTGGGTAGCTGGCTGGGCCGGCTGCCGGGGCTACCAGACATCAGTTGAGGGCCGCTTCCCCGCTGCACTGCGGGCCGATACCACCGGGGAGTGGGAATACTTCGCCCATGACCCCTCCGATGACGAGTTCGCTGCCCTGGCTGCGAAGACCGCCGAGGCTCCGGCCAGGGTCCTGACCATCCTCACCAATGACGTTGCCCGCTTCACGGCGCTGGCCCAAAAACACGGACTGAACGTCACGTCCGCATCGCAGGCCATGATGATTGTGGACATGGCCACCCAGGACACGGAGGATCCGTGGCTCTCCGACGATGACCTTAACCTGGTCACGTCCGAACTCGACGGCGTCCACCACGCGGTGGTCCGCTCGGGTGACACGGTGGCGGCCAGCGGCAGGGTTTTTGTGGTGGGCGAGACAGCGGTGTTCGACAAGATTGTCGTCCAACCCGCGTTCCAGCGCCGCGGTCTGGGCAGCTTCATCATGAAGGCCCTCGCGGCGCAGGCGATCGGACCGGATGTGGAGAACGGCCTGCTGCTGGCCTCCATCGACGGCCAGAAGCTGTATTCCCATCTGGGCTGGTCCACTGTTTGCCGCGTGCTTTTGTTGTCCACATCCGATGAGGGTGCCGACCTTTCCGTGGGGTAATTTTTCCACGGGTGAAAGAATGTTGGGGTGAACCCCCATGACTCCCTGATTCCTTTGCTGGGCCGAGGCCCGGACCCGGAACAGCTGCGTCATGTCCGCACCATCCCTGCCCGGCGGGCGGTCCACGAACCGTGGCCAGCGTGGGCACACCCGGATCTCGTGGCAGCATATGGATCCCTCGGCATCCACGAGCCCTACCGGCACCAGATCCAGGCCGCCAACCTGGCCCACGGTGGCGAGCACGTGGTCATCGCCACCGGCACCGCCTCCGGCAAGTCCCTGGCCTACCAACTGCCTGCGCTTGACGCCATCCACCGCTCCGAGCTGCGCGTCCTGTCTGAACCGGGAAAGATTCACGACGACGGCGCCGTGACGCTTTATCTCTCCCCCACGAAGGCGCTCGCTGCCGACCAGCTCGCCGCCATCCGTTCCTTGAAACTGCCCACCGTGCGGGCCGAGACGTACGACGGCGATACCGACCCCGCGTCCCGCCGGTGGATCCGCGACCACGCCAATTTCATCCTCGCCAATCCCGACATGCTCCACTTCGGCATCCTTCCCAATCACGCCTCGTGGGCCAGCTTTTTCCGGCGGCTGCGGTACGTGATTGTCGATGAGGCCCACAGCTACCGTGGGGTGTTCGGCTCGCACGTGGCCAACCTGATGCGCCGGCTGCGCCGCATCTGCGCGTACTACGGTGCCGGGACCACCCACCCCGGTCCGGTGTTCATCGCCGCCTCGGCCACGGCTTCCGAGCCAGACACATCGTTCGGACGCCTGATCGGAGCGCCGGTCCGGGCCGTTGCCGAGGACTGCTCGCCGCACGGTTCCACCACCGTTGCTTTCTGGGAACCGGCACTCACCGAGCTCAAAGGCGAAAACGGGGCCAAGGAACGCCGCACAGCCGTTGCTGAAACGGCCGACCTGCTGGCGAACCTGGTTTCGTCCCGGATCCGGACCATCGCCTTCATCAAGTCCCGCCGCGGTGCGGAGACTATCGCTTCGATCACCAAGCGCCTTCTGGACGAAGTGGATCCCAGCCTTCCACAACGTGTGGCCGCCTACCGTTCCGGATACCTTCCGGAAGAACGCAGGGCCCTGGAAAAGGCCCTCCGCTCCGGCGAACTGCTGGGTGTCTCCAGCACGTCCGCCCTTGAACTGGGGATCGACATTTCCGGGCTGGATGCCGTCCTGGTTGCGGGCTGGCCAGGCACCAGGGCGTCGTTGTTCCAGCAGATCGGCCGGGCAGGGCGCGCGGGCCAGGATGCCATCGCCGCGTTTGTGGCCAGCGATGATCCGCTCGACACCTACCTGGTGAACCATCCCGAGGCGATTTTCGACGTGTCGGTGGAGGCCACCGTCTTTGATCCCTCCAATCCGTACGTGCTGGGGCCGCATCTCTGTGCCGCCGCCGCGGAGCTTCCGCTGGGCGTGGCTGAGCTGGGCTTGTTCGGCGGCACGGCAGAGAAGCTGTTGGGCCAACTCGTGGCGCAGGGCTATCTCCGCCGCCGGCCGGCGGGCTGGTTCTGGACCCACTCCCAGAGCGCTGCAGCCATGGTGAACCTTCGTTCCGACGGAGGCGGACCGGTGAGCATCGTCGACGCCGACACCGGCTCCCTTCTCGGGACCATGGACTCGCCCCAGACGCACTACCAGGCGCACACAGGGGCCATCTACGTACACCAGGGCGACAGCTATGTGGTGGAGGACCTGAACGAAGACGACCACTGTGTGGTGGTGCGACGCGCCAACCCCGACTACTACACAACGGCCCGGGACGTGACCCAGATCGAAGTGCTCGAAACACTCCGGACTGAGCTCTGGGGCGATATTGCCGTGCACTTCGGCGATGTGAAAGTGACAACGCAGGTGGTTTCCTTTCAGCGCAAGGCCTTAATATCGAATGAAATCCTGGGTGAGGAGCCGCTGGAGCTGGGCGCCCGGGATCTGTTCACGAAGGCCGTCTGGTTTGTGGTGGAGAACCGTTCGCTGACGGGCGCCGGGCTCATCGAGGCGCAGTTCCCGGGCGCCCTGCACGCCGCCGAGCACGCAGCGATCGGATTGCTGCCGCTGGTGGCCTCCAGTGACCGTTGGGACATCGGAGGGGTGTCCACCGCCGTCCACGCCGACACCGGCGTGCCCACCATCTTTGTGTATGACGGACACCCTGGCGGTGCGGGCTTTGCCGAGCGCGGCTTCGACAAGGCAAAGGTGTGGCTCTCCGCGACGCGCGACGCCATCAAGGCGTGTGAGTGCGAGTCGGGCTGCCCGTCCTGCGTCCAGTCCCCCAAGTGCGGGAACAAGAACAATCCACTGGACAAGGCTGCCGCCGTCACGCTCATCGACGTCCTCCTCAAAGACGCGCGTGAAATGCCTCCCCGCGGTGCGGAGTTCCTGGCCAGCACGGAGCCGTTCAGCACCACGGCCGCTCAGGGCGGCGGTCCGGCCCGCGCCTGAGCGGTGGCGGCGCCAACCAGTGTCCGTGCATTCAGCTCCGTTCGGACCATGACGGTCTGGCCGGCCCCTTCCGTGCAGCTCACGAGCGCTGCGGCATGGCGGGCCGCCACCTCGGCGGCCACCGTGCACGGGTCTCCGGACGTGATCCCGCGCAGGGCGTCGGCCGCGGCAAGGGCAGCGAGGTCCGCCGCTGCCGCTGCCCTGCTGGCCATCACCGCGGACTGCGCGAACAACAGCATCAGTGCCATCGCCATGATGACAACCAATGCCAGTCCCGCAGCCAGGACTGTTCCCGAACCGCGCTCCGGGTTGTCCCCGAATTGCCTGTTCACGCCGACGCCTCCGTCGGGACCCGGACGTGTGCCGCCCCTTCATCCGCAGAATGTCCCAGCCTGAATGAGTCATCGTGTATCGTGGCCGGCATTGGCGGTTCGAATGGCAGAGGATCGCCAATGGCAGCCGGCGTTTCGCTCCGCGTGGTGGCCTTGGCTGTCAGCGTCCAGGGCACTGTTGCCCCCAGCGGTCCGCCCACACCGTCAGCCACCGTGACGCTGAGCCACTCGCCCTCGGCCGCAACGGACGCCGTTGCCGACGTCCCCGCCAAGGTCCTGACGATCCCCTGCACTGCCGCCGGATCCTCGCCGCGGGCCAGCGCCCTGGCGCCGGCCCGCGCCGCCTCCTCGAGCCTTAGCTGGGTTACGCCCGCGGAGGCTCCGGCCAAAAGCAGTGCGAGGAGCAAAAGTACCGCCGGCAGCGCTACCGCGAACTCCGCCGTCACGGCGCCGTAGGCATTCCCCGGCCCACGGCGCCAGTGACGGACCCCGGCCACCGGTCCCAGCACCGCGCGGCTGTCCCCGACCTGGTCCCAGCCTTTGCAACGGTCATTGGCCCGTCGCAGCGCTGCCGGCGCCAGAATCATGGCAAGGCCAGCGCCGTGCGGATGAGGTTCAACAGGAATCCGCGTACTTCGTCACTGCGGAGAATGAAGACGAGAAGTCCTGCGAAGCCCACAGCGGCCAGGGTGGCAATTGCATATTCTGCCGTTGCCATTCCGGCCTCTGAACCTGAGAGCCTGCGGCGGCGCTTCTTCCGCTCGCTGGCACCGGGGTATAGCTCCACAACGTTGGTCCCGCGCTCCGCAGCCCGCTGGGGTTGCCCTGCCCTGCCAGCCGGTCCTGAGTTAGCGACTGCTCCCGAGCCCCCTGGCGCGGTGCCCATAGCTCCGGCGCTGACCTCCGGTGCAGGGGCGGCGGAAAGGCTGTTTTGGATGATGGTCATGGTGACGTTTCCCTTCTGTGCTCCGGCCGAGTTGCCGGCAGATTCGACTCTTCCCGGCTCCGCAGGTCTCGGTAAGGGCCAACATCCTGTAAGTGGATAAGCGCGGCTTTGAGCGGATTGTGGAGGAATGGACGGGGAATCAGGACCCGGACGGCACCAGTGCCAGCAGGACCGGGATTACGCCCAGGCAGATGAAGGCCGGGAGCGAGCACAGGCCCAGCGGAATGACCAGCTTCACGCCGAGGGAGGCCGCCCGTTTCTCCGCAGCGCGGAATCTTTCCCGGCGGAGGCTGGCGGCCTGCGCGTAAAGGATGGCCGACGACGGCGCTCCGGTCAGGGCGGCGAATCCCAGTGCGTCACGCAGTTCCAGGATTTCGGGAAGCCGGACTTCGGAACTGCGCCAGGCTGTTTCCCAGTCGGCTCCGATGGCGAGCGCAGACACCACCGGACCCAGCGCCTTGCCGTAGTCCGTGGAGGCCGAGGCCGCGACGAGCTCCAGGGACCGGCCAATGCCTGACCCTGCGTCCAGCATCGCGGCCACGAGCTCAAGCATCATGGCCGTGTCACGCAATCCGTGAAGACGGCCGTCTTCAGTGAGTGCTTTATGGTCCCCACGCGATCCGGCGCCCTCCTCCCCTCGCAGTCTGAGGAGTCGCTTTCGGACCCGGCTTGGCTGCGAAAGGGCAAGCCAAGCGGCAGCAGCCAGAACAACTGCCAAGGCAAGCCCCGGCGCAAGAATGTCCGTCATGGCACACCGGCCCCGGCGGCAGCACGGACCAGGCGGGCGGACCAGATCCTCCCTGCGATGGTGAGGCCCACTCCCGCTGCGAGCGCCGCCATTCCCAGCGGGGTCCCGATCAGGATCGCCAGGGGATCCACGCCCAACGCTATTCCCAGGCCCAGTCCCATCAGTGGGAGCCACGTCAAGAGACTGACTGTTGCCTTGGGTCCGGCGAGGGCTGTCTGCCGTGCGGCCTCGGCATCGTCTTCCACTTCCAGTTGTGCCGCAAACCGCGCCAGGACATCAGCCAGCGGACAGCCGCTGGCTTCGGCAATGTCAAAGCAGGCGGCCAGCTCACACCAGATCCGTAACTCCCTGCTGTCGGCGCGCGGAATCTCCGCTTGTGCGGCCTTCCTGATCGCCTCAGACACCGGTGCGCCGCGGAACGCTGCTGCCCGAACGGCGCCAAGCATCACCAGGGAACCTGCGCTGAGGCTCGGACCGCTGCGCCCGGCCGCTGGCCCACGGGATGGTTCCGCCCTTCCTGTGTGGTCCTGCGGCGCGCGTGAGCCTGCGTCCGTCTGTGCGGAACCTGGCTCCGGACGGCCGCCGTGGACCAGCCACAGTTCGTCCCACAGCCGTGCGGGAGTGCGGCCGCCCTTCAGCAGCGCAGCAAGCTGCTGCACCACAAGGGTCAGGGACAGGTCACTCCGTTCCGGTCCGGCACGATGCACGTTGCGCCATGAGCCGGTCCTTCTGGCGCCACCGGACCCGGGGCGAACGCGACGGGCGAGGCCTGGTCCCGCACTCCCCACGGCGCGCCGGAAGCGGCCTGCTGCGCCGCCGGGCGGTCTGAAGAGCAGCACGACCGCCAGCCCGAGGACCACGGCCAGAAGAAGTGTCATGCGGCGGCACCCGCCTCGGGGGACAGTCCCAGCCGCGAGCTCAGCGCCTCCCAGGCAGGACCGGTGCCGAGCTGGCCTCGCCTGGTCTCCAACGCCGGAACCACGGTAAGCCCGCCGGGACCGTCCTGCACCACGCCTACGCAGGCAACATGCCGCCCGTGGCTGGACCGCTCCACGTGGACCACAACGTCCAAGGCGCTGGCTGCCTGCAGCCGTACCGCGTCCTGGCCCATGCCGGCCAGTGCGCCCAAGGCTGTCAGACGGGCCGGGACAGCGGTGGCAGCGTTTGCATGGATGGTCCCTCCCCCGCCGGTGTGGCCTGTGTTCATGGCGGTCAGGAGCTCCCGCACCTCGGCACCGCGGCACTCCCCCACCACCAGCCGGTCCGGCCGCATCCGCAGCGCCTGCCGGACGAGTTCGCCCAGGTCTACTTCGCCGCCGCCTTCGAGGTTTCCGTGACGGGACTCGAGCGACAGAATGTGCGGATGGACGGGGTTCAATTCGGATGCGTCCTCGATCAGGACCAGCCGTTCTGCCGGGGAACACAGCCCGAGCAGGGTGGAGAGCAGAGTGGTCTTTCCGGAACCTGTGGCTCCGCTGATCAGGAAACTCAGCCGCTGATCGACAACGCGTTCAAGAACGTCGTGGACCACGTCTCCGAACATGCCGCCGGCACGGAGTTCGTCCATGGAGAAGACCTGCTCCCGCCGGATCCGGACGCTCAGCAGAGTGCCGGCTGTCGAAATCGGCGGCAGGACGGCGTGGACGCGGTAGCCGCCGTCGAGCCTGACATCAACGCACGGGGACCCGTCGTCCAGCCGCCTGCCGCCGGCGGCCACAAGCCGCGATGCCAAGGCCCGCACCTGTGCCTCCCCGGAAAACGAAACCCCTGTCGGTTCGATGCCCTGACCCCGGTCGATCCACACCGAGTCCGGGGCGTTGACGAAGATGTCGGTGATGTGGACGTCCCGCGTTAGTTCCTGGAGCGGGCCGAGCCCGTTCAGCTCGGCGCTAATCCGTTCCACGGCGGCGAGAGAGCCGGCAGTCCCCAGCAGCCGTCCGGTGGCCTGGACCGCGGCGGCGACCCGGGACGGGGTGACAGGTCCGGCGTCGGACATGACCGATTCACGCACCGTTTCCAACAGCGCCGAATCCAAGAAGCGCGGATCCAATACCCGGGCCTGCCGCCGGCGTGCCCCCGTCCGCTGGTCCGGGGGCGACGGCGGCGGGACTGGCTGCCGCCCGCTCACGGCAGGTCTCCGACGGGGATGTCGCCGTCCAGCAGATCGAGCACCGAGGCGGCGAAATGCCTGACGCTCCGCCGTT
The DNA here is from genome assembly GCF_055412845.1 of Pseudarthrobacter adonitolis. NCBI lineage: Bacteria > Bacillati > Actinomycetota > Actinomycetes > Micrococcales > Micrococcaceae > Pseudarthrobacter > Pseudarthrobacter adonitolis. The sequence continues at coordinate 78,032 of NZ_JBVAYW010000010.1, read as the reverse complement.
TGCCCACGTCAAGGAGCCGTCCGTTCTCCCCGGCAGCCGTAACGCCGCGCAGCTCCGGAACCCGGCCCTGTACGGGCAGCCCGACGGCATCCGCAATCAGTCCGCCGTCCAGCGCGGCACCGGCCTTGCCGCGGACCAATATGGCCGCCTCAACCGGCGGAAGCTCGTGAAGCAGCCGGGCCGTGGCCACCGCGGCCTTGAGCTGCGCCGGCACAAGTACCAGGATGCGGTCGCAGTCCCAAGCAAACATGCGCACGGGCTCGGCGCCCCGACCGATGTCCACCACCACCAGTTCATAACCCCGCCGGGCCGCATCCAGCACGCCACCGGTGGTGGCGGCATCCACCGGTGCCTGACGGTCGCGGCTGCCGGGCCAGGACAGGAAGGAAAACCCGCCGGCGACCGGGAGCGAGTCGGCCAGCTGCTCGGGATCGATGCTTCCGCTCGCGTCGGACAGGTCGGGCCAGCGCAGCCCCGGCGTCTCCTCGGCCGCCAGCGCCAGTTCCAGGCCACCACCCCATGGGTCCCCATCAACCAGCAATACGCGCACACCCAGCCCGGCCGCCGCCTGGGCGATCCAGATTGCCGCGGTGGTGGCGCCGGCACCGCCGCAGCCGCCTGTTATGCCGAGTACCAGCCCTCCCGCTTCGGGCGACCGCGACCGGCTCAGGTACTCCGCCAGCCAGGCCGAGGCATCCGGAAGCACCGCCACCCGCTCCGCTCCGAGGGCTGTGGCCAGGTGCCAGAGACTGTCCCCCTCCCCGTTCAGGCCCACCAACACGGCAGGGGACCGTCGCCGCGGCGGTAGCTCACGGACATCGCTCCCCACCAACACTGCGGCCGCGGCGTCCCAGTACTTGGCGGCATCAGCCACGTCCGCCACCACTCGCAGCTGGCCGCCAGCGGCAGCCACGATCCGTTCCACTTCGCCCTGCAGAAAGTCGTAGCCGGTGACCAGGAGAACCTCGGCACCAGCGGGGTCGGGCAGCCAGGCTCCCGCAGCCCGTCCCGAGGCAGGCGCACGGTACGTGGAACCTCGGGACCGGGAACCACCCGAGTCAGATCCGTGGGGAGGGGCGGGCCGGGCGCGGGACAGCTGGGTGGAAGGCCGCTCGGAAGGGGGTGGAGATAGCTGGTGCCTGCTCATGCAGCAACTCTCCACCGTACTCAAGGGCGAGAAACAGGGGCATGCCACCGTATGTGGACAACTCCCCCGAACGAGCGGCCCGAACGACGTGGCCGAAAAACCGGACCGGTTACTGCTTCCCGTATTTGCGGTGGACGGCCTGCTTGCTGACCCCAAGGCAGAGGGCTATTGCTTCCCAAGACAGACCGGACTGCCTCGCCTTGCGGACCAGGGCCGCTTCGGTTCGGCCAACTTCCTTCTGCAGGGCCGCCACTGCGTACAGCGCTTCAGCGGGGCCTTTCCCGTCCATTGATGCGACCAGCATTTTCATCCGCTCTACCTCCATTCGTCAACTTTAGTTGACGCGTAATGGTCCGTCAACATATGTTGACGGAGCCTAACACCCTGGCGCTTTCGTAACAGCCCACGCCACGGCGCACGCCCCACCCGCCCGGTCCACTCGCGCCCCCGCCACAGGGCAGAATTGGACCTATGTATCTGCTGCTCGCCGCCCACGCCCACGGCGCAGCCCTCCAGCAGGTCACCCAGGCCGGCGATCCGCACCCCGACCGCCCCGAACCGCGCCTCATCAGCGCAAGCGAGCTGGCCGGCGTCGTACGCCACCTGGAAAACCGGCCCCGCGAGGCGCCGCCCCGCTGGATCTGGCACCGGACCCAGGACTGGTACCCCGCGCTGCTGGCGGCGGGCGTGGAAGTGGACCGCTGCTATGACCTCAGCCTGTGCGGCAATATCCTGGCGTACTCGCAGTTCACCGCCCACACGGAGTACGCCCGGAACGCCGAAAAGGAATCGTTGGACGATTCTCAGGAGCCGCCCCGCACCCTCCAGCCGCCGCCCCCGCCGGCGGACCAAGGCGCGCTCTTTGACGACGCCCGCCACCGGACACCGCGTCACACCCTGGCGGAGCTCCGCGCAGAGTATGCCGCGCAGCAGGCAGCCCTGGCCTCGGCAGCTCCGGAGGAAAACAAGCGGAAGCGGCTCCAGCTGCTGCTGGCCGCCGAATCCGCCGGCGCCATGATCGCCGCGGAGATGCAGCACACCGGCGTCCCCTGGCGGGAGGACCTGCATGAGCAGATTCTGGCCGACCACCTCGGGCCGCGCCCGCCGTCCGGTCACCGCCCCGCGAAGCTGGAGGCCCTGAACACCGAACTGCGGGGACTGCTCGACTCGCCCGGGCTGAACCCGGACTCGCCGCAGGAGCTGATGCGCGCCCTTCACCGCAACGGCATAGAGGTGAAAAGCACACGGCAGTGGGAGCTGATGGAGTCCAGCCATCCTGCCATTGAACCGCTCCTCGCCTACAAGAAACTGTCCCGCCTGCACACCGCCAACGGCTGGGCCTGGCTTGACGCATGGGTGGCCAACGGCCGTTTCCAGCCCGAGTATGTGGTGGGCGGCGTGGTGTCCGGCCGCTGGGCGTCGCGGGGCGGCGGGGCCCTGCAGATCCCGCGCCAGATCCGCGGCGCGGTCCATGCCGATCCCGGCCACAAGCTCATCGTCGCGGACGCCTCCCAGCTGGAACCCCGTGTGCTGGTGGCGCTGGCGCAGGACTCCAAAATGGCTGAAGCGGCGCGCGACAAGGACCTGTACGCCGGCATCGCAGCCCAGGGTTTCGGCGGCGACCGCGCCAAGGCGAAGATCGCCCTCCTGGGCGCCATCTACGGCGCCACCACGGGCGAATCCGGGCGCCTGATGCCGCAGTTGGCACGGACCTACCCGCGCGCCGTCGGCTTTGTGGAGCAGGCGGCGCGAGACGGCGAGGCCGGCGGCACCGTGACCACCCGGCTTGGCCGGAGCAGCCCGCCGCCGTCGGAAGGGTGGTTCCGGAGCCAGCAGTCGGCCACCGCCGAGGAGCAGCGCCGAGCAGAATCAATTGCCCGTTCCCGCGGCCGCTTCACCCGCAACTTTGTGGTGCAGGGATCCGCCGCTGACTGGGCGGCGTGCTGGCTGGCGGAATTACGACGGCGGCTGCGGGCCTTGCGTGCCGACGGTTCCGTTCAGGCGGAGCTGGTGTTCTTCCTGCATGACGAGGTGATGGTCCACGCCCCCGAGGCCGGCGTCCAGGCCTGCATCCGGGCCATCGAGGAAGCTGCCGCCGCCGCGAAGGAACTTCTGTTCGGTCCCATCCCGGTGGAATTCCCCGTCAGCGTGGCCGTGGTGGATTCCTACGACAACGCAAAGTAGCAGAGGCCCCCGGGTAGCCAGAAGAAACCTACCCGGGAGTAGCTAGTCGAACCTCTGTGACCATGGTTACATCAGAGCAGCGACTGAAGCAGACGGTCCAGCTATTTATGCAAAGACGCATAGCAGGGGAGGTCCGGTATATGGCGGGCAGGTTTGAAATACATCGGGTAGGTGACGAGTGCTATCGGCTCAGGCTCACCGACTCAAACGGGAATACTGTGGCGGTTTCGCCCGACTTTAAGCACCTCGGCGCATTGAAGGACGGCATCAATGCCCTGCGTGAAAACGCGGCCACCGGCATTGTGGTTGATCTTCGGCAGCAGCCGCTCGCCAGCTAAGCCGGCACACACACACGGTGCACGCCCGGCGGGCTCTGGCCCGCCGGGCGTGCACCGACACTACGGACCACACCGAGGCTAGAAGACAACCTCGTGCAGCCGGGTCCGGTCCCACGGCACGGCCCAACTCAGCTGCTCAAAAAGCCCATCCAGGATGATCCCGGTGAAGCCCCAGACCAGCACACCGCTGACCGCGAAGGCGGGGCTGCTGAAGGTCCTGCCGTCGCGGCTGACCGTGGCGGTTACCCGGTTGGCCGGGTCCAGCAGGTCCCGGACCGGGATCCGAAAAACCTGGGCGGATTCGGCGTAGTCCACCACGCGCACCGGCGACGGCGACGCCCACCACCCGAGCACCGGCGTCACCAGGAAGTTGCTGCGGGCCAGCCCAAGCTCCTGCAGCGCGCCCAGGACCTCCACACCGGCGGAGTCCAGCCCGGTCTCCTCTTCGGCTTCGCGCAGGGCCGCGGCAACCGGGGTCTCGTCCCCGTCGATGGAGCCACCGGGAAAGGCGACCTGGCCGGGGTGGGAACCCAGGGTGTGCGCGCGCTCCAGCAGCAGGACGTCAAGATCCGATGCGGCGAGGGGTTTGCCGGAGGCGGCCGGAACGTCGTCCAGCACACCAAAAAGCATCAGGACTGCGGCCTTCCGGGCGATGGTTTCGTCCACGGTCAGGGCTGCCCAAGCAGTGTTCGGCGCCGTGACGTCGCCGTCGTCCGATCTGCGCACCAGGTCGATCAGGTCCTGGCGTGCGCTCACGGGAGCCGCCTCTGCGATTCCATCCGGATTTCAGCGGCGCGGTGGGTCTCGGCGAGCAACCGTTCCAAGAGAATCTCGCTCCCGGGCGCCAACTCGTACTTTAGGAGCTTGGCGGCTTTGACGGGATCGGTCTCGCCCGACCCGTAGCTGGGGCACCAGTTCGCTACCGGACACGCGCCGCAGGCGGGCTTCCGTGAGTGGCACACCCGCCGCCCGTGGAACACCACCCGGTGCGAGAGCATGGTCCAGTCCTTGGGCTCAAACAGTTCAGCGACGTCGAATTCGATCTGCACCGGATCCTCGGACGTGGTCCAGCCGAGGCGCCGTGCGAGCCGGCCGAAGTGCGTATCCACGGTGATTCCGGGGACGCCGAAGGCATTGCCCAACACCACGTTGGCGGTTTTACGCCCTACTCCCGGCAGCGTGACTAGGTCCTCCAGCCGGCCGGGGACCACGCCGTCGTACTCGTCCACCAGGCGCGTGCTCAGCGCCATCACGTTCTTCGTTTTGGCCCGGAAAAAGCCGGTGGGCTGCAGGATCGCTTCCAGCTCGGCGGGATCGGCCTCTGACATGGCGCGGGCGTCCGGGTAGCGCGCGAACAGGATCTTGGTGACCTGGTTGACCAGCACGTCGGTGGTCTGGGCCGACAGGACCGTGGCCACGACCAGTTCGAACGGGTTCCGGAAATCCAGCTCCGCATGGGCGTACGGGTACTTCTCCGCCAGGGCCTTGTTGATCCGTCGCGCCCGGCGCTTCAACGCCAGCAAAGACTCCGGGGCTGGTGCGTCCGGGCCGGATCCGGGTCTACGGGCCGGGGCCACGGGGCCGGCTAGCCGCGCTCGATGTTGCTGAGGTCGCGCAGCACGCCCACGCGTCCGTCGGTGTGCTGGACCAGGAATTCGTGGCCGCGGTCTTCCAGGGCCAGCACCCAGCCGCCCGGTTCAATCACAAAGGCTGGGGCGCCGGTCTGGGGGTCCACCGCGGTCCGGTGCTGGGCCACGGCAAACCAAAACGCCTCATGCGCCGGCTCTTCGTACGATTCTTCCGGCCTGGATGCCGGATCCACAGTGGCGCCGATGGGCTCCACGCTGCGCACCTGCTGATGCACGGCCGTGGCCGCAGGTTCCTGGGCAGACTGGCGCGCCGCGGCAGGGACGCCGGAGCCGGCGTCGTGTTTTGCTTCCTCAGGACCAGCGGCGGCAGACGCTACCGCAGCGGCCGGTGCAGCGGCAGGTGCAGCCGAGGCCGACGTAGGGGTGTCACCCATCGTGGCCCCCGCAACGACGGGCGCCCCGGAGGCGCTCGTCGTTGAAGGGGAAGGCACGACGTCGGCCGTCTGGGTTGCGGGGCTCGGGTCACCGGCAGCGGACCACTCGCTGACCTCGGGGGCGGAGGAGACGGCAGCCGAAGCGGCGGGGGTGGCGGCACGCGCAGAGGTTGCCGCGGCGGCAGAAGTGGCTGCAGGCGCGGAAGCCGCCGGGACAGGCGCGGCCGCAGGCTTGGGTTCCTTCGGCGTGTGCGCCTTGGGCAGCGGAACAGCCGAGTCGCGCGCCATCACGTGTGCCGGGGTTTCGCCGCGCCCCAGGAAGTCGCCGGCGAAGTACGGGATGAACCGGCTCAGCACGGTCCCCGCGAACAGCACGACGGAACCGACCAGGCCCACCAACAGGCTGGGCACATAGGCCGCGGCCGCGGAAACGAAGAAGAACGCCAGGGCAAAGGAAGCCACCACAGAAGCGAACTGGTCAACGGACAGCGAGCCGATGCGGACCTTCGTCGCGGGAGCTAGCCGGCGGGCAGCAAAGAGTGCCGCGACAATCAGCGGCAACACAATGCCGAGGCCCAGGAAGAACAGGCTGCCTGCATTCCAGAGATTAAACCGGCCGAAGAAGATGGGCAGCAGCGAGGCCACCAGCAGAATGAGGGTGGCGGCGAAAACCGTCAGGTCCCGCAGTGTGAACGGACCCAGCACGGCCTGATTGGTGGTGCCTGGCTTGGCGCCGGCCGGCTTCCGCACGCCCTTCGCCGAGCCCTCCCCTGGGGTGGTGCCAGGCCCTGCCTCGGTTGCACGGCCAAATTTCTGGCCGAAGCCTTGCTGGTTCATTCTGTACTCCTTAGCGTGGCGGCACCGGGACGGTTCCGTCCCGAAACTGTGCCGTCCGAAACGGCGGCAGCGGCCAGGCCCGGCAGTGATACACCGGATCCGACAGCTCCGTAGAAAGTCACAATTCAATCTCAGCCTAGCCAACCGGATGGCCGATCACTAGCTGATCCGCAGCGGCGGGACGCCAGTGAGCAGGGTCCTTTAACCATTCACCGCTAAATAAATGCCGTTCGCGGGCGCCTTTGTGACAGCGACCACATCGCAGCCCCGGCACGTATTAGGCTTGATTCCGGAACAGCTCTTTGCGGAATGTCCGTGATCGGCGGCTGCCCAATGCCGCGCAGACCGGCGGAGGACTGCCGGGCGACGGCAGCCGCTGAAAAGACCGATGAATGATGAGGTTCACCATGTCTCAGGACACTCCCAGCTCCACGGCCACCGCCCCCGCAGCTTCGGTGCAAAGCGATCAGCAGGGCGACGCCTTTGAAAACCTGCTGCACGAAAACCGCACTTTCGCCCCCAGCCCCGAATTCGCTGCCGACGCCGTTGTCACCGCCGCCGATTATGCAGAGGCCGACGCCGGCCGCCCGGCTTTCTGGGCGAAGCAGGCCCGCGAACTGCTCACCTGGAGCAAAGACTTCGACCAGGCACTGGACTGGTCCAACCCGCCGTTCGCCAAATGGTTCGTGGGCGGCGAAGTCAACGCCGCGTACAACGCCCTGGACCGGCACGTGGAGAACGGCCTCGGGGACCGGGTGGCCATCTACTTCGAGGGCGAACCAGGCGACACCCGCACCTACACGTACGCCCAGCTCACCGAAGAGGTGAAGAAGGCCGCGAACGCCTTCGAGTCCCTCGGCGTTACCAAGGGTGACCGGGTGGCCGTCTACCTGCCCATGATCCCCGAGGCCGTCATCACGCTGCTGGCCTGCGCCCGCATCGGCGCCGTGCACTCCGTGGTGTTCGGTGGGTTCTCGGCCGACGCCCTGCGCTCCCGGATCGAGGATGCCGAAGCCAAGCTCGTGGTCACCGCGGACGGCACCTACCGCCGCGGGAAGCCCAGCGCGCTGAAAACGGCCGTGGACGACGCCCTGGCCGCAGAGGGGCACACGGTCCAGAACGTTGTGGTGGTCAAGCGCAACGGCCAGAACGTGGACTGGCACGAGGGCCGGGACCAGTGGTGGGCGGACACCGTGGAGCTGGCCTCCGTCGAGCACAAGGCCGTAGGCCATGACTCCGAGCACCCGCTGTTCATCCTGTACACCTCCGGTACCACGGGCAAGCCCAAGGGCATCCTGCACACCACCGGCGGCTACCTCACCCAAGGCGCCTACACCCACAAGGCCGTCTTCGACCTGCACCCCGAAACGGATGTCTACTGGTGCACGGCCGACGTCGGCTGGGTCACCGGCCACACCTACGTCGCCTACGCGCCGCTCATCAACGGCGCCACCCAGGTCATGTACGAAGGCACCCCGGACTCCCCGCACCAGGGCCGCTGGTGGGAAATCATCGAAAAATACAAGGTCTCCATCCTCTACACCGCCCCCACGGCCATCCGGACGTTCATGAAGTGGGGCCGGGACATCCCGGACAAGTACGATCTGACCTCCCTCCGGGTCCTCGGCTCCGTGGGCGAATCCATCAACCCGGAAGCCTGGATGTGGTACCGGGACGTCATCGGCTCCAACAAAGCACCCATCGTTGACACCTGGTGGCAGACCGAAACCGGCGCCCAGATGATCGCCCCGCTGCCCGGCGTCACCGCCACCAAGCCCGGCTCGGCCCAGGTCCCGCTGCCCGGCATCGCGGTGGACGTCGTCGATGAGCAGGGCCAATCCGTACCGGATGGCCACGGCGGCTTCCTGGTGATCCGCGAGCCCTGGCCCGCCATGCTCCGCGGCATCTGGGGCGACCCCGAGCGGTTCAAGGAGACCTACTGGTCCCGCTTCGAAGGCATGTACTTCGCCGGCGACGGCGCCAAGAAGGACGAGGACGGCGACGTGTGGCTCCTTGGCCGCGTGGATGACGTTATGAACGTCTCCGGACACCGGCTCTCCACCACCGAGATCGAGTCCGCCCTGGTATCCCACCCCTCCGTGGCTGAAGCCGCCGTTGTGGGCGCCGCGGACGAGACGACCGGCCAGGCCATCGTCGCGTTCGTGATCCTGCGCGGCGACGCCGTGGACTCGGGCGACGCCACCATCGCCGAACTCCGCAACCACGTGGGCAAGGAGATCGGGCCCATCGCCAAGCCCAAAACCATCCTCGTGGTCCCGGAACTGCCCAAAACCCGCTCGGGCAAGATCGTCCGCCGCCTGCTCAAGGACATCGCCGAAGGCCGCGAATCCGGAGACGCCACCACCCTGGCCGACACCACCGTCATGGCCCAGATCGCGGCGTCACTCCGTAAATAAAGCGGAAAGGCGGGGCAGCCATCCGGAAGGCCCCCACCCGTCAGCGACGGCACCCCTAGACTGGGAGCAGCCCTGTCGCCTGACTGAAGGATCCTGCCTCGATGCTCCCCGCTGCACGTCACCAGGCCATTGTGGATGCTGTCCAGCGCGAGCGCGTTGTGCGGGTTTCGGACCTTGCCCAGCAGTTGGGCGTATCGCTGATGACGGTGCGCAGGGACATCGAACTGCTGGAGGACGGCGGCCGGCTGGAGCGCATCCATGGCGGTGCCAAAGTCCCGGGCGATGTGAGCACCCACGAACCGGGCTTCGAGCTCAAGTCCACCCAGCTGACCGGGGAGAAACGGGCCATCGCGCTGGAGGCCGCCGGCCTGGTGCATGAAGGCATGGCCGTCGGGCTCAGCGCCGGGACCACCACCTGGGCCCTTGCCAAGGAGCTTGTCAACGGTCCGCGGATCACGGTGGTCACCAATTCCGTGCGCATCGCGGACCTGTTCCACCACGCCGCGTCCGGCGGCTCGGCCCGCTTCGCGTCAACCGTGATCCTGATCGGCGGCGAGCGGACGCCGTCGGACGCTTTGGTGGGACCCATCGCGACGGCTGCGTTGAAGCAGCTGCACCTGGACGTGCTCTTCCTGGGTGTGCACGGCATGGACGCCGACGCCGGCTTCACAACACCCAACCTGTTGGAGGCCGAGACGGACCGGGCGTTCGTCGCCGCCGCCCGCAAAACCGTGGTCCTGGCCGATCACACCAAGTGGGGACTGCTGGGCATCAGCACCATCGCCCCGTTGGACGCGGCCGATGAGGTTATCAGCGACGCCGGGCTGGGCCCCGAAGCGCAGCGCATCCTCGGCGAGCGCGTGGGCAAGATCCGGATCGCGGGCTAGCGAACCAACAGCCCTTGGTGCAAGGGCAGCCGCAGGACTGGCGGACATGGAGCTTCGTGGAGAACATCCGCTGCTGCGGCGCGGCCTTGCGCCGCGCCCCCAGGATGCCTTCGACGGCGGCCTCGGCCATTTCCCGGACCGGCTGTTCCACGGTGGTCAGCGCAGGCCAGGTGTACTCCGCTTCGGCTGAGCCGTCGAAATGTCAGCGCAATGTCTGCCGGCAGCGCTGGACCGGGCTGGTGGTCCCGCCGGAGCTCGTGGGCGGTCACGTCGGCCCCACCACCTCGCACTCCACGGCCCGCACGCACGATCTGTCCTTCCGCGCCATCACGGCATTGTTCGGCCACTTCGGCATGGAGTGGGACGTCCGCGGGGTCCAGGGCGCAGAGCGCGAGGAGCTCAAACGCTTCATCGCCTTCTACAAGGAGCACCGCGGCCTGATCCAACGGGCGTTTCCTGGCCGAAGTGGGCCTGCCCATGCCCATCCTCAACCCGGAACACGCCCTGGTCCTGAGGTTCACGGTGCTCTAGGGTCCCTTACGACGGATCCTGCACCATCATTCACCTGCCGCAGTCCACGGCCCCGGAAATCCGGCCAAGTGGAATCGCCCGGGTCGAATGATGGTGCAGAATCCGACAGGTAGATTGGAGCCATGACTGACGTTTCCTCCCCTGACTCCGCATCTGCGTCCGCTGCCGGGCGCGGCACCATCCTCGTGATCAACGGCCCCAACCTCAATCTGCTGGGCACCCGCGAACCGGAGAAGTACGGCACCTCCACCCTCGCGGACGTGGAGCAGCTGGCAACCACCGTGGCGCAGGCCCACGGTTTCACGGTGGAATGCGTCCAGTCGAACCATGAGGGTGTGCTTCTGGACGTCATCCACGCAGCCCGCGGCACCGCAGTCGGGATTGTGCTGAACGCCGGCGCCTTCACCCACACCTCTGTGGCCCTGCGCGACGCCCTGGCAGCGGTGCAGCTGCCCGCCGTCGAGGTCCACATCACCAACGTGCACCAGCGTGAGGAATTCCGGCACCACTCGTTCCTGTCCCCGGTCTGCGCCGCGGTGATCGTGGGAGCGGGCGTGTTCGGCTACAAGCTCGCCATCGACTACCTAGCCGAAACGCTGTAGCCCGCCCCGAGTGACTCCGGCCGCCCGGCTACTTCTGGATGCACTGCCCGGAGGAGACGGGAGCGCTGAGGCTTGCGGCCTGAGACGCGACCGGGAACAGGTCATCCATGGTGATGGCGAACCCCATTTCGGTGTCCGAGGTTGCCTTGGCAAAAATGACGCCGGCCACCAGGCCCTCCATGGTCAGCAGCGGGCCGCCCGAGTTCCCGGGCTGGACGTCGCCGGCCAGGCGGTAGATCTCTTCCGGGGACGGGTTTTCGCCATAGATATCGGGGACCAGAACCGAAGTGATGTCCTGGACTGTGGCGGGGTTGGACTTGAATGGGCCACCGTGTGGATACCCCGCGAAGGCGGCCGGGCTGCCGTTCGGCAGGTCGGACGTCAGCGTGAGCGGTTCGGAAAGAAGCCCGTCCACGGCCAGGATGGCGAGGTCGTGCCTGGTGTCGAAGTACACCACGCGCCCGGGCAGCGCGCCGCCGTCGGGAATTTCAACCACCGGCTGCGACACGCCCGCCACAACATGGGCATTGGTCACAACTCGGCCCTGGGAAACCACAAAGCCGGTGCCGGTCTGGTTCTGGCCGCATTGGTAGGCGGTTCCGGCTATTTTCAGGACTGACTGCGCGGCCCGGTTCAGCGCCGGCGTATCGGTGCTGGCATTGGGCACCGCCACTGGCTGCCCCTGGTCCAGGCCTTCAAGCAACGTGGGGATTCCGTTGCCGATCACCGTGGACCGCAGCTGCGCCATGGTGGTCTTCAACGGGACAGGCGTCAGCCCATCGATGTACCGGATGACTTTGGACTCGGCCAGTTGCTGGGACACAAACGGAACGCCCAGGGCGCTGACGCTGAAGGCGAGCATGGACATCACCAGCGCCGAAACCACCACATTGACGGCCCCGCCCACCAGCCGATCCACGGCACGCAGCGGTTTGATCAGCACGGCGCCGCGGATTTTCCGCCCGATCATGGTCCCGATGCCATGGCCAAGGGCCATCAGTACGACGGCGGCGGCCACGATGGCGGTCAGCCTCCAGCCTGAGTCATCCACGAAGTCGCTGACTATTGGAACGGCAAAGAATGCAGCCACGGCGCCCGCGGCGAAGCCGGCGATCCCGCCGAGGGTTACCAGGAAGCCGTTGCGCAGGCCATAGATCAGGTAAGACAGCAGGGCAAGAATCAGGGCCAGGTCCAGAACAGTCAAACCAAACACTGACGCTCCTCTAGTACGGTTGAGACCCAATTCTAGTGGCGCAGGCTGACATTGTTCTGTGGGCGCCAGTCTCCCACCCATTCGGGCCAGGTTCGCATCAGGTTCGGTCATCAAAATCACACCCCGTGCCCGGCCCGGCACCGGATGGTGCCCGTATTACACACTGTCAGCGACGTTTCCGCTGCCAAGTACGTCACAGAACCTTAAAAATTCTGAAACAATGGCAAAAGCGCCACAGCCGACACTTTTTATTCAGGAGATTTCATGGACATCGAGGTACTGCGCCGAGCACCCCTATTTGCCACGCTCGACGACGAAGCATTCCGACTGCTGACGGACGAGCTGACCGAGGTGGATCTCTCCCGCGGTGCATCGGTATTCCGCGAGGGCGACCAGGGCGACCAGCTCTACTTCATCGTCTCCGGCAAGGTGAAGCTGGGCCGCACGTCCCCCGATGGCAGGGAGTCCCTGCTCGCCATCCTGGGGCCGGGTGAACTGTTCGGCGAAATGGCACTCTTTGATCCCAGCCCCCGCACGGCCACGGCAACGGCTGTCTCCGAAACCCGCCTGGCTGGCCTGAAGAACGAAAGCCTCAATGCCCTGCTGCGGACGCGCCCCGAGGTTTCGGCGCAGCTGCTGCAGGCCCTGGCCCGTCGCCTGCGCCGCACCAACGATTCGCTCTCGGACCTGGTGTTCTCCGACGTCCCCGGCCGCGTGGCCAAGGCCCTGCTGGACCTGGCCGACCGCTTCGGCCGCCCGGCCACGGACGGCGTCCTGGTAGCCCACGAGCTCACCCAGGAAGAGCTGGCCCAGCTGGTGGGCGCCTCCCGCGAGACGGTCAACAAGGCCCTGGCAGAGTTCGTCCAGCGCGGCTGGCTCCGCCTCGAAGCCCGTGCCGTAGTGATCCTGGACATGCAGCGCCTCCGCCAGCGCTCCCGCTAGTCCCAGTTGCGTCCGGCCCGAGGCCGGCGTCCTCCGCGTGCTGCTCCTTCGTCGCTCTGACGCACGCTTCCGGATGCCGGACCTCGGGCCTTTTGCGTTAGGGCAGCGGACTGCGTGGCGGACACGAGCTGGGCGGCGGTCTTTCGCCTAGGAGCGCATCGCGGCTCATCGGGAACTGGAGGTCGCCCAGCGACCAAAGGTTTCCCTATGCGCCGTAGGCGTCGTCCCGAGGGCCCCGACGCGAGCTTGCGAGCGTTGGGAAGGGACCTACGCGCTAAGCGACGGCGAAAGGGCGTTGGACAGCGGACAGACTAGCGCTCGCGCTGGGGGTCGCCGGCTACGGTTTTGGCGGCCTCGACTTCGAGCAAAAGCGTGCCCTCTTCTTCGACGAGCCGTGCCTGATACACGTGGGGTTTGCGCTTGTAGCTGAGGTAGGCGATGCAGCCGTTCGCGGCGGCCATCTTCTCCATCATGATCTCCGAGCCCGGCACCAGGAGCTGGCCGAGGCTGAGGCCCATGGTGCTCTCCTGGCCCACTTCATCGCCCAGGGCAGTGGTGCTGCGCGTTGCGATGGTCTGGGTTGCGCACACCCAGCGGCCCCAGACGCCTTTGCCCTCCAGCAGGCTGGGCTGCTGGTTCATGGGGACGGTGGCCGCGAAATAGCGGGTGTCGAAACGGCGGTGCGCGAAGTCCGGGCTGCGCCAGTTGACGAGCGGCTTCAGCAGGTCCGTCCGCAGCGAGAGTCCCCGCTTCGCGAGCAGCTCCGTGAAGGTCTTCTCCTGGTCGGCGACGGCCACGCGCGCACGCATCCAGTCGTGCGTTGACGTCCCTTCCACCGTGGTGGACATGTCCGGCCCGGCCAGGAGCACGCCGGTTTCCTCAAACAGTTCGCGGATGGCGCCAACCACGTGGCGGCGCGCCAGCCCGACGTCGTCCGTCCCCATCTGCTCAGCCCAATGCTGGGGTGAGGGGCCCAGCCAGCCGACGGCGTCGTCGTCGGACGCCTCCAGGGAACCTCCGGGGAACGCGAGGACGCCCAGCGGCGAGGAGCCGGGCCGGTATCCCAGCCACGTCTCCAGGCCGGTGGGCGAGTCCCGCAGAAGCACCACGGACGATGCGTAGCTGGCGGCACGCGGGGTCCGCTCGCCGTGTTCGAGCCAGCTTTGGGCAGCCCCTTCAAGATCCGGAGGAAGGGCAAACAAGCGTCGGGCGAGCTGAGGCAATTGAGTGAACCGGGTCCTTAGCTGAATTCAGCGATCAGTTCGACTTCTACGGGAGAGTCGAGCGGAAGAACCGACACGCCGACGGCGGAGCGGGCGTGCCTGCCTGCGTCACCAAAGACTTGGCCGAGGAGCTCGGACGCACCGTTGATGACGCCAGGCTGTCCGGTGAAGGCCGGATCGGAGGACACGAAGCCCACCACCTTGACGATGCGGGTGATGCGGTCCAGATCGCCGATGACGCTCTTGATGGCCGCCAGCGCGTTGATGGCGCAGACAGCCGCGTAGGCCTTGGCGTCCGCCGGCGACACGGTGGGCTCGTCGGAGGCTCCCTCTGTGCCGGTGGAGACCTTGCCGGTTGCTTCGAGTTTGCCGTTAATAAACGGCAGCTGGCCGGAGGTGTAAACATGGCTGCCGGTGATGACGGCCGGCACGTAGGCGGCTACGGGAGCGGCCACCTCGGGAAGGGTCAGGCCCAGCTCGGCGAGGCGCTGCTCGACGGCGGAAACCGGGGCTGAATCAGACGCGTTTTCCGGCGTGGATACAGGGCCGGACGTGGTCTCTGCGGGGGTGCTCATTGCTACTGCTTCTCCCTCTTGAGGTAGGCAACCAGACCGTTGCCGTCCGGTCCGGTGATTACCTGGACGAGCTCCCAGCCGTCCTCTCCCCACTGGTCCAGAATCTGCTTCGTGGCGTGAATAATGAGCGGAATCGTCGCGTACTCCCATTTGGTCATGAGCTAAAGACTAGTCGTTGCCGGTAAAGTGGAAAACATGGTGACTCGTAAGAACCCCATTTTCGACACGGCCACTACCCTCGGAAAGATTTTTGGTTTCCTTGGTGTGAGCGCGATTTGTGGTGTCCTGGTGGCGGGCCTGCTTGTCCCGGCCGCGGCCGTTTCCGGCAGCACGGCAAGCGGTTCGATCGAGTTCTTCGATACGCTCCCGGCAGAGCTGCAGGTTGACCCGCCCAGCCAGTCCACCCGGATCCTCGCCGCGGACGGCAGCCTGATCGCGAACCTCTACGAGGAAAACCGGACCAAGGTTGCCCTCGACCAGATCTCGCCGTTCATGAAGGAAGCCATCCTCGCTGTCGAGGACAGCCGGTTCTACGAGCATGGTGGTGTGGACACCACCGGCATCCTCCGCGCCATGGTTAGCACGGCCCGTGGCAACAAACAGGGTGCCTCAACCATCACCCAGCAGTACGTGAACAACGTGCTCAACGCCAACCTCGCTGCCGAGGGAAACACTGACGACATCAAGCTCAACGGTGTTAACAAGGGCGTGGGAGACAAGCTTCGCGAAATGAAGCTCGCGATCGCCCTGGAGAAGGAGTTCTCCAAGGAGCAGATCCTCGAGGGTTACCTCAACATCGTTTTCTTCAACCGCGACGCTTACGGCATCGAGGCCGCGTCCAAATTCTTCTTCAGCACCACGGCCAAGGATCTGACCCTCCCGCAGGCAGCACTCCTGGCTGGCCTCGTGAACAGCCCGTCGGCGTTTGACCCCATCACCAACCCGGACAACGCCAAACAGCGCCGCGACCTGGTGCTGGGGCTCATGCTGGACCAGGGAAAGATCACCCAGGCCGATCACGACGCCGCCGTGGCCACCCCGGTGGAGCCGAAGATCACGGAATCGCGCCAGGGCTGTGCGTATGCCACCACGGCACCATACTTCTGCAACTACGTGCTGCACCTGCTGCTGAACAACCCGGCCTACGGTGCGGACGCGAAAGAGCGCGAACAGAAGATCTTCCGCGGCGGCCTCACCATCACCACCACACTGGACGTCAACGCGCAGAACATTGCCCAGGCTGAGTCGGATGCGGCCGCGGGCGTCAACCCTGACAACTGGGGCGCGTCCATCGTCTCCGTGCAGCCCAACACCGGCAAGATCCTGAACATGGCGCAAAACACTTCGTTCCTGCCCACCGAAGGCAAGTTCAACCAGACGCAGAACTTCAACGTGGACAAGCTGGACAAGGACGGCAACGACCTCAACGGCCTGGGCGGATTCCAGCCCGGTTCCACCATGAAGCCCTTCACGTTCGCCCAATGGCTGAACGAGGGCAAGTCCATGAACACCAACATCAACGCCGCCACGCGCAGGTACGCACCGACCTTCCCGTGGCGAAACACGTGCCCTGCGCCCACCGACGGCTTTTACGACGCCAGGATTGCCGGCAGCTTCGACCTGCAGAACTCCGACGAAGGTTACTACCGGAACATGACGGTCCTGTACGGCCTGATGAACTCAATCAACACGGCCACCTTCGCCTCGGCGGCACAGGTTGACCTCTGCGGCATCCAGAAGATCGTGGATGCTGTAGGGATCCATGGCGGCCTTCCGGACCCGGATGGAACTCCGAATCCCCAAGTCCCTATGACGAGGCTTGGCAACCTGATCGGCTCTATCCAGACGGCCCCGCTCACCATGGCCGCGGCGTTTGCCACGTTCGCCAACGACGGCAAGTACTGCGAACCCATCGCCATCACATCCGTGACGGACCAGACCGGCGCCCAGCTTCCCGCCCAGTCCTCCAACTGCAAGGACGCCGTCAAACCCGAGGTGGCCCGCGGCGTTGCCTACGCCATGCAGCAAGTCCTGAACGCCGGTTCCGGAGCCCTCATCCAGCCGCGGCTCTCCACGAAGACCCATTTCCCGGTGGCTGCCAAAACCGGCACCAACGACACCAACGGCTCCACCTGGGTGGTCGGTTACACCACCGGCGTAGCCACCGCTGCATGGTTCGGCGACCCGCTGGGTGACCAAAAGCGCCTCGGCCGTAACTTGACGATCAACGGAAAGTTCTACGAGGCGATCGACGGCTACATGATCGCCGGTCCCATGTTCACCAAGTACATGGCCCAGGTCGCTCCGGCGTACGGCACCAATCCGTTCACGGCACCGCCCACCAGCATGGTGAACGGAACGCCGGCCCGGACCACTCCGTCCACGCCGTCAACGCAGGCCACCGCGCCTGCCCCGGCGCCGTCTGCTCCGCCGGCTTCACCCGGCAACAGCGAGAAGAAGGACTAGCCTCCATGGCAGTCAGCCCTGCATTGGCCAGCCGCGTCCGGAACATCGGGCGCGGCTTTGCCGTCACAGCTGGCGCGGGCACCGCAGCGGGTCTCGCCGCCTTCGGATACGGGCTGTGGGAGAAGAACCAGTTTGTCCTTCGCGAGGAGACGCTGCCCATCCTGCCCGCAGGCCACGCCCCCTTCCGCGTCCTGCACCTCAGCGACATCCACTTCGTCCCGGGCCAGGACACCAAGGCGCGCTGGCTTGAGTCGCTGGCGTCGCTGGAGCCGGACCTGGTGGTCAACACCGGGGACAACCTCAGCCATGTCAAGGCGGTGGAGCCCCTGCTCAAGGCACTGCGCCCGCTCCTGGAGTTTCCCGGCGTTTTCGTCCCGGGGTCCAACGACTACTACGGCCCGAGCTTCAAGAACCCCGGTTCCTACCTGCTGGGCCCGTCCAAGACCAAGCCCGAACCAATCGAACTGGACTGGCCGCGGCTGCGGTCGGGCTTCGGCATGGGCGGCTGGGTGGACCTCACAAACCGGCACCAGTCGGTGGTGCTGAAGGGGATCCGGTTCGACTTCTCCGGCGTGGACGACCCGCACTTGAACCGGGAGCGCTACGCGGGCTGGCCCCGCGGCACCCGTGACCAGGACAAGAACGCGCACCTCCGCGTTGCGGTCATCCACGCCCCCTACCAGCGGGTCCTGGACCACTTCACACAGGACGGCGCGGACCTGCTGCTGGCGGGCCACACCCACGGCGGCCAGCTCTGCATCCCCGGCTACGGCGCCCTGGTGGCCAACTGCGACCTCCCCACGTGGCGGGCCAAAGGACTCAACAACTGGGAAAGTAAGGGGCGTACGACGCCGGTCAACGTCTCGGGCGGCATCGGCACCTCCCGGTTCGCTCCCATCCGCATCGCCTGCAAACCCGAGGCTGTCCTGCTGACGCTCACCTCCCCCGAATAAGAACGTGTGAAACGGCTCACGCCATGGCATAGGGTAGTTGCTAAGGGAAACTACATTCGATTTAGAGCTTGAGAAGCGGGCATGGCCAAGCAGACCTCATTTTTCAGATCCATCAGCCGTCTTTATCCTCATGTGAGGCCGATCATCCCCCGGCTGGTGATGGGGCTACTCTGCGCACTCCTGGCCAGCCTCGTGGCGCTGACCATCCCGCAGGTGCTCCGGGTCCTCGTAAATGAGTCCCTCACACCCGGTGGCGCGTCGGACGCCGTCTGGACTGCCGCCGTCGTAATCCTGGTCCTGGGCATCGCCGAGGCGGGCCTCGTGGCCCTCCGCCGGCAATTTGTGATCAACCCGGCCACCACCGTGGAAACCCGGATGCGGGTCTCGCTGTACGGGCACCTGCAGGACCTGACCGTGTCCTTCCACGACCGCTGGGGGTCCGGCCAACTGTTGTCGCGCGCCATGACGGACCTGAACTTTCTCCGCCGCTGGATGGCGTTCGGTGCCATCATGCTGGTGGTCACCACGCTCACGGTGGTCATCGGCATTGTGGTTATGTTCTCCATGAGCTGGCAGCTGGCCCTGATCTTCCTGGCCGCCGCGGCGCCCATCATGGCCTACGGTTTCCGGTTCCGGACCCGCTTCAGCAAGGTGGCGCGGCGCAGCCAGGACCAGGCCGGCGACCTCGCCACCACGGTGGAGGAATCCGTCCACGGCATCCGCGTCCTGAAGGCCTTCGGCCGCAGCCGCGAGGCACTGGAAAACTTCAACGAGCAGGCCGAGGAACTCCGCCAGACCGAGATCGTGAAGGCGAAGCACCAGGCCACTTTCACCATGGTGGTTACCCTCCTGCCGGAACTAGCGCTCGGCGCCGGGCTGGTGGTGGGCGTGGTGCTCTGCGCCAGCGGCCAGCTGAGCATCGGCGCCCTGGTGGCGTTCTTCGCCACCGCAGCCGTCATCGCGACCCCGGTGGAATTCTCCGGCATGCTGCTGGCCATGGCACTCACCGCCAAATCCGCCGTCGACCGCCACTTCGAGGTCATGGATTCGGTCAACACCATCACCAGTCCCCCGGAACCCCGTACCCCCACGAAACTGCAAGGCGCGCTCAGCTTCAACAACGCCACGTTCGCGTTCGAGGACGCACCGGACAAACCCATCCTCAAAGAGATCAACCTGGACGTCCGGCCGGGCGAAACCATGGCGCTCGTGGGCATCACGGGCAGTGGCAAGAGCGCGCTGATCCAGCTGGTCCCCCGCCTGTACGACGTCACCGACGGCTCCATCACCATCGACGGCGTGGACCTGCGCGAGTTCAACGTCGACGGGCTCCGGCGCGTGGTGGGCGTCGCGTTCGAGGACACCACGCTATTCTCCAATTCCGTCCGCGACAATGTGCTCCTCGGGGCGCCGGACCGGACCGAGGAAGCCCTGGGCGAAGCCCTCGATGTGGCACAGGCGCACTTCGCGTACTCGCTGCCGGAGGGCGTGGACACACTCATCGGAGAGGAGGGCCTGAGCCTCTCCGGCGGGCAGCGGCAGCGGATTGCCCTGGCCCGGGCCATCGCCGCGCGGCCCCGGGTCCTGGTGCTGGACGACCCGCTGTCCGCCCTGGACGTGCACACCGAGGAGCTCGTGGAAACACGTCTCCGCGCGGTCCTGAAGGACACCACCACGCTGATCGTCGCGCACCGCCCGTCCACCGTGGCGCTGGCCGACCGGGTGGCGCTGCTCGAGGGCGGCCGGATCGCCGCCGTCGGAACCCACACCGAACTGCTGGCCCAGAACCCCCATTACCGCTACGTCATCGCCAGCCTGGACCAGGAACCACTGGACCTGGATTCGGAACTGTCGGAGCTTGAGGAAGAGGCAGACGCAGAGTCAAAGGACAGCATCCGATGAGCAACGCAACCTTCGGCACCGCCAATGAGGACAATACGCACCTCAGCAAGTCGGACAGCAAAACCGTACGACGGCGGTCGCTCGCCCTTTTGGCCACCCTGATCCGTCCGGTGCGGCTCAGGTTCTGGCTGACCATCGCCACCGTGGTCCTGTCCCAGGCCGCGCGTGTGGCCGGGCCGGCACTGATCGCGTTCGGCATCGACCACGCGCTTCCGGCGCTGCAGGCGGGCGACAACCTCCCGCTGGTGCTCACCGGCGTCGCCTACCTGCTCGCGGCGATCGCGACGGCGGGACTCACCGCCCTCTACGTCACCTCCACCGCGCGGCTCAGCCAGTCGATGCTGCTGGACCTGCGTGTCCGGGTCTTCCGGCACACCCAGCGCCTGAGCCTGGAGTTCCACGAGAAGTACACGTCCGGCCGGATCATTGCCCGGCAGACCTCGGACCTGGAAGCGCTGCGGGAACTCCTCGACTCCGGCGTCAGCTCCCTGGCCTCGGGCCTGCTGTTTATGGTCTTCACGGCTGTCACGGTGTTTGCCCTGGACTGGCGCAGCGGGCTGATCATGCTGGCCGCGGGCGTTCCCATGTACTTCCTGTCGCGCTGGTACCAGAAGCACTCCCAGATCGCGTTCCGCGAATCGCGCGTGGTCTCGGCCCGGCTGATTGTGCACTTTGTGGAGACCATGACCGGGATCCGCGCCGTGAAGGCCTTCCGCAAGGAAACCGAGAACGCCGGGAAGTACGGCCAACTGTCCGAGGACTACCGGCTGGTCACCGTGCGCTCCATCAACCTCAACGGCATTTTCCAGCCCGGCCTGGTGCTGATCGGCAACGTCTGCGTGGCCGTGGTGCTCCTGGTCGGCGGGTTCCGGGTCCTTGGCGGGGACCTCGCCGTGGGCGTGCTGCTGGCTCTGATCCTTTCCACCAAGCGCTTCTTCCAGCCGGTGGACCAGATGGCCATGTTCTACAACTCCTTCCAGAGCGCCCAGGCGGCTCTGGAGAAGGTGTCCGGGTTGCTGGAGGAGGTTCCCACGGTCCGCCCGCCCAAGAACCCTGTGGCGCTGCGCGATGCCCGGGGCACGATCGATTTCAAGGGTGTGGAGTTCCGCTACGGCGAGGGCCCGGTGGTCATCCCCACCATGGACCTGCACATCCCCGCCGGCCAGTCCGTTGCCCTGGTGGGGCAAACGGGCGCCGGGAAATCCACGCTAGCCAAGCTGATCGCCCGCTTCTATGACGTCTCCTCCGGCTCCCTGACGCTGGACGGAGTGGACCTGCGCAGCCTGACCACCACGGACCTGCGCCGGAACATCGTGATGGTCACCCAGGAGGCGTTCCTGTTCAGCGGTTCCGTGGCGGACAACATCGCCCTGGGCCGGCCGGAGGCAACCCGTTCGGAAATCGAGGATGCTGCGCGGGCCGTGGGCGCCCACGAGTTCATCACCGAACTCCCCGAGGGCTATGACACCGATGTCAACAAGCGCGGCGGCCGGGTGTCCTCCGGGCAACGGCAGCTGATCAGCTTCGCCCGGGCGTTCCTGGCCCGGCCGGCCGTCCTGATCCTGGACGAGGCCACCTCATCGTTGGATATCCCCTCTGAGCGGCTCGTCCAGACCGGCCTGGCGCGCCTTCTTCGGGCAACGTCCGACGCCGGCACTTCAGCAGGTGCGCCGGGCTCTGCTGGTACGGGTTCGTCTGGCGCAGGATCCGCCGCGGAGGGCTCTGCAGCTGCGGGCGGCGGCCGGACGGCGCTGATCATCGCGCACCGCCTCTCCACCGTCGAAACTGCCGACCGCGTCCTGGTGGTCCACGACGGCCGCGTGGTCGAGGACGGCACCCCCGCAGAACTCATCGGCGGTGGCGGACGCTTCGCAGACCTCCACGGCGCCTGGAAGGACTCCCTGGTCTAACCTGCACGGTCGGGCCTTCCCAGCGTTTGGGTTCCCCCCCGCGGCCGCGATTTCGCATCCGGGCCCGGCGTCGGCTATCCTTGTAAAGTTGCTTTTGCAGCGGATCGGGATGTGGCGCAGCTTGGTAGCGCGCGTCGTTCGGGACGACGAGGTCGCAGGTTCAAATCCTGTCATCCCGACCAATTGAAAGAGGGTCTCCCCCAGGGGAGGCCCTCTTTTGTATCTCCCGGCTGTCAAGTAGCCGGACAGAGAATGATCAAGTGCCCGGACAAAGAAATAGCCCCGGGGCATGATGACCATGCCCCGGGGCCGCGCCTCCTGAGAGGATTCCTTACATCGGGTCGGGCCAGTTGCCCACGTTGGTGGTGTAGGTCTTGTCCTTGTCCTTGACGGGCTTGGACATGGGATCGGGCCAGTTGCCAACGGCTACGGACACGCCGGTGGTGTCGGCGATGGAACCTGCCGACAGGACAGCCGGAGCCGCCGCGGAAAATGCCAAGGCCGCAGCGAGTACGCCAGCGGCCGCAATCTTCTTCAACATATAAGTTCCTCAATACGAGTCGGATTCGTTACAAAGTCAGCACTGTCCTTGTTGACATACATTGTAAAATGTTTTCCACAGGGACTGTCAAGCATTGAGTATAAAGACTGTCCAGAATTAGGAGGAAATCCCGTGGGCAACGGATTCGGGGAGAAGCTCCGTGCGGAGCGTCTCGAACGCGGGCTGACACAGGCTGAACTGGGCAAGGACCTGTATTCCCCCAGTTATATCTCCCTCCTCGAAACCGGCCGCCGTGAGCCGACGGCCGAAGTGATCGAGGAGCTCGCCCGCAGGCTGGAGCTGGCGCCCAAGGCGCTGGAAGCCTGGAGCCAGCCCATCACAGTCAGCGACGCCGAGTACGTCCTGGCCGGCCTCTACGCACGCCAGGCCTGGGACCTCAGGGACTATCCGCTGGCCGCCACCCACGCAGCCACCGCGGCCCAGATAGCCCTCGAGGGCAAGAACACCAGCGCGTGGTGGAACATGACCTACATGCAGGCCGAATGCCTGATCAAACAGGGCAACTGGCAGGAATGCCAAAAGATCATGCAGCACCTCCTGGAGCACCCGATGGCCACGGAATCTGCCGGCCTCGCCGTCCGTGCCCGTCAGATGCTCGCCGCTATCTGCCAGGGGCAAGGCCAGCTGAGCACTGCCGTGGAGCATGCACTGGCTGCCGTACAACTCTGCGGCCAGCTGCCCAACGGATCCACCCTGATCATCGGCGCCTACCGCGCCCTGATCGGGGCGCTGGCGGAGAGCGGCCGCCTGGACGAGGCCTGGAAATACTGCCAGGCCATGAATGACCAGATGGACGAGCACTCCATGTCCCAGCTCGCCGGCGAGGTTGCCTGGGTGATCGGCAACGTGGCCTTTATGCGGCACGATTACCCGGAGGGCATCAAGTACCACGAGCGCGCCGCCCGGATGCTGTCGCCCGCCAATGACATCGATCTGTGGGCCCGTTTCAACAAGGCCTCGGCCGCCGTCCGGCTGTCCTCCGGAATCGTAGAACCGGAAACACTTTCCAGCATCGAGCGCGCCGAGCTGGCGCTGTCCATTGTCGGCGGCAACAAGAGCGACCAGCTGGAAGTTGCGTTTATCCGCGCCCGCTGGCTGTATCTCACCGGCGACATCGTGGCTGCCATCAACAAGCTCCGGGAGATCCACGCGGACTCCGGCGAGCTGGCCAAGCACACGGCAGGGGAAGTTTCACTCCTGCTGGGCAAGTCGCTGAAAGCTGCCGGCGAGTCCGACGAAGCCCTGGTCTACCTCGAAGAAGCGCAGAAGGCCTTCAGTGCCGCGGGAGCCTCGGACCGCGTCCAGCAGGCACTTGACGCGGTCCTTGAGATCAGGCTTGCCCAGCAGCGGGCCGCAGCAGCAGCGAAAAACGCCAAGGCAAGCTAGGACCGGGCCCGGCGCGAAGCCGGGCCCGTCAAAGGTGTTCTAGGCGAACGTCCTGCCGGTGATTTTTTCGTAGGCCTCGACGTAGCGGCTGCGCGTCCGGGCCACCACGTCCTCAGGCAGCGCGGGTGGTGGCGCATCGGAGGACCGGTCCCAGCCTGATTCGGCCGACGTCAGCCAGTCACGCACATACTGCTTGTCGTAAGAAGGCTGCGCCTTGCCCGGCTCATACGTTGCCGCATCCCAGAAACGCGAGGAATCCGGCGTCAGGACCTCATCGCCGAGGGTGATGGCCCCGGACACGGCGTCGTAGCCGAACTCAACCTTGGTGTCGGCCAGGATGATGCCGCGTTCGCGCGCTATCTTCTCGGCGCCGGTGTAGATCTTGAGGGTCAGCTCGCTGAGCCGCGCGGCGATGTCGTCCCCCACCATGGCCACAACATCGTTGTAGGAGATGTTCTCGTCATGCTCGCCCACCTCGGCCTTGGCAGACGGCGTGAAGATCGCCTGTTCCAGCCGGGATCCGTCCACCAGGCCCGGCGGCAGTGGAATCTCGCAAACTGTCCCCCTGGCCTTGTACTCCAGCAGTCCGGAGCCGGTGAGGTAGCCGCGGGCAATGCATTCCACGGGGAACATGTCCAGCTTCCTGCAGATCATCGCGCGGCCTTCCACGGCCGCGGGAACGCCGTCTTCCACAGTGGTCGCCAGCACGTGGTGGACCACGTCAAGCTGGTCGAACCACCACAGGCTCAACTGCGTGAGGATGCGGCCCTTGTCCGGGATTTCGCTGGCCAGCACGTGGTCGTAGGCGCTGATGCGGTCGCTCGCCACCACCAGGACGCAGTCCTGGCCCATCCGCTGGCGGATGGCTTCATCCGCCGGTTCGTAGAGGTCTCGGACCTTGCCGGAGTAAACGTGCGTCCAGCCCGGCAAGTCCAGGGTTTCGGTGCTGAAGCCGCGGGGCTGCTGTGGTCCCTGATCGGAGTTCTCAGCCATGTTATGCCTTCGCCTTCGCCTTCGTGACAGGGAGCGATGCGGTGGCAGTTCCGGTGGCCAGGGCCGTTACCTTGATTTCGCCGCGGGCGGCCTTGCGGCCAATGTCCGTCCGGAACTGGGAACCTTCCAGCTGAACCAGCTCCACGCCGTCGTACGCCCGTTCCCGGGCCTCCACCAGGTCGCTGCCGAGAGCAACGACGGCGAGCACCCGGCCGCCGGCGGAGATCACCTTGCCGTCGTCGTCGAGCGCCGTGCCCGCGTGGATCACGTGCACGCCGTCGAGCTCATCCACCTTCTTGAGTCCTCGGATGCGGTCACCGGTACGCGGGGAGTCCGGGTAGTTTTCGGACGCAACGACGACGGCGACGGCTGTCTCCCTGGACCAGCGCAGCTCGTCTGCCTTGTCCAATTCGCCCTTAGCGGCTGCCAGCAGCAGCGCACCGAGGGGGGTTTTGAGCCGGGCCAGCACGGCCTGCGTCTCGGGGTCGCCGAAGCGGACGTTGAATTCAATGACGCGGGTGCCGCGCGTGGTCAGCGCCAGGCCAACAAACAGCACACCCACAAACGGGGTGCCGCGGTTTGCCATCTCATTGACCGTGGGCTGGGCCACCCGGTCGATGACCTCCTGGACCAGTCCGGCGGGGGCCCATTCCAGCGGGGTGTACGCACCCATGCCGCCGGTGTTGGGGCCTTCGTCGTTGTCGAAGATGCGCTTGAAATCCTGCGCCGGAGACAGCGCCACGGTGTTGCGCCCGTCGCACAGGACAAAAACGGAAACCTCGGGGCCATCGAGGAATTCCTCGATCACCACGGTGCCGGCGGCGTCGAAGCACGTCTGCGCGTGGGCCAGGGCTTCGTCGCGGTTGTTGGTAACCACTACGCCCTTGCCGGCCGCGAGGCCGTCGTCCTTCACCACGTAGGGAGCGCCGAAGGTGTCCAGGGCCGCGGCTGCTTCCTCGGCGTTTGTGGCCACCATCGCCATGGCCGTGGGGACTCCCGCTTCGGCCATGACTTCCTTGGCGTACGCCTTGGAGGCTTCCAGCTGGGCCGCGGCCTTGCTGGGGCCAAAGACCGGAATGCCGGCGTCGCGGACGGCGTCGGATACCCCGGCAGCCAGCGGCGCCTCGGGACCCACCACCACGAGGTCCACGCCGAGCTTGGCGGCCAGCGCCGCGACGGCGGCGGGATCATTCCCGTCAATGTTGTGGGTGGGGACCAGCTTGCTGATGCCGGCGTTGCCGGGAGCTGCATGGACCTCGGAAACGTTGGGGTCGGCGAGCAGGGAGCGGACAATGGCGTGTTCGCGGCCTCCAGGGCCAATGACGAGTACCTTCACAGTCTCCAAGGGTACTTTGTGCAACCGGCTGGCTCCTAAGCTGTGACCTCGCCCAGCCATCCCTGCGGCCCTCCGCAACGAATCCAAGGCATGAAGAAGCTTTTGAAGTGGCTCAAGGACCCCGCCGCAATGGCCGCGCTGGCAGGCGTGGCGGCTGCCGCCGTCGTACTCTCCGTTGCGGAACTGATCGGAGCGTTCTTTACGGCCCGGGCAACCCCGGTGATCGCGTTGGGGTCCACGTTCATCGACTTCACACCGCCGTGGATGAAGGATTTCGCCATAGCCACGTTCGGCACGAACGACAAAGCCGCGCTGTTTGTGGGGATGGGCCTGACCATTTTCCTGCTGGCCTGCGTGCTGGGTGTGGTGGCCTACCGCAAGTGGGCGCTGGGCGTGGCCGGCGTGCTGCTCATGGGCGCTGTGATCGTGGCCAGTGTGGTGACACGGGCCAGCGTGAAGCCGTTGGATGCCATCCCCACAGTGCTGGGCACCATTGCCGGGCTGGTAGTGCTGCGGCTTCTGATCGCCCCGCTCTGGCGGCTGAAGTCCTGGCCCGAGGCACCCGCCGACACGGGCGCCGAGGAACCTGACCGGCCCGCCACCAGCCGCCGCCGCTTCTTCGCCGCCGCCGGGATCACGGTGATCGGCGCCGGAATCGCGGCCACGGGCGGACGCCTGCTCAGTGCCGCCCGCAGCAACATCGCCAAGGCACGCGAGGCCCTGCAGCTGCCCACCCCGGCAAGGGCCGCCGCGGCCGTGCCCGCCGGCGTCCAGTCCCCCGCTGCCGGCGTCACTCCCTGGATCACGCCCAACGGCGACTTCTACCGGATCGACACCGCCCTCAGCGTCCCCGAAATCAACGCCAATGACTGGGAGCTCCGCGTGCACGGGCTGGTGGAGGAGGAAATCCGCCTCACGTTCCAAGACCTGCTCGACGCCGATCTCATCGAATCGCACGTGACCCTCACCTGCGTTTCCAATCCCGTGGGCGGCAACCTCGCCGGGAACGCGCGCTGGCTCGGCCTCCCCCTTCGCGAGGTCCTCAAGCGGGCACGTCCCAAGGACGGCGCGGACATGGTGCTGTCGACGTCGATCGACGGCTTCAGCGCCTCCACGCCGTTGGAGGTCCTGCAGGATGACCGCGACGCCATGCTGGCGATCGGCATGAACGGCGAGCCGCTGCCGCTGGAGCACGGCTATCCGGTGCGCATGGTGGTGCCCGGGCTGTACGGTTTTGTCTCCGCCACCAAGTGGGTAGTGGACCTGGAAGTGACACGGTTCGCGGACAGCCAGGCCTACTGGACCCAGCGCGGCTGGTCAGAGCGCGGCCCCATCAAGACCATGGCCCGGGTGGAGGTCCCGAAGTCCTTCGCCAAGGTGCCCGCCGGCCGGGTGGCGATCGGCGGCACGGCATGGGCGCAGACCCGCGGCATCACCAAGGTGGAAGTCCAGATCGACAACAACCCCTGGGCCGAGGCCGTCCTGTCCACCGAGGCGTCCCTCATCACGTGGCGCCAGTGGTCCTTCGACTGGGAAGCCACACCCGGACCGCACTACATCAAGGTCCGCGCCACCGACGGAACAGGCGAGGTCCAGACCGATCAGCGGGCCGATCCGGTACCCGACGGCGCCTCCGGCTGGCAGTCCGTCATGGTCACCGTGGAGTAGCCCGGCATTCGACGATTCCGCCCATAGACTGGCAACATGCCGCACAACCCGCATTCCACGTTCACCGTGGACTCCGCCGTCGAACTCGCCGTTGTTGAACGAAGCGGTTTTGTGGAGTCCCGGCACATTGGCTCCGCCGTCGTACTGTCCGCCGACGGGTCCGTCGTCACCGAACTCGGCGACATCAGGACCCCCCTGTACGCACGGTCCGCGCTCAAACCGCTGCAGGCCTTGGCGTCCATGCAGTCCGGAGTTCCCCTGCGCGGCGCGCAGGTGGCGCTGGCCTGCGGCAGCCACGTGGGCTCCCTGGACCATATGGATGTGGTGGAGGGAATGCTTCAGGCCGCCGGCGTCCGGGAGGACCAGCTGCAGTGCCCCGCCGCCTGGCCCAAGGACGAGACGGCCCGCAACTGGCTGGTGCGTTCCGAACGCGGAAAGTCGAAGCTGGCCTTCAACTGCTCCGGGAAGCACGCCGCCTTCCTGTGGGCCTGCACGGAAAACGGCTGGGACACACACAGCTACCTTGAACCGAACCATCCCCTGCAGCAGCGCGTCCGCAGCGTGATCGAGGAATACGCCGGCGAACGGATCGCGCACCTGGGCATTGACGGGTGCGGCGCACCGGTGGCCGCCATCTCGCTGACCGGGCTGGCCCGCGCATTCTCGATGCTGGCCAAAGCGCCGGGCGACAAGAACTCCAACGCCCGCGCCGCCACCATCGCCACGTCCATGCTCGACTACCCGTGGGCCGTCCAGGGCCGCGGCGAGGCCAACACCATCGTGATGGACGAACTGGGCATCATCGCCAAGATCGGGGCCGAGGGCGTCCTGGCCATGGCCACATCCCAGGGTGTCTCGGTGGCCATCAAGATGCTGGACGGGAACCTGCGCGCCACCTCGCTGGTGGGCCTGACCCTGCTCGCGGCCGCAGGGGCCGTGGATATCCCGGGTGTCTCCAGCGTCCTGGAGAAAGTGGTGGATCCGGTGATGGGCGGCGGCCACCCGGTGGGCAAGATCCGTCTGGGTCCGGCCGTGTCCGCGCTCCTGGACTGACATGGCTGTAGCACGCCGTCGGATCGGTATTGAAGAAGGCACCGCGGCACTGGCAGCGTGGCAGGAAGCCGCCGCATCGCCGTCGGACGTTCCACTCCCCCGCAACGTCACCGCCATGGCAGTGCGGTACACGCTGGAGGAAGTGACCGCGCGGGCGCCGGGGAATTCGGTGGAGGTGCGGGTACCGCCGTTCGGCGTCACCCAGTGCGTGGCGGGCCCCCGGCACACCCGCGGGACTCCGCCCAATGTGATCGAGTGCGACGCCGCCACCTGGCTGGGCATGGTGACCGGCCAGTTGAGCTGGGCGGACGCTGTCGCGGCGAGCAGGGTGTCCGCCTCCGGTCTGCGCGCGGACCTCTCAACCCTCCTGCCCCTCTAACCCGCCTTCCGTGCGGAGCCCGACGCCGAACTCGAGCTTCAGGCATCCGGCAACGTCAGCAGCCTGCCAATGGCGCTTGCCTGCAGGTTGTCCAGGAGGTCCCGGGGCCCGTCGTAGACCTCGGCCGCGCCGGCCTCGCGGAGTTCGGCGGCGCTGGTCCCGCCGCAGGTGACACCGATGGCGGGGATGCCCAGCGCGGCAGCGGCCTGCATGTCCCACACGGCATCGCCCACATACACGGCGCCGGCCGCGGCCACAGAAACAGCTTCCAGCGCCGCCACCAGGATGTCCGGGGCGGGTTTGCTCGCCTTCGCATCGTTGGCACTGGTGGCGGCATGGATGAACGAGTCCGCACCGAGAGCTCTGCGGTTGGCCGCCAGATCCTGCGTTCGGGCCGATGATGCCAGGGCGACGGCGAGGCCACCGGCGTGGCACTGGGCAAGCAGCTCCTTGGCGCCGTCGAACGGACGCAGCGACGGCCAGCTCTGGGCGAAGATCGCTGCATGGCTGGCCAGGATATCGGCATCGGCGTCCCTGTCCCGGCCAGCGGGCAGCAGGGTGTCAACCAACCTGTCGCCGCCCATCCCGACGCAGCGGTGGATGGAGGCCATGGGCACGTCATGCTGGTGCTGGCGGAAGGCCTGCCACCAGGCCAGCGTGTGGATGTACGCGGAGTCCACCAGGGTCCCGTCAACGTCAAAAAGAACACCTGACCGCCTCCCGCGGACCAGGGCATGGCTTTGGGTGATCATCCCCTGACGGTTGAGCGTCCGGTACTTGTCAACTTCTTGCCCCGGCGGGCAGCGTTCTCTCTAGGAGGCGACGCCGAATGGATCCGATCCGGGATGACCGATCCAGTGCCACTGCTGCTGCAATCCCGGATCAACCCCGTGCCGGCGATCTCGCGCGCCATGGCAACCCCGGCCACCGCTGCGCGCTTCGTGGGAAAGGTCACCGAGATAGCCATCAGGCTCCCCGAGCCATCCAGCATCCGCACCCGGTAGCCCCCGTCAGGCGCCTCCACAAGTTCAAAGTAACCGGCCATTACAACCACCCCTCGTCAGTCGCGGCGCTGAGCCTGTTTAGGAACGCTCCGCAAGTATTAGTAAGTCTACTTATCTATCCTTCGGAGGTGAAGGGCGGGCCGGCCCCCAAGGCCTTCATTGCCCTACCCTCTCTGTCTCCGGAGGAATAGGTGTGTCACTTCGGCGAACTGTATCCTGATGCAGCTCGAGAGCGCTTGTCACAAGCGCGAAGTGGCTGAACGCCTGGGGCGTATTGCCCAGCTGCCGCCCCGCACTGACGGCCCATTCCTCGCTGAGCAGGCCCACATCGTTGCGCAATTCCAGAAGTCGTTCAAAGAGTTTTGTGGATTCCTCGGCGCGGCCCGCGCCCAGGAGCGCCTCCACCATCCAGAAAGAACACGCCAGGAACACGCCCTCGTCTCCCGGGAGTCCGTCGTCGCTGTCGGCGGGACGGTAGCGCAGGACAAAGCCGTCCTCCGTGAGCTCGCGCTGGATCGCGTCGATGGTCCCGAGCACCCGGGGATCATCCGGCGGCAGGAAGCCCACCCGGGGGATCAGCAGCAGGCTGGCGTCCAGTTCAGGCCGGCCGTAGGACTGCACGAAGGTGTTGCGGGCAGGGTCGAAGCCGTTGGCCATGACGTCCCGGTGGATGGTGTCGCGCAGCGCCTCCCACCGTTCCACAGGGCCGGGCAGGCCGAAGTCGCGCACGCCCGTGACCATCCGGTCTGCAGCCACCCAGGCCATCACCTTGGAATGCGTGAAATGACGCCGCGGCCCGCGCATCTCCCAGAGCCCGTTGTCCGGCTGATCCCAGATGGTCTCCAGGTGTTGCATCAGGGCAACCTGAACGTCCCAGGACTCATCCGTATGTTTCAGCAGGGAGTTCCTGGTCAGCGCAAGGCAATCCAGCACCTCGCCCCAGACGTCCAGCTGAAGCTGCTCCGCGGCGCCGTTGCCGGTCCGTACCGGTTTCGAATTCTCGTACCCGGCAAGCCACGGCAGTTCCATCTCCGGAAGCCTGCGTTCGCCATGGATCCCGTACATGATCTGCAGGTCGGCCGGATCGCCCGCCACAGCACGGAGCAGCCAGTCACGCCAGGCGGCAGCCTCGGTGGTGTAGCCGGCGGCCAGCAGCGCCTGCAGCGTCATGGTGGCGTCCCGCAGCCAGCAGTAACGGTAGTCCCAGTTGCGGGGACCGCCGAGCTGTTCCGGGAGGGACGTGGTGACGGCAGCGACGATGCCGCCGGTGGGAGCGTAGGTCAGCGCCTTAAGGGTCACGAGCGAACGGACCACGGCATCCTGGTATTTGCCTTTGACGGTGCACTGGGTCGCCCAGCCGCGCCAGAAGGCCAGGGTTGTGCCCAGCACCATCTCGGCGTCCACTGTGTGGGGGCGGGGAACATGGCTGGGTGCCCAGGTCAGGACAAAGGGCACCCGCTCCCCCGCCTGGACCGTGAAGTCACTGACGGAGTGCAAATTCTCGCCATGGAGGGGCGCCTTGGTGACAAAGTAGACGGCGTCGGGGCCGGCGATGGCATGCAGGCCGTGTTTGTCCCGCCGCACCCAGGGAACGATGTGCCCGTAATCGAACCTCAGCGCCAGTTCGCCGCGCATCCTGACGCTTCCGCTCACTCCTTCCACGATCCGCACGATGTCCGCCACCTCGTCACGTGGCGGCATGAAGTCAATAACCCTGACAGTGCCGTCCGGGGTTTCCCATTCTGTTTCCAGGATCAGGGTCCCGTCCCGGTAGCTGCGCCTGGTGCAGGTGCCGCCACTCTCGGGTGCCAGCAGCCATCGTCCGGCCTCCGGCGTATCCAGGAGCGCGTTGAAACATGCCGGGGAGTCGAAGCGCGGCAGGCAAAGCCAGTCGATGGAGCCCTCGGTGCTGACGAGGGCGCCGGTGTGGAGGTCCCCAACAACTGCATAATCTTCGATGCGCGCCATTCCCATACACTGCCACAAGGATGGCCCCGGCAGGTGAAGATGCGGCAAAGCACAGCGGTGTAGCCTGAATTGACGGCCGGTCCACGACACCGGAGGCACCATGATCCACACTTCCCCGGGCAACAGCTGAGCATGGCGGTTCATATCGGCACCTCCGGCTGGAGCTATGACCACTGGGAGAACGTGCTGTACCCCCCGGGCCTCCCCGCCCGCGACAGGCTCCAGCATTACGTCTGCCGGTTCGGCACCGTTGAGCTGAATGCCAGCTTCTACCGCTGGCCGCGGGACACCTCGTTCGCCAGCTGGCGGCGCAGGCTGCCGGACGGTTTTGCGATGTCCGTCAAGGCCCCGCGCGGCCTGACCCACGGGAAGAAGCTGTACGCCCCGGAAGTCTGGCTGGAGCGTATTGCCCGCTGCTGGCATGAACTGGGCGATAAACGGGCCGTCCTGCTCGTCCAACTGCCTCCACAGCTGGAACGCGATGATGCCCGGCTGGACTACTTCCTGGCCGCGGTCCCGTGGTGGATCCGGGTGGCCGTGGAATTCCGGCACCCCAGCTGGGACCATCCGGATGTCTATGCCCTGCTGGAACGGCATGGGGCCGCCTACTGCATCATGAGCGGCGCGCAGCTGCCCTGCAACCTCCGCGCCACGGCGCCCTTCGTCTATATCCGGCTCCACGGGCCGGACCATCAGCACCTTTACGGCGGCTCCTACTCCGACACGGACCTGCAGTGGTGGGTGGACCGCATCCGCGAATGGTCGGCGGCCGGCAAGGACGTCTATGCCTATTTCAACAACGACGGCGGCGGGAACGCCGTGCGGAACGCCGACACCGTCCGCCGGCTCCTTGGTGAAGGCTGACGTCACGCAATACCGCGGGACCGCATGACGTGCCCAACGCGCGGCTGCGCTGTGGCAGAGTGGTAGGCATGGACAGGGCTCCTCAGAACGCACCGCAGAACACTCCGCACCCAGCACCAATGTCCGGCACCCAGCTTTTCCGTCTGGCGCACCGGATCTCCGACGCCGTCAACGGCGTCCGCGTCCGCCTCGCCAAGCGCTGGAACTTCACGCCGCAGACCATTGCGTACCAGGGCTACGGTTCAACAGGTTGGGTACGCGTGCTTGGCCGCGTCTTGTTGACCACGACCCCGGCCCCGGGCAGCCGGGCAGAGCACGCAGCCCGCAACGGCACGCAAAACGTCCGCGGCTGGCGGGCCTTCACCAGCGTTCCGGTGCAGTTCATCGAGGTGGAAATTACCATCGGCGGCGTCACCACCCGAGTCCAGGCGGACCGGGGCGGGCTCATCGACACCGTGGTGGACGTGCGGCTCTCGCCGGGCTGGCACACCGCCGTTTTGCGGGCTGACGGGACCGAACCCGTGGATACGCTGATCCGAGTGATCGAAGCCGACGCGAAGTTCGGCATCGTGTCCGACATCGACGACACCGTCATGGTCACCGCACTGCCCAGGCCGTTCCTGGCACTCTGGAACACGTTTGTGCTCAGCGAACGGGCACGGATGGCCACGCCGGGGATGGCGGTCCTGCTGGACAGGCTCACCCTTGAACACCCGGACGCACCGGTCATCTACCTGTCCACGGGTCCGTGGAATGCTGCCCTCACCCTGGCGCGGTTCCTGAACCGGAACATGTATCCCTCCGGCGCCCTCCTGCTCACCGACTGGGGCCTGACCCAGGACCGCTGGTTCCGCAGCGGGCAGGAGCACAAGCACCGCAACCTGGAGCGCCTCGCCAAGGAATTCCCGGACATGCGCTGGCTCCTGATCGGCGACAACGGCCAACACGACGAACAGATCTACTCCGGCTTTGCACAGGAAAACGCCGACAAAGTGGCCGCCATCGCCATCCGGCAACTCTCCGTCAGCGAGTCCGTCTTCGCCGGCGGGCACTCCGAGGGCGGCGACCACACCACCTCGGTGGTGCCGTGGATCTATTCACCGGATGGCGCGGGAATGGCCAAACAGCTCAGGGTCC
Organism: Pseudarthrobacter adonitolis; assembly: GCF_055412845.1. Classification (NCBI taxonomy): domain Bacteria; kingdom Bacillati; phylum Actinomycetota; class Actinomycetes; order Micrococcales; family Micrococcaceae; genus Pseudarthrobacter; species Pseudarthrobacter adonitolis. Next base: position 43,532 of record NZ_JBVAYW010000010.1, on the reverse strand, counting down.
TAGACCTGCTTTAAGACTGCGGGGCCCGTGGCCACGACAGGCTAGGCGGTGGCACCCGAGGCGGTCACGCCGTCGTCGGGCGCTTCCATTGCGTCAGGTTCCATCGCCTGCGCGACGGCGGTGCTCGCGGCCGCGGCAAGGTTCCGCTCCTCGATGAGCTCCTGAAGCCAGAAGTAGGACGCCTTCGGCGTGCGCTCCAGGGTCTCGAAATCAACATGGAGCAACCCGAACGGCTGATTATAGCCTGCCGACCATTCGAAATTGTCCATGAGCGACCACACATAGTAGCCCCGCAGGTCAATGCCCTCTGCGTCACCGCCCGGGGCCGTGGCCTTCAGCGCTGACTCGATGTGGTCCGACAGGTATTTCAGGCGCCGCTCGTCCGGGATGAGGGCGGTGTTGGTGGACTTGTCGCGGACGATGATGTCCTCGAAACTGGCCCCGCCCTCGGTGATGATCACCGGCGGCAGATGCGGGTACCGCTCCGCCATTTCCTTCAACGCCACCGCCATGTACTCGGGCTTCACCGGCCAGCCGTAGGAGGTGATGTCCGCTTCGGGCCAGGCCACGACATGGAACGGCGTGGAGCCATTACCGGCCGCACTCAGGTCACTGCCCATGGCCTCCGCCATGCTCGCCGGCACAGCCCCTTCACCAGGACCGAAAGCCACCTTCGTGGGCATGTAGTAGTTCAGGCCGTAGAAATCCAGCGGCTGGGAGATAATCTCCATGTCCTCGTCCGGGTGGTCGAACGAGCCGAAGAACTTCGCGGCGCGGATGAGATCCGGATACTTGCCCGTCAGGACGGGGTCCGCGTACAGCCGGTTCTGTGCGATGTCCATCAGCCCGGCACTGATCCGGTCCAAGGGGTTGATGGAGTTCGGGACCATGGGCGAGTACACGTTGGTCATCCCGATCTCGCCCGGGACCCCCGCTCCCCGCAATGCCTGCATCGCGAGCCCGTGGCCCAGAAGCTGGTGGTGCACGGTGGGCAACGCGTTGAGCATCAGTGCCTCGCCCGGCGAATGCAGGCCCATGGTGTAGCCGTTGGTGCTGACCGTGGCGGGCTCGTTGACGGTTACCCAGCGGGCGACCCGGTCGCCGTACGCAGCAGCGGCGATCGCGGCGAACTCCCCCAGGCGGTAGGCGGTATCGCGATTCATCCAGCCGCCGGCGTCGTCCAGTGCCAGCGGAGTGTCCCAGTGATAGAGGCTGACCATGGGCGAAATCCCGTTGGCCAGGAGCTCGTCCAGGAGCCGGTCGTAGAAGTCCAGACCGGCAGGGTTCACCGGGCCACTGCCGTTGGGCTGGATCCGCGGCCAGGACAGCGAGAACCGGTACGAGTCGACGCCCAACTGCTTCATGAGGGCCACGTCGCCGGGCATGCGGTGATAGTGGTCGCACGCGACGGCCGGGCTATGTCCGTCCACGATGGCGCCCTCCTTGGCCGAAAACACGTCCCAGCCCGCCGGGCCCCTGCCGTCTTCGGTGAGCGCGCCCTCGATCTGGAAGGCTGCAGTGGCCACCCCCAGCGTGAAGTCCGCAGGGATGAGGGCGGCCAGGTCTTTGGCGGAAATATGCATGGATTCAGTCCTTCATGACCGAGAAAGCGTGGAACGGGTACGTCCCAGAATGGCACACGGGAGCGGGGCTGACGAGGGCCCCTGCTAGGGTCTGTGCATGGATGAAAAACTGGGGAAGTTCATCGACGATTTTTCCGAGCTCGTTCAGCTGGCCCAGACCGGAAACCACCGGCAGCAGGCGGGCAAGCAGCTGCTGGAAGCATTAACGGAGCACCTGGGAGAGCCGGCCGAAGGCCTCTCCGTGGTGGTGGAAAACATCCCGCCGCACCGGTTTGTGGACGCGGACATCCTGATGGCCCAGTTTGCCGGTCAGGATCCGGACAGCCGACTGGTGGGCATCGGCGGCGCCCAGCGGCACCACCAGTCACTCAGCGACATGGTGCAGGAATCGCAGCTGTTTCCCCAGTTTCCGCTATCCCAGCCCGACTACACAAACCTTGCCGTAGGACCTGGTGCGCAGCGCCAAGCGGTGGCGATTGGGCTCTGGCTCTTTATCTACGAAGGGCACCGGCTGGCAGTGCTGCAGCGCGACGCGGACCCGCGGACGGGGCGCCAAACCGCCACCTTGGAAGTGCTGGCCACCGGGCCGCGAACAGCCACGGAATTCCTGGCGGAGTTCCGCCTTCGGATGGACAACAACAGCGTCCTCAAGGGGCAGGTCATCTCCCTGGTCATGTCCGAGTATGGGCCGAGCACCGCGGGCGTGACGTTCCACCACCGCCCCAGCCTCCCGGCGTCGGACGTCATCATGCCCGACGGACTGCTGCAGAAGGTTGCGGACCACACCGTGGGGATCGCCACGCACCGGGCGTCCCTTAAGCAGCACGGACAGCACCTCAAACGCGGCATCCTGCTGTACGGCCGGCCCGGGACCGGCAAGACGCACACCGTACGGCACCTGCTGAGCCAGAGTGAAGGCTCGACGGCGATCCTCCTCTCGGGCGGTTCGCTCGCCAGGATCTCCGAGGCGGCCCGTATGGCCCGTGCGCTGCAGCCCTCGATTGTGGTGCTGGAGGACTGCGACCTTATTGCCGAGGACCGGAGTTTCGGGCACGGGCCCCAGCCTCTGCTTTTTGAGGTGCTGGACGCCATGGATGGCCTGGATAACGACGCCGACGTCGCGTTTGTGCTCACCACCAACCGGCCGGACATGCTGGAGCGGGCCCTGGCGCAGCGCCCGGGCAGGGTGGACCTCGCGGTGGAGATCCCGCTGCCGGCCCATGCCGAGCGAGTCCGACTGCTGGAACTGTACGGCCGCCTGGTGGCGTTCAGCCCGGCGGCACTGGATGCTGCCGCGGAACGGACGGCGGGAACCACCGCATCCTTCGCCCGGGAACTGGTCCGCCGGGCTGTGGTGGCCGCGGCGCTGGAAGATGCACCGGTGTCTGATTCCCATCTGGGGGCGGCGGTGGAGGATCTGCTGGCCGACGCCGAAACCCTCACCCGCAGCCTGCTGGGCAGCGGTGACGTCTCACTGTGAGCCGAAGAGGAACTCCTTGGCGTGCGCCACGGCCTTCCGGAAAGCATCGTTCCGGAGCGTGACGAGTTGCTCTGTGTCGCCGTCGGCCGGCTCCAGGTAACCGGTGTATCCGGGCCGGAGGACCCAAATATCGCCGGCGGGCGGAAGGTAGAACACTCCAAAGGACCGCTGCTGTTCGTCCTGGGCGGTCCATACCGGGACCACTGCCAAGGCCGCGCCGGTGTTCGGGTTGATCCACTGAGCCCGCGGTAGCGGCTCCTCATACGCTTCCGGGTCCAGGAACGGTGCAGTGTCTTCACCCCACCGCTGTTCAAAGCGTTCGTGGAACGCAGGAATCAGGTGGGAGTCGTAGCGGCGCCACTCGTTCATTCTTTCCTCCGCCTCCTCGCGGTCTTGGCTGTCAACGGGGTCCATCCATGGAGCCCCTCCATCACCGCCACGGCCCGCTTTCCCAGCGCACCGGCGTGACCCTCATGCTGGTGCCGGTTGGGATCCCGCGGCTGCGTATCTTCCGGACCGGAATGACGGTCGGGGCGGTGCCCGACGCCTTCGCTTCCACGCGATTCCGGTCGTAGGCGGCGCGCCGCGCCGGGTCGCGGAGGACGGCGAAGGCCTGCATGATCTGCAGCAACTCGCCATCCTGACTGTCGCGGTCACATGTTGTGCCGCCGTCGACGTCGGGGTGGTGGGTGCGCATCAGCGCCCGGTAGGCATGGGAGACCTCCTGCTGGCTGGCCGCGGGTTTCAGCCGCAGGGCGGCGTAGTAGTCGGGCTGGCTGGTCATGGCGGTACGTCTCGGTAGTTCTGACCGGAAAGGTGCAGGGGCGCCGGCCAGAGCCGGCGCCCCTGGGTCCGGATCTACTTTCCGATCTCGTGCAGGGACCCCTGCTTGTTTTCGATCTCGATCTTGCGCGGCTTAGCCTGCTCCGACACCGGGATGCGCAGCGTCAGGACACCCTGGTGGTAGCTGGCTTTGATGTTGTCCGCGTCCAGCGTGTCACCCAGGATCAGCTGGCGGCTGAACACTCCGCGCGGACGCTCTGAGGCCACCAGCTCCACATTGGGCTGCGTGGGATCCTGGCGCTCCGCCCGGACAGTCAGTATGTTGCGCTCAACGTTGAGGTCCACGGAATCGACGTTGACGCCCGGGAGGTCGAACGCCACCACGAACTCGCCATCTTCCTGCCAGGCGTCCATGGGCATGGCGGCCGGCCGGGCTGCGGTTCCGAAGACCTGCTGGGTGAGCCGGTCCAGCTCACGGAACGGGTCCGTACGCATCAACATCATTTCCCACTCCTTCAGTTGAGATGTTGAATCCAGTTCATCTACCCACCATCGGTTATATGTGCTGGTGGATATAGATTTTTTATAGCACTCGTGCAAGACTGATGCAACATCACGGGGAGGGAATTTTAGAGTGGACGCGGTCAGTGGAACACCAGGACAGAAACCGGGTCCACGGGCCGGGCAGGCACTCTATGCCATCTCTGTGGCGGCAAAGCTGACAGGAACCGGGCAGCAGAACATCAGGCTCTACGAGACCAAAGGCCTGATCCTCCCGGAGCGAACGGCCGGGGGCACGCGTCAGTACAGTGATGCCGACGTCGCCTTGCTCCTGTATATCGGGGAACTCCTGGCCCAGGGGCTCAATCTGGCCGGCATCGCCAAGGTCCTGGAGCTCGAGGCAGCCAATGCCGAACTGCACCGCGCGCTCAAACGCTCCAGGTCGCGTCCGGACAAGTAGCGTCCTGCAGCCGGTCAGGACCTGCGCCCGCCCGCCAGCCGGTAAGACTCCTCCAGCAATTCCGCCAGTTCCTCGGTGCCGATGAGGTCCAGCCGGACCAGCACGAGCTGCGGCGAGCGTTCGTGATGAGGTGTCCAGAAGAACGTTGCCGGATCGGTGCCGGCCAGGGCCTCGCGCTCGTCGCTCTTGACCGTCAGCACGCCCTCTTCCCAGATCCTGGCCATCAGGGTCTTGGCGAACCAGGCGGGCTGGTTCCAGCTGCTGCGCTCCGTGACGCCGGACAGGGCCAGGCACATCCTCCGGACGTCCGCCTCGGTTGCCATGTCAGCTAGTCTCCCGGGGCGTCCCTTTGGAAAGCTCACCGGTGATCCGCTCACCCGGAATCCGGGCAGTCCGCCAGGTATCCAGTGCCATTGCGGCACCAAGGATCACCAGGGACAGGGTGACCGAGGCCAGCGCATCGCTGAGCCAGTGATAACCGAGGTAGAGGCGGCTTAGGGCGGCAAGGACGATGCCGATGCCCGCGCCGATGAAGCCGATGACGGCCGACCTCGGGTGTTCCCGTCTCGAAAAGACCAGGAAGGCTGTCACCAGCAGGAAGTCGCAGGCACCCAGCACATGGCCGGACGGAAACGAGAACGTGTGGTCGGCGCCGAACAGCATGAGCTCCACCGGCGGGCGTGAGCGCTTGACGATCGCCAGGATGATCTGCGAAATCAAGACGCCGGTTAGCATGGCTGCGGCGAGGACGATGGGCCGCCACGCGTGCTTGGCCGCGAAACCCCAGACCACCGTCACTACCAGAACGATGATGGGAAGGGCCACGGGACCGAAGATCACGGCGAGGAAGATCATCACGGCTGTGAGGGTTTCTGACCGGAGCGAAAGCAGCCAGTCGCGGGTGGATTCGTCCGGGGCCCAGGGCGCGGTGTTGCTTTGCAGCACGCCCACAAGGGTAGCGATGAACAGAAGGGCACCTACGCCGATGAGCACAACAGCCATGCGGTAAAGGCCCTTTCGGGCGGCCGGTTCCATGTAGCGTTCCTCCACCACGAACTTGTCATGGAAGGTCCGCCAAAAACTGTTCTTTCGCGCCTGCTCTGCCACCGTGTTTCCGTCCGTGCCGTTGAGGAATGCTTAGGGTGAAGATTATCCCTTCTGCGCGGGGTTGGCCTCCCCCCACCGCGCCTGTGAGCGTGCCGGGGTAACCTGACTCAATGGGCGCGATGAATGAGCTGATCAACCGGCAGGGCGTAGAAACACTGGCCCGGATCCTGGCGGAGGCGGCTCCCGGATCCGAGTGGCCGTCGGTCGCTGCTGCCGCCGCGCGTTTGGATGAGCTGAGCCTGCGGGGCCGGACGGATGCGGTGACCGGAGCGTTGCTGGCGGACATCCGGCAGCATCCGGATCCGGGATATCCGACGGCGGCACGCATCTTCCGGAGCGCCCTTTCCGAAGCCGGTTTCACGGGTTGGATCCTCTGGCCGGTTTCCGAGGCCGCCGTCACGCTGGCTCTTGAATCAGATGCCGACCCGGATCCCCGCCGCGACTTTGACGACTGCCTGGCCCTGCTGGCCGAACTGACCCCGAGACTGACCGGCGAGTTCGCCATCCGTCGGCTCCTGGCGGCGGACCTGGAGCGTTCACTGCAGGTTATCCAGGCCTGGACCGGCCATCCGGATGAGCATGTCCGCCGGCTGGCCAGCGAGGGGACGCGGCCTTACCTCCCTTGGGCGGTGCGGGTTCCCGCCGTCGTTCTTAGTCCGGAGGCCTCCCTCCCAATCCTGGACGCGTTGTACCGCGACCCCTCGGACTATGTGCGGCGCTCGGTCGCGAACCATCTCAACGATCTTGCGCGGCACGCGCCCGGGCTGGTGGTGACGACGGCGGAGCGCTGGCTTCGCGCCCCGGACAGCAACACAGCCTGGGTGGTCAGGCACGGCCTGCGGACCCTGATCAAGAACGCGCACCCAGGAGCGCTGGCGTTGCAGGGGTTCGTCCCGGCCTCGCTCGCTGTAACGGGGCCACGGCTAGCCCGGAACTCGGTGGCCATGCCGGGAGAACTGGACTTCGACTTCGAGATCGCCAACACCGGGAACGGCGATGCCCGGCTCGCCATTGATTACGTGGTCCACTACGTCAAAGCCAACGGCAGGCAATCGGGAAAGGTCTTCAAGATCGCGGCACTCACGCTCGCCGCCGGTGAGACCCGCACGTTGTCGAAGCGTCATGCCTTCCGGCAGATGACCACGCGAGTGCACCACCCGGGGGTCCACGCGCTGGAGCTGCAAATCAACGGGATCCGGCACGGGCACGCCGAGTTCGAACTGCACCTCTGAGCGTGGCGGTGCCGTAATTCCCGTCTACTGGCTGGTGGCCGCCGCCAAAGGCTTGGCGGTTTTCAGGCCACAGCATTCCTCGACAAACTTCGTGAGAGTGGCGAAACCGAACGTTCTGTAGGTGACGTCGGGCCAACGCTTGCGCAGCAGCGTGCCCAGCCGCGGCGCGTTTACCTGGCCATTGACCCACAGGGTTGGATCCTCCTTCACGAGGGCATGGACGCTGGCCCGGTACAGCTTGAACTCCGGGTGGTCTGCTGGGGCCATATTGGCGGGCACAGCTTTCTTGGCGGGGGCAGCCTTCTTGGCCGCAGCCTTTTTGACTGCAGGCATCGTGATCGCTGCAGGGGCGCTGATTGCCACCGGCGGCGGTACGTCGATCACGTGAAAGTGATCCGCCACCGACGGGAGCAGCTTGTTGACGGTGCCGGCCGCCGGCTGCGACGTGGTGGCCACGAGCGACCGTTTGCCCAGTGCGTGGAGGCGGCGGATCAGCGGCACATAGTCGCCGTCGCCGCTGACAATCACAAAGAGTTCAATCCAGGGCATGTCCGCCGCAACTTCCAGGGCGTCCACCACCAACTCAATGTCGGCGGCGTTCTTGGTGCTGTGGTCAAACGAGAAAACCTGGACGGGTTTGATATTGCTGGCCAGCAGCTGGTTTTTGTACCCGGTCATGTCCGGCCGCGACCAGTTGGCGTATGCCCGGGCAAGGGCCATCTGACCGCCGAGTCCGCTGCTGACCACTTCAGCTTCAATGTCCCGGACAACCTTGGCGAGGGGCACCGCCGACACGTGGTTCCCGTATCCGCCGAACAGGTTCTCCATGTCCAGAAAGATGGCAACGTTCCGCTTCTGCTGCACTGGCACCGAACCGTCCTCCCCAAGCGAATAGTAAACAGAGCCTATCTCCCACAGGGCGCCGGATCAGTGAAAGGCCACCATGGCGCCGGAAACGCCGCTACCGCTGGGTCGTTCCGCTGACGGTGGCGCCCAGCATTGCCAGCTCGGCTCGGCTGGGCAGGCCTCCCCAGTCGCCGGCGGTGCTGACGGCGAAAGCCCCCATAACGGCGCCCCGATGCAGGCGGCCGGCAACGTCCTCGCCGTCGAGCAAGGCAGAGAGGTAGCCGGCGGTGAAGGCATCCCCGGCCCCACGGTATCTATGCTTGTCACCGTGACGGCTGGCGCCTCGAACCGTCCGGAGGCGGTGTGGACGCCGGCGCCGGCGGCACCCCGTTTGACCACGACTTCCCCGACCCCCTGCTCCAGCAACGAGGCAGTGAGCGCGGTTTCGGCGTCGTCGTTCCCCAAGGACTCGGAGCTGCCACAGCGCGAGGCGGCGGATGCCACAAGGTCCAGTTCGTCGTCGGACGCTATCAGGATGTCGACGTGCCGCGCGATGGGGCCCAGCACGGCACGCGCCTCGTCCCGGGACCAGAGCCGGCCGCGGTAATTGACGTCGAGTGAGACCACCACACCGTCGGCAGCGGCACGCTCGGCGGCGTATTCAAACGCCTTCCGGGCTGAGGGGCTGAGGGCGGGGGTGATGCCGGTCAGGTGCAGCACGCGCGGGCCGCCAGCGAGGGCACTGTCGACGTCGTCCCGGCTGACGGTGGAACCGGCCGAACCCGAACGGTAGTAGAAGGCCCGGGTGACGTCCGCGGTCCGCTGTTCGAGGAACATCACGCCCGTGCTGCGGGACTGGTCCACCCGGCACTGCGTCCCGATGCCCTCGGAGCGCAGCTGCCGCAGGATGTATTCGCCGTGCGGATCGGCACCAACTGCACCGGCCCATGTGACGCTGTGCCCAAGCCGGGCGACCCCCACCGCGACGTTCGATACGGCACCGGCCACATGCATGGCCAGGCTGCCGCCGGCGGACAGCGGCCCGGCGGACCGCAGCGACACCATGGATTCGCCGAAGGTCAGAAGGTCGACGGCGGCGCTCACCGCACGCCCGCTGCGGCGGTCCGGCGGGCAAAGGAGTCCGCCAGGTCCACAAACGAGCGGGCCCGCCCACGCATCGGGGCGAGGTCACCGCCGGAGCCAGCCTCACCGAACAGCGGCCCGCCGAGCCCGACGGCGATCGCCCCGGCTTCCCAGTAGCCCGCCGCTTCGTCAAGGCCCACTCCGCCCACCGCGATGAACGGGATCCCGGGGAAGGGATCGCGCAGCGCCTTGAGGTAGCCGGGGCCGCCGATGGAGGCGGGGAACAGCTTGATGGCTGTGGCCCCGGGGTTCATCGCTTCGTACGCCTCGCTGGGCGTCAGGGCCCCGGCCAGGACCGGGATTCCCTGCCGCGCCGATTCGTGGATGGATGCAGCCAACGAGGGCGTCACCATGAACTGGCCGCCCGCCTCGGCGACGTTGTCCACGTCCTGCGCGGTCAAAACGGTTCCGCCGCCGACGTAGCAGCCCGCCGGTGCCGCAGCGCGGACCTCCCGGATGGCCTCCAGCGCCCCCGGCGTGGTCAGCGCGATTTCGACGAAGCGGACCCCTTCCGCCATCGCGGCGAGGGCAGCCTTCGCGGCGGCCTTGCCGTCCGTGCCGCGCACGATTCCCACGAGCCGCGCCTCGTGGATTCCGGCCAGCAGGCCTTCGGGCGTGATGTCCGTGCTGTCAGAAATGTTGTTTACCATTCTGCAAACGCTCCGTCCGAGTGGCGCCAGACCGGCCCGCGCCAGGTGTGGCCGCGCTTGTCTGCCGCGCGGACCACGGCCTCGTCGATTTCAATGCCGAGGCCGGGACCGGTCAGCCGTTCAATGTGGCCGTCCACGAACTTCAGCGGCGACTTGTCCACCACGTAGTCCAGGACTTCGGCGCCCTGGTTGTAGTGGATTCCGATGCTCTGTTCCTGGATCAGGAAGTTGGGCGTCGCAAAGCCCACCTGCAGGCACGCTGCCAGGGCGAGCGGCCCCAGCGGGCAGTGCGGGGCCAGCTGGACGTCGTAGATTTCCGCCAGCGAGGCGATCTTGCGGACCTCGGTGATGCCGCCGGCGTGCGACAGGTCCGGCTGGGCCACGGCAATGCCGGCCTGCAAGGCGGGCAGGAATTCCTGCCGGCTGTAGAGCCGCTCACCGGTGGAGACCGGCGTCGTGGTTGAGGAGGTGAATTCGCGCAGCAGGTGCGTGTTTTCCGGAACCACAGGTTCTTCGAGGAAGAACGGCCGGTACGGCTCCAGCAGCGGCGCCACCCGCCGGGCGTTGGCCAGACTGAAGCGGCCATGGAAGTCCACCGCCACATCGCGGTGATCCCCCAGCACCTCGGGTTCTTTCATCCAAGGGCATGCTGGCATCCCGCAGGCGGTTCGGCACCGTGGTGCAACCCGAAGAGGCCTGGAACCTTTACGATCCCCAGGTAATCCGCTGGCGGCTGGCCTCGTCCCGGCGGCTGGAGCAGCTGCAGGCCCTCAACGAACTCCGCGGCGCGATCGAACCGCAGGCCGCCCGGCTCGCGGCCGAACGGGCGTCCTGGGATGCTGGCAGCGATCTGGTTTCCTTGGCCGCGCGGCTGTGGTCCTCCGGCCAGCGCGGCGACAGCGACGAATTCCTCCGGCTGGACGTGGAGTTCCATGCGGCGGTGCTCCATGCCTCAGGCAACGCCATGCTTGCCCAGCTCCAGAATCTTGTGGCAGAGGTCCTCACCGGCCGCACCGAACATGGCCTAATGCCGCACCTGCCGCAGCACGAGGCGCTCCAGCTCCACGTGGACGTGGCCAGCGCCGTCCAGCGCGGTGAGGCCACCGCAGCCCATACTGCCATGAGCAGGATTGTGGAACAGTCCACCGAGGAGATGGGCCGTATCTGGTCCAAGCATCACACGGCGAGGGCACCAGACTCATCCCCATGACGGGTCAGGGAGTCCGACGGCGGCAGTCACCTGCCGCCGTCGGACTCCCCTTCCTTGCCTAACGGTTAGAACGAACCGGTGGTGAACTGCCACGTCTTGGTGGCCAGCTGATTGCCGGCCAGGTCACGCACGCCGGCCGCGATTCCAATGACGGTGACCGTGTATTTGGTCTTCGCGGAAAGCGTCATTTGGGGATCAAGGATCCACTGGTTGGTGCTGCCGTTGCGGAACACCGCCGCCGGGACCACTGCCCCGGTGGCGGCGTTCTTCACCGTGAAGGTGCCGGTGCTGACGCCCTGGACCGGCTCGCTGAAGGTCACCGAAAGGTTGTTGTTCCGCCTGACCAGGATGGAGTTGCTGCCGGGCGTGAACCCCGTGACAGTGGGCGCCGGGCCGGTGGTAAACGTCCAACTCATGCTGGCCAACGGCGTGCCTGCGGCGTCCCGGATGGCGGTGGAATCGCCCACGAGCGTGGCAGTGAAGGTGCCATCCGTGGCCAGGTTAGCGGACGGATCGAGGGTGGCCGTCTTTGTGGACGCGTTGTAGCTGACTGTTGCCGGGATGGCGGAGCCGGCGGCGTTCCGGAGCACAAATGATCCGGCGCCAACCCCTTGGACCGCAGTGCTGAACGTGGCGGTCACGTTGCTGGCCAGCGGGACCGCCGTCGAATTCGCGCCGGGTGATTTGGCGACAACAGTGGGGGCCGGCGCAGGTGCGGGTGCTGGCGCAGCCGGCGCCGTGGCGTACAGCAGGCGGTTCGGCGTGCCCGCTCCGGCGCCCGTGATGACTCCGGCGGTAGCGTTCGAGGTCAACGCCGACGCGACCTGGGACGGGGTGAGGGACGGGTTCTGCGACAGTAGCACCGCCGCGGCGCCGGCCGTGTGGGGCGCTGCCATGGACGTGCCGGACATGGAGGCAGTTGCCGTGGACGAAGTGTAATACGCGGAGGTGATGCCGACGCCGGGGGCATACAGATCCACGCAGGAACCGACGTTTGAGAAGGAAGCCTGACGGTCGGCGGAATCGCTGGCCGCCACCGTGACCGCAGCAGGGAGCCGCGCCGGCGAGCTGCCGCAGGCGTCCGCGGCAGAGTTACCGGCGGCAACCACTGCAGTGACGCCGTCGTTGATGACACCCTGAAGCGCGGAATCCACCGCCGAACTGGCCACTCCGCCCAGGCTCAAGTTGACCACGGCGGGCGCTCCAGCGGCGTGGTTGGCGGCGATCCAGTCCAGGCCTGCCACCACGTCGGAATTGAAGCCGGAGCCGGTACAGTCCAGGACCCTGACGGGGACAATCGTCGCCGCCTTGGCCACGCCGTAGGTGCTCCCGGCCACCGTTCCGGCCACGTGCGTGCCGTGCCCGTTGCAGTCGCCGGAGCCGCGGCCATCGGCCACGGCCGTCCAGCCTGCTGCCACCCGGCCGGCAAACTCGGTATGGGAGGCGAGCACGCCGGTGTCCACCACGTACGCGCTGGCTCCGGCGCCGGCGGCGGTCCAGGTGTAGGAACCGGAGAGCGGCAGGGCCCGTTGGTCCACCCTGTCCAACCCCCATGGCGCGGGCTGCTGCGTCGCGGAGAGGGTGATGGGGGCGTCCACCTCTATGGATGCGACGCGCGCCGAGCGGGACAATGCCGCGGCTTGCGCCGGCGTCGCGGTAACCTCGGCGCCGCGCAGGGCATGCGTAAAGGATCGGCCGACGCCGAGGCCCTGGGACTTCAGCCGTGCTGCCTCGGCAGGGACGTCCGTTTCCGCGGCGTAGCGGACCAGGTAGCGGACGCTTGCCTCGTTGCCGGCCGGTGCAACGGCCGGTTCAACGGCCGCGGCGGGCAGGCCCGAGGCGGTCAGGGCCACCGCACAAATCAGCATGGTGGCAGCGGGCAGCACAAAACGGAAGGTGCGCATGGTGGGGTCCTAGCATGGCGGTCTGGACTGTTACTGGCGGCAGAAAATCCCCGCCCATGACCAGATTAGGAGCCCGCCACCCACCGCGACCGGGAACTGAGCCGATCCTGCGCCAACCCTGCGGCGTCTGCGGAAATCCTGAGGGACCGCCCTCCTCAGTGGCCTGACCTCGGTTTCACTTTTCCGTGGTTCAGTCTTCGGCGGCTTCAGTCCTCCGTGGGCGTGGTGCGGTTCGAGTGGTATGAACGCCACGTGTGTTCAGGCTCGAATCCCAACAGGCGCTTGGCCTTGTCGATGGACAGCATGGTCTCGTGTTCGCCCAGCTCCCTGGTCACCGTGACGTTGGGGAATACCTCCGCGGCAAGGCTGGCGCTGGAACGCGTCATGACGGTGTCCGCGTTCGCGACGATGAAAGCCTCGAATCCGGGCTGGCCGTTTTCCAGCGCACGAGCCACAGCCTGCGCGCCGTCGCGCCCGTCGATGTAGCCCCAGAGGTTCCACTTGCGCAGCGTGGCGTCAGCATCGAACGACGGGAACCGTTCGTAGTCCTCAGGGTCCATAACGTTGGAGAACCGCAGGCCCGTGATGCTCAATTCCGGGTCCCAGCGCGTCAGCTGGATCGCCATCTGCTCCTCGAGGTGCTTCACCAGTGAATACGTGCTTTCCGGACGGGCCGGGTATTCCTCATCCACCGGGATGTAGGGAGGGTCGACGTCGAACGGCAGTCCCAGCACCGTCTCACTGGAGGCATAGACCACCTTCTTGATCCCGGCCCGCCGGGCCGCCTGGAAGACGTTGTAGGTGGAGAGCATGTTGTTCTCGAACGTAGCGGCATCCGGACTCATGCCCGGCGCCGGAATGGCTGCCAGGTGGACGATCGCGTCGAACCCGGAGTGCCGGTCGTCGAGACCCAGGAGCACGTCAAGGACTTGGCCGTAGTTGCGCAGGTCCACAACGGCCAACCCGCGATGCCGCTCCCCCGCACGGTCCAGGTTCAGCACCTGGTGGCCGTCGTCGGTCAGCCTGCGGACCACATGCCGTCCCAGTTTTCCGCTTCCGCCGGTCACTGCAATTCTCATGGGGACATCCGGGCGGCCAGGAACTTTTCGACGGCGGCAATGGCGCGTGTGGTGATGGCGCCGGGGTTACCGCTACCGTCCACCGAAACCACCACGCCCCGGCCGGCGTAGACCGACACGACCTCGTGGGTTTCGCGGTGGTAGAGGTCCAGCCGGTGCCGGAAGACTTCGATGGTGTCGTCCTTCCGGCCCTGTTGCTTGGCCCGCTGCAGCATCCGCTGCTCAAGTTCGGAATCCGGTGCGCGGAGTTCCACCACGGCGTCGAGGCGGTGGCCCTGGGAAGCCAGTATGTTATCGAGTTCCATGATCTGGGGAGCTGTACGTGGGTATCCGTCCAGCAAGAAACCGGGCTGCAGGTCGGCGTCGAGGAGCCGGTCCTTGACCATGGCGTTGGTGAGATGGTCCGGCACAAATGCGCCGTCGTCGAGATACTTGGCGGCCTCAAGGCCCAGCGGTGTCTCTTGGCTGACATTGGTCCGGAAGATTTCGCCCGTGGATACGGTCGGGATGTTGAAGTGCCGTGCGATGCGCACTGCCTGGGTGCCTTTCCCCGATCCGGGCGGCCCGATGATGAGCAGTCTGGTCATGTTCCTGTCCCTCCGCGGCGTCCTTGCCGGCTGGTCTCGGGTCCACCGTTGGCAGCGCCAAACGTGTGCCTCATTCTGCCCATAAGTCGCAGCACAACGCCAGCCTCCGGGAGGGCACCTGGAGGCTGGCGTTGGATTGGGGGGTTAGAACCGGGAGTTGGACCCGGCGAACGGCGCAGTAGGCAGGAGGTTGCCAACGCTGTCCGTCAGCCCGAAGGGCGGAGTGTAGGTTGGCGTGACGTTCCCGGTCTTCGATTCCGGAATGCCGCCAGTCAAACTAACAAGGGTGACGGTGAGTTGACGTGTGCCAGAGTTCCACGTCAGAGACGAATTGAACGTCAGAGCACCTCCCGCAGAGTAGCTACTGCTCAGTGCCACCGACCCGAACCTGACAGAAGGGCAGCCAGGGTCGGTCGCGGCGAAGCTCAGGGCGTTGCCAGCGCCGATAGTGACGGTACCGTACACCGTCTGGCTGCCGGAAGTGTTCGTCCAATTGCCGCAAATGGTCGAGGGAAGCAGCGGCTCCGAGAATGTCAGCACGGCCTTGTCGCCAGGGTCAGGCGTGAACTGGGTTCCGCCGTTGGAGAGGGAAACACTCACTACGGCGGGTGCCACCGCGTCCTTGGTCGACGTCGCAGTTCCAGGATCGCTGACGTTGCCTGCCGCATCAGTTGCCAAGGCCGTGTAGGTGATCGTGCCATTGTTGAACGACGTCAGGTTGAAGTTGGCAGCCGTCCACTGGCCGGAGCTGTCGGCAGTCAGCGTCTGCGAGGACGTGTGTGCAGCTCCTGCATCCCTGACGGTAACGGTCACGGACGAGCCAGCTTCTGCTGTTCCGCTGACTGGGACGCTGGTAACGTTCGCGATGTTCACGATCGCGGGAGCGCTGATCGTCGGCGCGGTGGGCGGTGTCGTATCCGCGGCCGTGACACCGGCGCTGCGGGCACTTTCCACCCCAGTCCACGCTGCCAGAACCGGAGTCACCGTGTAGTACCAGGTGCCCGCGGGCAGTTCAGCCTCGCTGCAGGTCAGCGTAGCGATGGTTCCCGCGCAGGCTCCGCCGGCGGCAACCTTGGCACCGCCGGTCGCCGTCGAGTAGCGGGCAACGGTGTAGCCGGAGACCGGCCGGCCCGCCGCCGTCGTGCTTTGCGTCCAACTGACCGCCGCGGCACCTCCCGAAGTGGACGCCGTGGGCGCGGCCACCCCAAGGATGGAATCGGCCTTGGCACCATGGGCGTAACTGCTGAGGGTTTGCCAGTAGGCGTTGGCGGCCGGGGCGCCCCAGGAAATGACGAGTGCCGCCGCCACAACGCCGGCAATGCGGGCCCTCCGGAGCGCCCGCGGCTGCCGCGCAGGTTGCAGGTTCTGGATGGGGCGGTTCATTTCCGTGCCTCCAAAGTGAGGGGCAAACTGAACGTTGCGCCCTGGCAGCCTGACGATGACGCCGCGGACATGGCGGCGGCGCCCGGCAGTGTGATCTCCACGGACGAGTTCGCCGGAATGCTGACTATTGGGGCCAGCGGAGCCTCAGGCTCAACGAAAGTCACGCCCGTGGTGGTGCAGCCAGGGTGGTTGGCGTCGGCCGTCGCCGCCCCGTTGCTGCGGATGGCGTAAACCTGCACGGCGTAATCGTTGGGGTTGTGTGCCCGGACCGCAACATCGGCGGTGCCGCCCGGGACCAGGGTGTTCTGCGGGCTGTCGCCCGCCACGAGTGCCTCTACAGTGACGGCGGCCATGGTGCCGTTGGCGGCGGCACCCGATCCGGCACCCACCGTGGCCCAGTAGGCGTACGCTCCGCCCACTCCCGTGGCGAGGCAGAGGGTGACGGTTGCTGCCGCAGTCCTGGCAGCCAGCCGTCGGGAGGTGGTTTTCGTTGTGTGTGTCATGTCAGTTCCCCTCTCCTGCTCCGGAGTAGGAGAACTGGAGGGTGGCGCCCTTGCAGCCGTCCTGGTTCAGCGCGGTGTCGAGCATGGCGATTTTGGGCCACAGTGCGGGAGCGATGCCGAGTGATTGGAGCGAGCTGGACCCTGAAGGGACCGTGAACGGATAGGGGCCTGCGTAGTTGGTCACCACGTAGTCCGAGGCCGCGCAGGGAAGCGCTGCAGCCGCTGCCGCCTGCGTCCGGGTGATGCCAGTGATGGCGACGGACAGGCTGGTCAGCGCCAGGCTCTTGTTGTTGGGATTAGCAAAGGAAAGATTCAACGGATAGGTGGCTCCCGGAGTGAGCTGCGTGCCCAGATTCCCGGAAATGGTGAAGGTCTTCTTGGACGACTGGACGTGGAGCTGGACCACGACGGCGGCGGCCTGGCTTGCGCCGGCGGCCGTGGCGATGGTTAGGTCCGCTTTGCCGTCCGGAGTGGTTGCCGACGTCGCCACCGTCAGTGTGACGGTGGCCGTTTTGCCCGATGCGAGAGTGACCGACGCCGGTGCGAAGGCCGCCGTCGTACTGGCCGGCAGGCCCGAAACAGTGGGGGTGACGCTGCCGCTGAATCCGTTGGTGGAGGTCAGGGACACCGAATAGTTGACCGGGTCGCCTCGGTCAACCGTCCGGCTGGAGGGATTCACTTGGATGGTGACGCCCTTTGTTTTGTTGCCTTGGCTCCCGCCCTGGCTGGCCGCGAAGATGGTGCCCGCCGAAACGAGCATCACCACAAGACCCACCAGCAGCACCTTCGCTACGGTGGTGGTTCTCCGCATGGCTGTGCGGAAATACCCAGAATCATTCTGCACGTTCAGCCCTTCTGGCCAGATCTGAATGGAGCGGGAGGAGGTGGAATTCGCCAGCGGGAAGGTTCTGCTCCTTCCCGCCGGCGAAGCTTCTTATTCGCTGGTGACGTTAACCGTGATCACTGCGGACTTGCAGTCATCCTGGTTGTCGGCGCTGTCATTAAACGTAAGGGTTCCGCTACCCACGGCGGTGCCGGTCGAGTTTGCGGCCACGAGAGAGTTGCTGGTGACTGCGGTGACCGCAAACCAGGAGGCCAGGCAGTTGTCCGGATCACTGGTGGTCACGGTGGCGGACAGCACCCCCACCTTGGTGCTGGTGTTTGGGTCGGCATTGTCTGCCGTGTAGCCCACCGCCCGGGAGTCTCCAGGTGTGAGTCCGCCGGTGAAGTTCGCGTGCAGGGTCACAGTGCCGCCGCCTGCCGAGTTGGTTGCGGTACCGGAGCCGGTGCCGACGGTGGTCCAGTAGGCATAGGCAGCGCCGCCGCCGCCCGCCACCAGGGCCAATGCACCGGCTGCTGCGAGGACCCGATTCTTCTTAGTCATCTTGCGCATGAGTGAGACTCCTTTTTGGCTGGGGGTAAAGACAGATGCTGAGACGCACAGCCATCGGGCACCACTCAGGGACCTTGCTTCCGGCTGATCGATGACGCCCATACTTCCCGGCTCCGGTGATCCCAACAACGCGTAGCAGTACTGGACTTTTGCGGACCTCCCCGGCCACGACCTCTTGGATGAGGGGCAGGGTACTCAGTTTTCGTCGGCCAGGCGGGAGGTGTCCGACGCGCCGGGACTCTTCGTGGGAGGGTTCATGAACCAGTCGCATTCCTTTAGTTTCAAGCCAAAAGGCCCCACCGCCGGATCTTCGGGCCGTGCGACCCGCGCGGTAAACAGGTAGTACTTGAGTACTCCGCGGCCTGGCCGCCGTGTGGCGCTTCCCACGGCTCTGGCCTGTATATACTTCTGGTAATCGGTTTAGCAGCAGGCCGTTGGACAGTTCGTCGATCCAGCGACCGTCGCCCCTTTGCCACTCCGGCAGGGTTGTGTGGGGAGTTGCCGGCTCGTTTGACCTGAGCGAATGGCACTAAGAACCGTGGCCAGCGAGTCAACAGCAAAAACAGCTACATCAATCACCGAGCACCTGCACGAAGAACTCCTCAACAGCTCCGACGTAGAGGAGTTCCTGGATGAGCTCGCCCGGGTGGCGGCCCGCAATCTTTCCGAACCCGGCGACGAAGTGCTGTGCGGCATCACCCTCCTGCGCCAGCGCAAGGCAGCCACCATTGCCAGCAGCGGCGCCGCTGCCCGCGCCATCAGCCAGATTGAATATCAGTCCGAGCAAAGCCCAGGCATGGCTGCGTCGCTGGAGCAAGTGACGGTCCATGTTCCTGACGTGAAGGACGAAGCGCGCTGGCCCGAATACTGCGAAGCCGTCCTGGACCAAGGCATCCGTTCGGTCCTGGCCATCCCGTTCCGGCTGGAGGGGGAAACCAAAGCCACCCTCCTCCTTTACTCCCACCGGACCTCCCGTTTCGAAGGCCGCGTCCTGAAGGCTGCGGAGGACTTCGTCCGCCAGACCTCCCTGGCCCTGCGGCTTGCGGTGCGCTTCGCGCATTACAGCGAGACTGCGGCGCACCTGCGTGCCACCCTCGAATCACGCACAGTGATCGACGTGGCGGTGGGCATCATCATGGCCCAGAACCGGTGCAGCCAGCAGGAGGCCTTCGAGCTCCTCAAAGCGGCGTCCAGCACCCGCAACTCCAAGCTGCACAACGTCGCAGCGGCCGTGGTGAATGCGCTGGACCAAGGGCCGGCCCGGACCCACTACGACGGCTGAACCCGGTCCCTCAGCCGGCGCCCGGCGAGGTGACCGCTGAGCTGACCGGCTAGGTGACCGCTGAACTGACCGGCGGGGCGGTTTGCGGAATACGTCATTCATGACGTTTTCCACCCCGCCGGCCCCGTACAC
This sequence comes from Pseudarthrobacter adonitolis, assembly GCF_055412845.1. Classification (NCBI taxonomy): domain Bacteria; kingdom Bacillati; phylum Actinomycetota; class Actinomycetes; order Micrococcales; family Micrococcaceae; genus Pseudarthrobacter; species Pseudarthrobacter adonitolis. The sequence goes on along the minus strand of NZ_JBVAYW010000010.1, from coordinate 24,274 downwards.
TGGTGGCAAAGCTGGCTGAGGGGCTTTCATGAAAACAAAACGCATCTGCCTTGTCATCGAGGACAACGATGACATCCGCGGTCTGATCACGGTGGTCCTGACCCGCGCAGGCTTTTCCGTGCGTTCGGTTGCTAACGGCGCCGAAGGAATTGCCGCTGCCGCTGAATCATCAGTTGCGCTGATCACCCTGGACCTCGGCCTGCCGGACATGGACGGGCACGTCGTAGCCCGGGCAATCCGTGCCTTAAGCACCGCTCCCCTGCTGTTCCTCACCGCCAGGTCCGAGGAGGACGACATTCTGGCCGGAATGGCCTCCGGCGCTGCTGCCTACCTGACCAAGCCGTTCTACCCCAAGGAACTGCAGGAGCTCGCACTGCGGCTCTGCCCGGCGGACGCCACCGCCCGCCGGAAGCCGACGCCACAACGGCAGCAGTAAGCCGCACCTTCGCGCCTGCCCACTCGCTCGCCCACTAGGGGCGCGCAAGGAAGCCGAAAGATCCTGGACGGCTGCAGCTCCCGCCGGCGATCCTGCGGCCAAGGAGCCACCCTTTCACGGGCGCAGCACATCCTCGGCAAATCGAAGCGATGGCTGGGTTGCCTACAAATGAGGTATGACTCCTCTCAAGAACAAACCACGCAAGGGCAGCCACATTCGGCGCGCCGTCGTCGCCGGGGCCCTTGCCCTAACGCTTCCGGCAGGCGGTGCCACGGCCTGGGCGTTGGACCGGTTCGTGGTCCACATGTGGAAATCTCGGACGTCTCCGCGTACTAGGCCAGCCAAACGGAAACCAGCCAGGGTACGACGGCGGCCACCACCAGCACCAGCGATTCCACCGCCGCCGTCACCACAGACACTCCGATGTGTCGGACAGCTCGAACATCAACATCTCCACGGTGACTACCGGCAGCGGCGACTGCACCGTCACACCGTCTACACCGGCGGCACGGCCACGGTCAGCGCCGGGGTTGGCGAAGGTTCCCGGGACGGCGCCGATCAGGTGGGCACCGTGACGGCCGGCGAATACACCGCTGCACAGGATCCGGGCGGCGGCGGCTTCGGCGCCCGCCCCTAGTCGCTAGTCCCTACAACCGCCCCTGAAACGCACTCTCACTACCTGCGCGTTTTCCACCGACCCTCTCTCACCAGGTGAGAGAGGGATTGGGATTTTCCTGCAGGAAGTGAGAGAGCGTCTGGAGGTGGGCGAGGTGTCTGGAATCCGGATATCGGCGCATACTTGAACGCACAGGCGGCCACGGCCATGGGAGGACACCATGAAGTTTCTCGGAGCACTGATTGTCATCTGGCTGATCATCGGAGGAATCGCCGCCTGGCAGCGCGGCTACTTCGGCGGGGCACCCGGGTCCTGTGCCCAAGCTGGAACGGTGGCCGTGACCATCGTCGCCGGGCCCTTGAACTATATGGGTGTCAACCCGCAGGTCGCCTGCGAGCTGCCCCAGCCCTCCCAGTAGCCACATCCTTGGTGCCGCGGCGGGCGGTCCCTAGAGTAGGAAATGCCGGGCGTTGGCTTTGGTTGCGCCCGAAACTGATTCCGAAGCTTCGAAAGGACCGCCGAGATGGCATTTGTCACCGTTGGAACCGAGAACAGCACCGATATCGAGGTCTACTACGAAGACCACGGGAGCGGCCAGCCCGTTGTCCTGATCCACGGCTACCCGCTGGACGGATCGTCCTGGGAAAAGCAGACCCCCGCCCTCCTGGAGGCCGGCTACCGCGTGATTACCTACGACCGCCGCGGCTTCGGCAAGTCCACCAAAACCACCAGCGGCTACGACTACGACACCTTCGCCGCCGACCTCAATATCCTCCTGAACAGGCTGGAAATCCACAACGCCGTGCTGGTGGGCTTCTCCATGGGTACCGGTGAAGTTGCCCGCTATCTGAGCACCTACGGTTCGGCGCGCGTGGCCAAGGCCGCGTTCCTGGGATCCTTGGGACCGTTCCTCCTGAAGACCGACGACAACCCGGACGGCGTCCCGCAAAAGGTCTTTGACGGGCTCACGGAGGCGGTCACGGCGGACCGGTACGCGTTCTTCACGGAATTCTTCAAGAACTTCTACAACACGAACACGTTCCTGGGCACGCCGCGCCTCAGCCAAGAAGCCGTGGACGCCAGCTGGAAGATCGCCTCCGAGGCCGGCTCCACCGCATCAGTTGCCGCGCAGCCCACGTGGCTGACCGATTTCCGCGGCGACATCCCCCGGATCGATGTTCCGGCGCTGATTGTCCACGGCTCGGAAGACAACATCCTGCCCATCGACTCCACCGGGCGCCTCTTCGCCAAGGCCCTGCCCAGCGCCGACTACGTCGAGATCGACGGCGCCCCGCACGGCCTGCTGTGGACGCACGCCGCGGAAGTCAACGAAGCCCTGCTCGCCTTCCTGAAGAAGCAGACCGGATAGCAAAAAGAGTGGAAGGGCCAGGCATTTTGAACTGCTCCCCGAAAGTTGGACTGAAAATTCAGTTCTGACTTACGGGGAGCAGTTTTCATGTTTAAAGGCAGTTCGTTGTCTGAAGAGCAGCGCGAAGCCGCGGTGGCGCTGTTTGCGACCGGTTGGGGCTCCAGGGCCGTAGCGACCAGGCTTGGGGTGGGCAGGAAAGCGGTCCTCCGGTTGCACGACAGATGGCGTGTCCGCGGAGATACTGCTCTAGTGACCAAACCAGGCAGACAGTATTCGTTCGAGCTCAAGCTCAACGCCGTGCAGCGATATATCTCCGGCGAGAACAGGGTAGCTCTGGCGAAAGAGCTCGACCTGTCGTCCCCACACCTGATAGCCGTGTGGGCGGGGCAGTATCGGGCTGAAGGCGAGGAAGGCCTTCGTCCGAAACCGAAAGGCCGGCCGAGGAAGAACCCGGAGGCCCCGGCACAGCAGGAGCCGGAGCTGCAGCGACTGCGGCGTGAGAACGAACGCCTGCGCGCAGAGGTGGCCTTCCTGGGAAAAGTAAACGCCTTGAGGGACGGGGAACAGCGCTAAAGGTTCGCGCTGTCATCGCTCTCAAGGCTGAGCACCGGTTGGAAGTTCTCCTGGACGTAGCCGGGTTGGCCCGGTCCACGTTCTTCTACCACCAGTCCCGCCTCCAAGGCCCAGATCCACGGGCGTCCCTGAAGGCCGCTATTACAGAGATTTTCAAGAAGAACCAGGGCCGGTACGGGCACCGCCGGATCCATATCGAACTGCGCAAGCAAGGCTGGACGATCGCCAAGAAGACCGTCCTGAAGCTGATGCGTTCCCTGCGGCTGGTCTGCAAGGTCCGAAGCAGGAAGCGGTACAACTCCTACCAGGGAGAGCAGGGCATCGTGGCCCCGAACCTGCTGAAACGCCAGTTCGAAGCGGATGCCCCAAACCAGAAGTGGGTCACCGATGTAACCGAGTTCAGCGTCGGTGACCGGAAGCTCTACCTCTCACCGATCATGGATCTTTATAACCGGCAGATCATCTCTTACGCGATTAGCGCTTCACCCAACCTGGAGCTGGCTAATGCCTCGCTGCGTGGCGCCTTGGCCACGCTGGAGGACGGGCAGAAACTCCTCGTGCACTCCGACCAAGGATTCCAATATCAGCACAACTCCTGGCGCACACTCCTGGAGAACGCCGGCGCGGTCCAATCGATGTCCCGCAAAGCCAACTGCTACGACAACGCCGTGATGGAGAACTTCTTCGGACACCTGAAGGAAGAGCTCTTCCACCGTGTCCGGTTCCTTAACACCGATGCACTCGCGTCCGCGTTGCACGAATACCTGCGCTGGTACAACACCGAAAGAATTTCCACCAAGCTCAAGGGTCTGAGCCCAGTACAGTATCGCGCTCAGATGATTGCGGCATAGGTCCCTCTTAGCCAACCTTCTACGGGACACCGGGGTTTCCTAAAGCCGGAAAACTGCAGCTAGTCGAGTTCTACGATGACTTTCTCGCCCTCGTAGAACCCTTCACCATCGGCCTGGATCATCGCGCCGTTGTTGTCGACGAAGTAGGTCAGAACATGGCCCAGGGCGGCGTAGCCATCATTGTCAATATCGGAGGTTGGCAGCTGGGCTGCGATGATAAACCGCGTACTCCGCAGATGTTTCTCGACGCGTCTTCGGTTCCTTTTGTTCGGCGTGTCCTCGAGTAGCTCTATGAACTCTTCGATCTCTTCGCGCATGAGGGACTCATCCTCCCCGTCGTCGCGATTGACTTCGAGCAGGATCGGCAACTTGTGATCCTTGTAGACAATACCGACTTGCTCCCAGCCGCCGTCGTCAAGAGACGACTCGCCGGCTGGCGGGTCGAGGGCGAGAGGCACTCCGCGTTCAGCTGCGTATGCAAGAACCGGCCGCAGAGGTGAAGGTTCACCCTCAGTACAAAACGCTCTGACGTAGTAGCCCACGGCTAGGACGATACCTTGTGCACGAGCGAATGGCATCACCTCAACCGGGTGTCCAGCCGCCGGTCGTGCACCTAACCTGGCCTTGCCGTCTTTATAGAAAGTGCTAAACCTGTTGCGACGATCGTTGGAAACCGCACTCATCCTGCGCTGCATCCTGCGCGGGGCCCGGGGAAACTCCAAACGAACATTCACTTTAACGGCCATAGAACTGCCCCAACGACAGGAGTCCCCGTCCCAAATGGGACGAGGACTCCTGGGAAGAGCCGATCACTGACCACTAAAGTGGATACATCGCATTTGCGAGTCCAACTTTCGGGGACCAGTTCATTTCGCCTGGCCCTTCCACTCTTAAGGCTTAGTCAGCTCAAGCCCTGGCAGCTTTGCCCGGCAGCGCCAGCTTGAAGACCTTCGCCCAGGACGATCCCACCTGCTTCAGCAACGGACCAGTGGTGTACTTCAGGCCGTAACGCTGGCAGATCTCGCGTACCCGCGGAGCAACCTCGGCGTACCGGTTGGACGGCAGGTCGGGGAAGAGGTGGTGCTCAATCTGGTGCGACAGGTTGCCGGTCATCAGGTGCATGAACTTGGAGCCGGAGATGTTGGCGGAGCCGATCATCTGGCGGACGTACCAGTCACCGCGGGTTTCGCCTTCCACCATGTCCTCGGTGAAGGTGTCAGTGCCTTCCGGGAAGTGGCCGCAGAAGATCACGGCGTGTGCCCACACGTTGCGGACGGCGTTGGCGGTCAGGGTGCCGTAGAGGGCCTGCTTGCCGGAACCGGTCAGCATGGCGACGGCGGGCGTGGCGGCGTAGTCCTTGGTGAACTGGGTGACCACCTTGCGGCCCAGGGCCTTGAGGTCCTTGTGCAGCGCCTCCTTGGACTTCTTGCCTGCCTGGTACTCAGCAAGCTCAAGGTCGTAGATGGCGATGCCCCATTCGAAGAGCGGGGAAAGGATGGCGTTGTAGATCGGGTTGCCCAGGTTGTGGGGCTTCCACGGCTGGTTCTCGTCCATACGCAGGAGGTTGTACCCGACGTCGTTGTCCTTGCCCACCACGTTGGTCCAGCGGTGGTGCAGGTCGTTGTGCGTGTGCTGCCAGGCGCGCGACGGGGTGACGAAGTCCCACTCCCAAGTGGTGGAGTGGATGTCCGGGTCCCGCATCCAGTCCCACTGCCCGTGCAGGATGTTGTGGCCGAGTTCCATGTTTTCCAGGATCTTGGCGAGGCTCAGCAGCGTGGTGCCGGTGACCCAGGCTGCCTTGTTCTTGCTGACCAGCAGTGCCGCGCGGCCGGAGATCTCCAGCCCGCGCTGGATCTTGATCATGCGGCGGATGTAGGCGGCGTCGGAGGCGCCGCGCTTGGCCAGGATTTCGTCGCGGATCGCGTCGAGTTCGCGGCCCAGCTCAGCTACCTGTTCGTCGGTAAGGTGCGCTGCGGCAGGAGGTCTGACCAAGGGGCTGCCGGACTCGGCCAGCGCTCCGGGCCGCGTCTTTGCCGCTCCGGTGGGGGCGGTGTTGCTTTCGGAGACTTTTTTGCTTTCTGAAACTACTGACATGCGGTATGGCTCCTCAGAGTTCGAGGTTGACGGGTCCGGCGGCTGCCGAGACACACGTTTGGATTAGTTGGCCGGGTTCGCCGTGGACCTCATTGGTGCGAAGATCACGGACCTGTCCAGCCAGGAGCGGAGTCAGGCAACTGTGGCAGATTCCCATCCGGCAGCCGCTGGGCATCAGCACCCCGGCGTCCTCGCCGACGTCGAGCAGCGGAGTATCGCCGTCGGCGTCGACTTCCCGGTCCGACGCCTCAAAGGTGACCAGGCCACCGTCGTGCCCTACACCCCCGGCGAAGGTGGTGTTGAACCGTTCAATCATCAGGTTGCCGGGATCGCCGGGCAACGCAACATCGGAACCGGGGGCGCCGGCGGTGAGGGACGCCTGCTTCCACAGGGCCTCGGCGTCGTCCAGGAAACTGTCCGGACCGCACGCGTAGGCGGCCCGTTCCTTCCAGTCCGGGCAGATCTCATCGAGCTCGGCCGTGTTGGTCAGGTCCATCCGGCCCTGTTCGCCGGTGAACCAGTGGGCCAGCCGGAAGTTGGGGAACTGGTCAGCCAGCTCGGCGAGTTCCTCGCGGAAGAGGCTGTCGCCGGGCGTGCGGGCGGAGTGCACAAGGACGACGTCGGCATCCGGGCGGCGGGGAACAAGGGTGCGGATCATGGACATCACCGGAGTGATGCCGCTGCCGGCGGTGACCATCAGCAGGGGGCGGGGGTGCTCGGGCAGGACGAAGTCGCCTTGCGGGGGTGCCAGGAAAAGGACGTCACCGGGTTTGGTGGTCCGGACCAGGGTTCCGGAAACAGCCCCGACATCGGTGACGGTGATGGCGGGGTCCTTGCCGGCGGGGGCGCTCAGCGAATAGGAGCGCCAGTGGCGGACGCCGTCCAGCTCAACGCCGATGCGCGCCCACTGGCCGGCCAGGTGCGAATGCCAGCCGCGGCCGGGACGGAAAAAGATGGTGGCCGACTGCGCCGTTTCCTGGACCACACGGGTCACCACTCCGCGCAGCTGGCGCGCGGAAAAGACAGGGTTGAAGAGCGCCAGAATATCTTCCGGTGCCAATGGCGTGGTCAGTACGGAAGCCGCCTGTGCCAGCTGACGTAGCCGGATCATGCAGCAAAACCTAAAGCGGCGCGCGCCATATCTCTCTCTCCTGACCGTTCCGCAGTCACGCTGTAATAATGGGACGCTTAGCCCCCAAAGCCCGCTACAAGCCTAACGGCTGTTGCTTGTGGATGGTTCCTGAGCAATATTAGTAAGGACGCTGACTAATTTCCACTGCAGGTCACCGGAATGGGCCAGACCGACGGCGGGGGACGGTTTTCAGCGGTCGTCGCGGTCGTGGAATTCCTCATCCAGGTCGTGGTGCCGGAATTCGGTCTCGGGGTTCGGTTCGCCCTCGGCCACGTACTCGTAGTCCAGTTGGCGCTGTACTTGACTGTCCAGAACCTGCAGATCCTTGTCCGGAACCGCGGCGAGATCGTCCGGGAATTCGTCTTCCGGGGCGAGGTGTAGCTTCTCGGACATGGTGAGCCTCTCTAGGCAGTGAGAATACCCGGGCCTCAATGGCCCGCACCTTCTCAGGATATTCCCTTCCGGGCGGATCACCCAGCGGAATCTGCGCCGGATCAGGAACGGGCCGGGCTCCAGCCGACGGCGGGCGCAATGTACCGGGCGATGTTGCCCAGCATTTTGGCGTTGAAGTCAACGCCTAACTGGTTGGGCACTGTCACCAGCAGTGTGTCCGCGGCCTGGACCGCGGCGTCGGCCGCCAGCTGTTCGGCCAGGACATCCGGGGCGCCGGCTTAGGTCTTGCCAAAGCGTGCCGTCAGGCCGTCGATGACGCCCACCTGGTCCCGGCTGTCCCGCAGCGCGCTGCCCGCAAAGTACCCGCTGTCCTCGTCGTCCACGATCGGCAGGATGCTGCGGCTGACGGAGACGCGGGGCTGGTGGCTGTGCCGTCCCGCGGCCCAGGCGTCCCGGAAGAGTTGGATTTGCTCCGCCTGCAGCTGGTCGAAGGGGACGCCGGTGTCCTCGGTGAGCAGCGTGGAGCTCATCAGGTCCAGGCCCAGTCCGGCCGCCCACACGGCGGTGTTGCGGCTTCCTGCGCCCCACCAGATCCGCTCCGCGAGACCCTGCGACTGCGGCTGGACCGGCAACAGGCCGATGGCACCGCCGGCGTAGCGCGGGTTCGCCTCAGCCACTCCGGCACCGCTGATGGCGTGCCGGAACTGGGCTGTGTGCCGGCGGGCCATGTCCCCGTCGGACTCCCCTGCTGCCGGTTTGTGGCCGACGGCGACGGCTCCGTTCCGGGCGGGCTCGGGGGAACCACGGCTGATGCCCAGCTGAAGCCTGCCGTCGCTGATCAGATCCGTGGCCGCGGCTTCCTCAGCCATGTACAGCGGATTCTCGTAGCGCATGTCGATCACGCCCGTACCGATCTCAATGCGGCTGGTCCGGGCAGCGATGGCTGCCAGAAGCGGGAACGGGGACGCCTGCTGACGGGCGAAATGGTGCACCCGGAGGAAGGCGCCGTCGATTCCGAGTTCCTCGGCGGCCACCGCCAGCTCAATGCCCTGGTGCAAGGCCTCGCCGGCGGTTCTGGTACGGGAACCCTGGCCGGGGCCCCAGTGGCCGAAGGAAAGGATCCGATGCGTTGCATGTAGGCCCAACCTCCCCGCGTCTGGCCGCATTCCCGGCTGGCCTTGAGCCTGCCGATGTTCAGCCGCGGAACTTCAGAACAGCGGCAGCAGGAAGCCCGCGATGAGCGCCACGGCACCGATCCCGGTGAGCACACGGCCGAGCACGACGGCGGTCCGCCCCACCGCTTCGGGCGCTGCGGTCTGCCACTGCGTAGGGCGCTTGGGGTGGTAGTAGATCGGCAGGCTGTCGCCCACGGCCAGGTCCTTGATGTCGTGGGGTGACATCGGGGCGTGGTGGACCTGGTACTTGCGGTCAAACCAGCGGAAGCCCGTTCCGGTGGCGTCCGCGTAGACCACTGCTTCCGCGACGGTCCAAGGGTGCACAAACCGCCGAAGGATGCCCGAATAGAAAAGCAGGGCAAGCCCCGGCGGAAGGCACAGCCAGGTCATCATTTCCAGGATGGGACCTGCCATTTCAAGCGCAGTGGGCATAGCAATGATGCTACCGGGAGTTTGCGCCCCTCAACGTGCCCCGGCCCGGCGGAATCAGCCGAGGGGCTCGGCCATCGGCTCCACCACGTACTGGGCATCCACGGTGGATTCGGTCACGGGGTCTGTCATCTCCACTTTCCAGCTGCGGGCGAACTGGTTCACCCCGCTGGTCATGGCCACCGTGCCGGAAATGAGGACCGTCCCCGGCTCATTCAGGCCACGCTCGGTCAGCACTCAAGCCAGTAATCCGGGGTCAGCAGGGCTTCCAGCGAGCTGTCCTGGATCAGCGTGTCCGGCGTTTCGCCTACCCCCACCCAGCCCTTCAGCGTGATCTGGTCCAGGTGGCCGCGCACGTCCTCCAGCCGCCACGCCTTGCGGCCCAGGACGTCCGGGCTGGCATTCTTGCTCCAAGCCACCCCATGGACCTCAAACTCGCGGTCCGTGTGGTCGCACGCGACCGTCAGCAGCACGCCGTCTTCCGTAATGACCAGCGCCCATTCGGCTTCCCCGGATGTCCGGGCATGCTGGACCCGGACTTCGGAAACCTGTTGCGCCAGGTACGGCGAGACCGGGTAGAGGGCCGGGGTTGTTGTGGGTCCGGGCACGCCGAGCTCGGCCCACGCGTGACAGGCGTAACCCGTAAACATCTCGTGGAGGACAACACCATGGCTAAAGTCCCAGTTCCGGTCTCCGGCGCAGCACCGCGTCCGGACAAGCCGATTCACCCCAAGGGCCTGCACAAGGCCTTCGCCGCCAGCCTCACCGGTACCGCCCTCGAGTGGTATGACTTCGCCGTCTACTCGGCCGCGGCCGCCGTCGTATTTCCCCTCGTCTTCTTCCCGTCATCCGATCCCCTGACCGGCACCATCCTGGCCTTCTCCACCTATGCGGTGGGCTATGTGTCCCGACCCGTCGGCGGCATCATCTTCGGCCGGCTGGGTGACCGGATCGGCCGCAAGAAGGTGCTGGTGACCACCCTGATGATCATCGGCGTGGCCACCGTTCTGATAGGTGCGCTCCCCGGTTACGACAGCATCGGCATCAGCGCGCCAATCATCCTGGTGCTGCTGCGCTTCGCCCAGGGCGTGGGAGTCGGCGGCGAATGGGGCGGCGCCGTGCTGCTCTCCAGCGAGTACGGCGACCCCCACCGGCGCGGCTTCTGGGCCTCTGCAGCCCAGGTGGGCCCGCCCGCCGGCAACCTCATGGCCAACGGCGCCCTGGCTGTTCTGACCCTCACCCTGACCGAGGAACAGTTCATCAGTTTCGGCTGGCGCATCGCGTTCCTGGTCTCGGCCCTGCTGGTCGGTTTCGGCCTCTGGATCCGCCTGAAGCTGGAAGACAACCCGATCTTCAAGGCCATCGAGGCCTGTGGAGGACGAGGACTACCGCCTGCTGCTGGAAGGAACCGCGGCAGCGCGCCAGCAGACGGCCACCGGCAAGGCCAACTAACCAGTCCGGAGTTTTTGTCCACAAAATGCACCCAAAACGACGGCAAAGTCATTAGGTGCGCAGCAGGATATCCCGGGTGACAGCCAGGTGATGGTCAATGGCCTCCTGCGCCCTCGCGGCGTCGCCGGACACCAGGGCATCGAGGATGTCCTGGTGTTCGGCGCACACCTGTCCGCGCCGGTCTCCGGTGCGGAACAGGGCAGAGACGCCCACCAGGATCTGCCGGACGTGGAGCTTGCTGTACGTTCGGGAGATGAGCTCATTGCCCGCGGCGTCGATCAGCAGCTGGTGGAAGAGGGTGTCCAGCCGAATGAACTCCTGCGCAGCCTCCGCATTCAGCTGCTCGGGAAGCTCGGCCTGCTGGTCCAGTGTGTCCTGCATCGTTTCCGCAGGAACGCGACGTTGTTCGATAACGAGGCGGGCGGCATGGCTTTCCAGCACACCCCGGAGTTCAATCAGCTCGGACATTTCGCGGCCCGTCACCGGCGGAACATAGGCCCCACGCTGCGGAATCAGTTCCACCAGGCCGTCGGAGACGAGCAGCAGGAGCGCCTCCCGGACCGGAGTTCGCGAGACGCCGATCTCGGCGGCCAGTTCCTGCTCGTTCAGGAACTTCCCCTGCACCTCCGGGTCAATCAGGATGTGCTCGCGCAGGTGTGCGTACGCTTTCTCGCGGCCGGACGCCGCCGTCCCCGACATTTTTCGCATACATTATGTATACAACAGAATGGAGTAATTTCATGCGTTTAGCAGTGGCCCAAATCATCACCGGAGCCGATCTGGCCGCCAACCTCGAGCTGATTCGAGACTACGCCACGCGGGCCAAAGCCGCCGGAGCGGAGCTCGTGGTGTTCCCGGAAGCGGCGATGCGCGCCTTTGGCAACAGCCTGGCAGACAGTGCCGAGCCGCTGAACGGGCCGTGGGCCACCGCCGTCCGCAGCATCGCCCAGGAGCTGGACATCACCGTCGTGGCAGGTATGTTCACCCCGGGGCGGGACCGACGCGTCCGCAATACCCTGCTGGTCACCGGACCCGGTGTGGAGACCTCCTACGACAAGATCCACCTCTTTGATGCCTTTGGTTTCGCCGAGTCCGATACCGTGGACGCCGGAACAGCCCCCGTGACCTTCGAGGTGAACGGCACCACCTTCGGCCTGGCCACGTGCTACGACGTACGGTTCCCGGCACTGTTCACGGCCAATGCCAAAGCCGGCGCCCAGGTCAACATCGTCTGCGCCTCGTGGGGTGCCGGCGAGGGCAAGGCTGATCAGTGGGACCTCCTGGTCCGTGCCCGCGCGCTGGACAGCACCACCTTCGTGGTGGCCTGCGGACAGGGCGATCCGGCAAGCGTCGGCATCGCCTCCGCGGGCAACGCTCCCACCGGCGTCGGCCACAGCGCCGTCATCTCTCCCCTGGGTGCTGCACTGGTGGCACTCGGCGGCGAACCGGAACTCGCCGTCGTCGACATTGACCCGGCAGTCATTGCCGAGGTCCGCGGCAAACTGCCCGTCCTGGCCAACGCCCGGACCTTCTGACCCCGGTTAGCGGGCCCTGCCGCAAAATCAGCCCGGCGAAACTCCCGGTGAGGGCTGCGCTCAGGAAAGCACAAATCCCCTGAGCGCAGCCAACCACGGCCCAAAACATTCGAGGTGCGCACATGCGACGCGCCGGGAAGATCCACCCGCGTCACGTTCCTGCCCCGCCGGACAAACTCAGCCTCGGCCGCTTCATCAAACAGGCCAGCCTCCCCAGCAAGCACCGCCGCCGCCGGAAAGAACTCCCCCCACGGCGGTGAGTCGCCGTTCACTTTCAGGAAACGTTGCCATTTTCAGCGTCCGACGGCGGCTTCTCACCACGTGCGCGCACCGGTGCCCGCCGTCGCTGGCATCAGGGTCGCAGGGCTTCCCGCCCCGGCACCGCTCAACAGGTCCCGTTTACACGCCGGAAACATCACGGTCATGCGATCTTCACGAAAGCCGCCTGGCCGTAACCTGTCCGCAACTTAGCGAAGTGCAAACGGAAACACACGGCGACAAATATTGACCGGGGGGATTGCGCGGGCCACGCAGGGAAAGTCCCCGTATTCAGGATCAATGGAAGGGACCCGCCGGTGGAGATCACTGCGCAACACGTCTGGATGATGATCGCGGCGGCTATGGTGCTGCTCATGACACCCGGACTCGGCCTCTTCTATGGCGGCATGACGCGCGCCAAGGCAGCGCTGAACATGATCATGATGAGCTTCATCTCCGCTGGCATCGTAGGAGTTGTGTGGGTCCTGTGGGGATACTCGATGACCACCGGCGAGGGAATCCTGGGAATTTTTGGCAACCCTTTCGCCAACTTCGGGCTGCAGAACCTCATGGGCTCCCCTGACCTCATCAAAGCCGGCTTCAGCGCCACCTTCGCCATCATCACCGTGGCCCTCATCAGCGGGGCCATCGCGGACCGCGCCAAGTTCAGCGCCTGGGCAGTGTTTGTGCCGCTGTGGGTCACACTGGTCTATTGCCCCCTCGCCTACATGGTCTGGGGCGGCGGGCTCATGAGCGCCGGCGGAGCCATCACCGAGGCCTTCGGCCAGGTCATCGACTTCGCCGGCGGTGCAGTGGTGGAAATCAGCTCGGGCACGGCGGCCCTGGTCCTGGCCCTGGTGGTTGGCCAGCGGCACGGCTTCGCCAAGGACCCCAGCCACCGCCCGCACAACGTCCCCTTCATCATGCTCGGTGCAGCCATCCTGTGGTTCGGCTGGTTCGGGTTCAACGGCGGCGCGGCCACCACCGCGGAGCAGGCCGGCCTGATCTGGATCAACACCCTGGTCACCCCGGCCGCGGCCATGCTCAGCTGGCTGCTGACGGAGAAGATCCGCCACGGCCACCCAACGTCCCTAGGCGCAGCCTCCGGTGTTGTTGCCGGCCTGGTGGCCATCACACCGTCCTGCGCCAACATCAGCCCGGTGGCCGCCATCGGCCTGGGCCTGGTAGCCGGGGCAGCCTGCTGCGTGTTTGTTGACCTGAAGTACCGGTTCAGGTTGGACGACTCCTTGGATGTGGTGGGAGTCCACCTCGGCGCCGGACTCATCGGCACACTCGCCCTGGGCTTCATCGCCCTCCCCGTGGACGGCCATGGCGGCGGCCTCTTCTACGGCGGCGGTCTCCAGCAACTGACGGCACAGACCGTAGCGGTGGTGGTCACCGTAGTTCTCTCCGGCGGTGTGACCCTGGTGATCGGCCGGGCCATCGACAAGACCATCGGGTTCCGGGTGAGCCACGAGGCCGAGATGGCCGGGGTGGATCTCTCCGAGCATGCCGAGACCGCCTACGCCTTCGGCGGCCTGGGGAGCCACTTCAACCCCCTGGGCCACCGGCCGCCGGCACCTGCTGCCGCTCCCGCCATGGAAGACACCTTCGCCTGACCTGAACGGGCTCAGTCGGCCAGAATCTGGTAGAGCGCGCGGCGGGTTTCGTCGAGCTTTTCCACCGCAGCGTTGCGCTGTTCTTCCGTGGCGGCGGTGCGGAACTGATGAATGACCCCCATCAGCTTGCCCACACTCTGGTGGAATGCTGGCCCGGATCCGTCCGCATCGCTGTTCCACGCGCTCTCCAGCTCCTCCGCATGCTCCGCCACGTAGGCCTTGCCGGCATCGGTAAGGGTGAAGTCGGTCCGCCGGCCCTCGCTGAGGGGCGCAATGAGGTCCTCGTCCACCAGCTGCTGGAGCGTCGGGTAGATCGACCCCGGGCTGGGCCGCCATGCGCCCGATGTTTTCTCCGCGATGGTCTTAATCAGTCCGTATCCGTTGGACGGGGCCTCGGCCAGCAGCGACAGGATGGCCCACCGGACGTCACCCCTGCTTGCCCGCCGGGAACCGGGCCCAAAGCCGGGGCCGAACCCTCCGCCCGGCCCAAAACCGGGACCAAATCCGCCCCGTGGCCCAAAGCCCGGGCCGAATCCTCCACCGCGGTGTCCGTGCGGTCCGCGGTGGCCTCTGCCGCGCTCAAACCGTCCCCGCCCGAACTGGGGTTCCAAAAACTTGTCGTCGTGAATGCCCTTCATGGTGGCATCGTCCCTTCCCTGACTAAATGAATGTTTATCGGTCAAATACTCACCAACACTTAACGATATATCGGTATGTATCGTGTGACAATACCCGGAACGAAACTTAGGGAGGGAAAATACCGACTTGGCATCAGTTGGTCCAGCATCTGGATGCAGCAGGTCAGGCGGCGTATCCTGTTCACACGTCGCGAGCTTGAGGGCTGAAAAAATGGCGAAGAAGAAGAAACGCGAGCATCGTGTGGCCAGGACCTTGGGAAGGGTCCTGGGGTTCTTCACCGCGAGCGCATTGTGCGGCGTCCTCGCCGCAAGCCTGGTGGTCCCAGCGGTTGCGACGGTAGGCTTCGGCGTCAGCAGCTCCATCAGTTTCTTCGATGAACTCCCCTCGGAACTGATCGTGGCGCCGCCGTCGCAATCCACCAAAGTCCTCACCTCCGACGGCCAGCCGATCGCCACCTTCTATACCGAGAACCGGATCAAGATCCCCCTGGACCGAATATCCCCCTATGTCCGGGATGCCATCGTGGCCATCGAGGACAGCCGCTTTTATGAGCACCCGGGCGTTGACCCGCAAGGGATCGTCCGGGCTGCGATCTCCAACCTGACGAATAAGGGCAAGCAGGGCGCCTCCACGATTACCCAGCAGTACGTCACCAACGTGATCAACGAGTCCTTCGTGTCCCAGGACAAGACCGACGAGGTGATCCTCAGCGGCCAGAAGAGCATCGGGGACAAGCTCCGCGAGATTAAGCTGGCCATCGCGCTGGAGAAGAAGTTCAGCAAGGACCAGATCCTCGAGGGCTACCTGAACATCGTGTTCTTCAACCGCGAGGCGTACGGAATCGAGGCGGCTGCGCAGTATTTCTTCAGCGCCACGGCCACGGATCTCACGCTGCCGCAGGCCGCCCTGCTGGCCGGGCTGGTCAACAGCCCCAGCTACTACAACCCCGCGGTCAATCCGGAGCAGGCCACGAGCCGACGGAACCAGGTTCTTGCCGAGATGCTGGCCACCGGCAAGATCACCCAGGCAGACCACGACGCCGCCGCAGCCACGCCCATCGAACTCAAGCTGAGTCCGGGGAAGCAGGGCTGCGCCAACGCCCAGATGGCACCCTACTTCTGCGATTACATTTCGCGTCTGATCCTGAATAACCCGGCCTACGGCGCCACCCTGGTCGAGCGCGAGCGGAAGCTGTACCGCGGCGGACTCACCATCGTCACCACGCTGGACAGCCGGCTCCAGGCGGCGGCCCAGGCGCAGGTGGACAGCACCGCCGGGGCGAATCCCGACCGCTGGGGCGCGTCCTTGGTGTCGATCCAGCCGGGCACCGGGAGAATCCTGGCAATGGCGCAGAACACGGTGTACCTGCCTGCCGAGGGCAGGTTCGATACGCAACTGAACTTCAACGTGGACTCCCGCGATCCGC
This sequence comes from Pseudarthrobacter adonitolis, assembly GCF_055412845.1. Lineage (NCBI taxonomy): Bacteria > Bacillati > Actinomycetota > Actinomycetes > Micrococcales > Micrococcaceae > Pseudarthrobacter > Pseudarthrobacter adonitolis. The sequence goes on along the minus strand of NZ_JBVAYW010000010.1, from coordinate 8,277 downwards.
AAGGCAATGACCTCAACGGGGCGGGCGGTTTCCAGCCAGGCTCCACCTTGAAGCCCTTCACGTTTGCAGAGTGGCTGAACGAGGGCAAGCCGCTGACAGGGATGGTGGATGCCTCCCGCCGGGTGTATCCGCTGGGCTTCCCGTGGCGTTCCAGCTGCGGAAAGGTGCTGGGCGCCTACAGCACGGCGCAGAACAACCCTGAGCTGGGCGCCGCCGATGACCTGCAGAATGCGGACGAGGGCTACTACCGCTCCATGCCCGTGAACTACGGGTTGTACAACTCGATCAACACGGCCACCTTCGCCTCGGCCACCCAGCTCGATTTCTGCGGCATCCAAAAGATGGTGGACGCCGTGGGGCTGCACAGCGGACTGGATGGCGCCCAGATCAATATGCATCAGCTGGGCAATCTTCTCGGCGCCATCGGCGTCGCCCCGGTCCACCTGGCCAATGGTTTCGCCACCTTCGCCAATGACGGCCGGTACTGCTCCCCTATCTCCGTGCTTGAGGTGACGGAGATTTCGGGCGGGAAACTCCCGGCCCAGACCAGCGAGTGCCGCGACGCCGTCAAGCCGGAAGTTGCCCGAGGCGTCAACGCGGTGCTCCAAGACGTACTGAAGGTCGGCTCCGGGGTGTACATCAACCCCAAAATCCACACGCTGATGCCCGTTGCCGCCAAGACCGGCACGTCCAACAACAACGGCTCCACCTGGGTGGTGGGCTACACCTCGGGATTGGCCACAGCTTCCTTCTTCGGGGATGCACTGGAAGGCCAAAACCGCCCCGGCCAGAACGTCACCGTCAACGGCCAGTTCTACCCGCGCCTTGACGGCTTTATGATCGCCGGGCCGCAGTGGGCCAACTACATGATCCAGGCCGCCCCGCTCTACCCGGCGGAACCGTTCCCGGCGCCTCCGGCTTCCATGCTGGCCCCGCCGAAGCCGACTCCCGCTCCTGCCCCCGCACCAGCACCGGCCCCCGCACCAGCGCCGGCTCCCGCTCCTGCCCCCGCACCAGCGCCGCCACCGGTTCCCGCGCCAGAGCCACCTCCTGAGCCCGCGCCTGTCCCATCGCCGCTGCCAGAGTCTCCGGGCCTTCCGCCGGCGAACGGTCTCCCGGGAGGCACACCCTGAGAGCTGACGACGGCGGGTGGCGCCGCCGTCGTCCGTTCCCTAAGTGGTGCCGCGCCAGAGTCGCTGCCACCAGGTGCGCTGTGGTTCCGGCTCGGGCGGGGCGTCCTGTTCGCGGGCGGCGCGGCGTTCGCGCCAGCGCGCCACCTCCGTTTCGACGTCGCGCGTTTTGGTGATGACAGGCGGACCGCCCTGGAGCTGGCGCCGGGCGTCTATCACCCGGGCGTTGAAGTCAGCGAGGATGTCCCGGACCTGCTTTTCAGTGAACTGGGCATCAAGCCGGTCATCCAAATCGGCGTCTTCGGTGCGGAGCAGGATGGCTCTGGGGCCCAGTCCGCTGATGTTCTCGCGCTGGATCAGGCCTTTGACCCACCAGTCGGGATCGTAGGCCTCCCCCAGCCCGGGGATCCGCTTGCCGGCGTATTTGAGGTTGTCGAATTTGCCCTGGGCCATGGCGTCCCGGATCAGATACTCCGCCCGCCCGGCGTCGTCCACCTTCTTGCGTTTGTCCCGCTCCTTGGCCTCGGCGGCCGCGAGTTTGGCCCCGTCCTCGGCGCTGATGCCCGCACCGCGGTAGGAGCGCACTTCTGCAGCCCGTTCCAGCCGGCGCTTGAACGCACTTTCGCCACCGCCCATGATCCGCCACCTTTCTGCCGTGAGACTCCTGACTTCCAGTATTCAGACGCGGGCGGCAGCTTTCAACGGAGCGGACACCCCCACGCGCGCGAAAGGACACTTGAGGCCCGACGGCGGTGGGGATCTTTGCGCCGAACGTCGGCAGGTCCTTGGCCACCAGGGTCGCGGTGACGATGAGGCCACCGTCATGGGCAGGGATGCGATCCCGGCGATGAACGGCGCGAAGCGAACTGACCTTCGGCCTGCTCGGCGACAAACTCGCCACAAGAAGCTGGTCATCGGCGGCGCACTGCTCCTGACCATCGGGTCCTTGATCTGCGCCCTTTCCGCAAGCATGGCGGCCATGTGGATCGGTTCGGCCCGTAACGGCCTGGGCGCCGGAGCCATCTTCCCGGCGTCCCTGGCCTTGGTTGCCGTGGTCACCCATAACGCACGCGAGCGGGCCAGGGCATTGCCATGTGGGCCGGTTTCCTCGCGGTCGGCGCAGTCCTCTCCCCCATCCTCGGCGGGGTGTTTGCGGGACCGGCCGTGGGACACCATCAGCTCGCGTCGGGTCCGGTCATCCCGGAGGTCTCCTTCAGCTGAGCATGCTAGCCCCCTGCTGCGGGCGACGGGTACGACGGCCGCAGCAGGGGGCTAGGGCTGCCACGATCAGCTGGTTGCCGGCTGATGCTGGGTGATGCAATGGATGCCGCCGCCCCGGGCGAAGATGGGGCGGGCATCGACCATCACTACTTTGCGGCCCGGATAGGCCTGCTCCAGGATCCGGCGGGCTCCCGCGTCCGCGGGGTCATCGAAACTGCAGGCAATGACGCCGCCGTTCACCACCAGATGGTTGATGTAGCTGTAGTCGACCCAGTCGAGCTCGTCGCGCAGCGTGTCCGGGGCGGGCACCTCCACGATGTCCCAGGCCCTGCCCTGCGCGTCCCGGGTCCCGGCGAGCATCGCGATGATGTCCGCGGTGATCTGGAAGTCCGGGTGTGAGGGGTTGCGCTGGGAGTGGACCAGCAGCACTCCGGGTGACGGGATGGCGGCCACGATGTCCACGTGCCCGCGGGTCCCGAATTCTTGCGTGTCACGGGTCAACCCGCGCGGCAGCCAGATGACGTGCGTGGCGCCGATGGTGCGGGCCAGCTCGGCTTCAACGTCCGCCTTGGTCAGGTGCGGGTTCCGGAACCGATCAAGCTGCACCGTCTCGGTGACCAGGACCGTGCCCAGGCCGTCCACCTGGATCCCGCCACCTTCATTGACCAGCGGGCTGTTTAGCCGCTCCGCCCCGGCCTGCCTCACCACTTCCGCAGCGACCGCGGAATCCTTGCCCCAGCTGGCCCAGTCCTGCTGCCCCCAGCCGTTAAAGACCCAGTCGACGCCGCCCAGCCGGCCGTCGTCGCCGGTCACAAACGTGGGCCCGATGTCCCGCATCCAGGCGTCGTCGAGCGGCGCTTCAACCAGGTCAATGCCGGCCGAAAGGTATGTCCGCGCGGCAGCCATGTCCGGCGGGTCCACCACCACGGTGACCGGCTCAAATCCCGCGACGGCGTGCGCCACCGCGGACCAGGCCGTGCGTGCCTCGTGGGTTTCCTCCGCGGTGTGCCCGATCGAGGAGCGCTCCGGCGGAAAGGCCATCCAGACCCTTTCCTGGCGGGCCGTTTCGCTTGGCATCATCCAGCTCATGGCTGGGCCGCGGTCTGCCGGGCCGACACCGCGCCGTACGGGCGGTCGACGTCGACGTCCCTGGTGAGCTCGGCGTAGGTGTCGGGGCGGCGTGTGGTCAGGAATGGGAACAGGTCCAGCCAGTCCTTGCGCTGGTCCAGGTCGAGGTCGGCCACCAGGACGGCTTCCCCGTCCCGCGGCGCCTGGACCAGGACACGGCCGTAGGGGTCGGAGATGAATGAGGAACCGTAGAAGTTGATGTCGCCTTCGTCGCCCGTCCGGTTGGGGACCACCATGAACGTGCCGTTCGTGATGCCATGGCCGGTGATCACGTGCTGCCACAGCGGCTGGTGGTCGAACGTCGGGAAGCTCGGCTCCGAGCCGATGGCCGTGGGGTAAACCAGGATTTCCGCACCGGCCAGCGAATACAGCCGGGCGACCTCCGGGAACCATTCGTCCCAGCAGGTGGGGAGTCCGACGGCGGCCCCGCCCAGTTCCGCGGGACGGTACACGGGGTAGGCGTCTGCGGCCGGCCCGGCGCGGAAGTACGTGTCCTCATAGTAGCCGGCGCTGACCGGAATGTGGGTCTTGCGGGTGCGTGCCAGCAGCTCGCCCTGGGGCGAGACTAGGATCGCAGTGTTGAAGCCCAGACCGTCGGTTCCGTCTGAACGCTCGTAGAGCGAGGCGTGGACGGTGACACCGTGTCGCCGGGCCGCGTTAGCGGCGAAGTCAAACGTGCGGCCGTTGAGCAGGTCCTCGGCATTCTGGGCGGGGTTGCTGCCGGCCCGGACATTGGCCGGGTATTTGGACAGCGTCAGTTCCGGGAGGAACACGGCCCGGGCTCCGGCGCCGGCGGCTTTGCCGATGGCCTCGGCCAGCACAGACTTCAGCTCGGCGGCGCTTTCCCGCCAGTGGTGCTGGACCAGTGCCACGCGGAGGGGCCGGCGGCTGCTGTCCTCGCTCCGGGCGAAGGAGACGGGCGGAGTGGCGTTGGCAATGATGTCCATGGTGGTGCTTCCTAACGGGACCCTATGGGTCCTTGCATGATCGCGGAATTCCGTCGGATTCGCGTCGATCGAAAAGTGGTTGAGAGTTGGGTCGGTGGTTCATTTGCCCGGACCCTGTGCGCCAGGTTCCTGCGACGTCGTCGGGTGTGCTGCGGTGAGTGCGTCAATCGCCGTGGTCAGCTGGGAACGCGCGTGGGCTGTGGTGATGAACCCGTTTAGCCAGCGTCCGGAGATCCCTTCCACCAAACTGGTGAGAATTTCCGCGGTGACTGCGGCCTCGTCCTCGCTGGTCCCTTCGCTGGCGGCCAGGATGGCCTGGGCGATCTCGCGGTTCCATTCCTTCGTTGTCCTGGACAGTGGTTCTGCCAGTTCCTGTTCGAAGATGGAGCAGGCCCGGAGCTCGTTCCAGGCCACCGAATTCCGGCGGACATCGGCGTCGTCCTTGATTTCGTCAAGGAGTAGGTGCCTGAAATGCCGGGAGCGGTCTTCGGCGTCAAGGGAGGCGGCGTCGTCTTTGCTGACCTGCTTGTTGATGTGTTCAAGCGTTGCCGCTAGTAGGCCGGCCCGGTCCGTGAAGTGGTAGTACAGGAGCCCCGGCGAAACCCCGGCCTCTGCAGCCACATCATTGACCCGCATTCCCCGGACTCCGCTCCTGGCGATGCAGGTGGTGGCGGCGGTGAGGATCCGGGCTATTTTTTCACTCATGGTTTGACAGTAATACGTGCTCACCTTCCTCCCGTGCGGACTCCCTCGTTGCGGCGGGTTCGGGCCAGAACCGCAGGGCCAGCAGATAGCCTGCCGCTCCGATGACCGTGGACCCGATGAAACTGAGGTCGATTCCCCCGGCGAGCTGCGAGAACGGCCCGGTGTACAGGGACGTGTCCGTCGCGAGCAGGCCGAAGACTGAACCGATGGCCCAGGGAATTACCGCGCGCAGGTTCCAGCCGTTGCTGAACCAGTAGCGTCCGCGCGGTCCGCTGGCCCGGAAGAGCTGGAGATCGGCGGCGTGGTACTTGCCGCGGCGGGCGATCAGGAATCCCAGGACGTTGATGGCAACCCAGGGTCCGGCGAAGCCGTTGAGGACCAGTGTCATGGCCGTAATGGAGTCCACTGCGTTGAAGACGAAGACACCGACGTAGAGAAGACCGACTGCGATCACCGAGGTGATGAGGGTGGTGTGGATCCGCCGGAGCCTCGGGAAGAGGGCTTCGAGGTCCAGCCCGCTGGCGTAGAGGTTGAGCACGCCCTGGCCGAGTCCGCCCGCCAACGCGATGATGAGGATCGGCAGCAGATACCAGGCCGGGGATGATTTCACGAGATCGGCGACGTACGAGCCGCCAAGCTCCGGCAACGCCGAGGCCGTGAAGGCACCGAAAAGGGCAGTGACGAAGAGCCCGAGGAAGACGCCGAGGCATGCCGACGTCACCACCGAACGGTCCGAGTGCCTGGTCCGCGAAATGCGCCGGCTGTAGTCGCCCAGTGTGGGTGCATAGGAGAGGGGGCCGCCGACGGAAATGACGGCCGAGAGGATCCACGTGGGCCAGAAGTCGCCCAGGAGGTAGTCGGCATGGACTGTTGTGGGGCTGAACGTCGGTGCGAAGGCGACGACGCCGATGAGGAGCAGAACGCCGACGACCGGTGCGACGAACTTCTGCATCGCCACCACGGTGCCGTGGCCGAAGAGCGCCACGAGAACAATTTCCACGGAGATCACGGCGTAGCCGATGGCGAGCGTGACGCCGTCGACGGGTATCCCGAGCAGCCGTTCGGCGGCGGCAACCAGCGCGTCGCCCGAAGTCCAGACCGCGATGGCGGCGTAGGCAAGAGCGAACACCAGGGTCAGGGCGGAACCGATCAAGCGCCCGCGGGTGCCGAAGTGTGCGGCGCTGGAAACGGTGTTGTTGGTGCCGGTCCGCGGTCCGAGGAGGGCCATCGGGCCGATCAAGGCCGTACCAACAACGAGGCCGGCGAGGCTGGCCGTGGCTGCCCCGACGAAGTTCAGGCCGAAGGTGATGGGAAGCCAGCCGAAAACGATGACCGAGAAAGCGAAGTTGCCGCCGAAGAACACGGTGAACAGGTTCCGGGGGCGTGAGGTGCGTTGTTCGTCGGGAATGAACTCAATGCCGGCCGACTCAATGCGGCCAAAGCGGTCCTTGTGCACCGATGCGGCACCGGCGGAATCCGCGTCTTTGCGAATGCGCGTGCTGATCATGGCAAGCCTTTCGTGAGTTACATCACGGTGATGTATGCCTCAACCGTAATCCTGACTGAATTTTCAGTCAATAGCCCGACGGAACTCATGCTGGGAATGGCGGTTTCGGTGTCGCGTAAGCCGATCCCTAATCGGGCCGACGCGCTTCGATGAGATGACGGGTCGAGTGCGCGACAAATGGGCCCTCGCTCTGGATGAGATCGTGAAGGTTTCGCAGGCGGTCTCGGTATGCCGCAACCGTGAAACCGGGCACCCACCAGACCACCTTGCGCAACAAATAGACAACCGCGCCGACATCGTGGATTTCGATGCGTAGGCGCGCTTCCTGAAGGTCTACGATGTCAAGTCCGGCTGTCCGCGCAGCCGCTGTCTCGGCGTCCGGGCGTCGGCCAAGACGTGCCTGTGGCTGAGGGCCCAGGAAGTACTCGATGAGTTCGAAGACGCTGGCCGGTCCGACGTGCTGGGCGAAATAGGTGCCTCCCGGTTGGAGTACCCGAGCAATTTCGTCCCACCAAATGGTGGCTGGATGGCGGCTTGTCACAAGGTCGAAAGCGCGGTCCCCGAAGGGCAGAGGCGGTTCATCAGGATCTGCTACCACCGCGATGCCTCGGCGGTGCAGGAGCGCAGTTGCCTTCGCGACGTTGGGTGGGAATGATTCCGTGGCGACCGCTAAACGCGGGATGACCGGAGACTGTGCCAGTACCTCGCCCCCTCCGGTCTGAATGTCGAGCGAAGCGTCGGCTTCGGCCAGCCGTTCACCCAGCAGGCGTGCGTACCCCCAGGGTGGTCGTTCTTCGGTGGCGCGTCCTTGCAGCCAAGAGAAGTCCCAGCCATCAACGCTCACCGCGTTGGCCTCTGCAATTAGCTCGTCGAAAGATGCACTCATCTATCCAGTATCTCGCCCGCCAGCCGATGGATTGAGCATGCTGCGCCAGCATGCGCAGCGACAGGAGGCGTCGGGCAGTGGGACCGGGGCAATACCTCAAGATCGAAACAACAGCCGTTTCCACGGGTGTCGATTGGAACGAAAAGGGTGAAAAGGATGCCTGGCTCGGGGGAACATCGAGACCAGCTTTTCGGGCGGACCGGAATCGCCATCGGCATCCCCGGCGAGATCTACAGACAAGAAATCATCATCGTCCCCGCCACCGGACTCCTATTGGCGAACGCACGGTCCTACTGAAAAGCACCCCTGATATCCCTTAGGAACGGCCACCGGACCTCGGTGGCCGTTCCTAAGCGCGTTCTCCGCCTCCTCGCTCGTTCAGGGATCGGTGGATTCAGGCGGTCATTGCAACAGGAGTCCTTCGATCAGTTCGATCGGTTTTTTGAACTCTAGTCTTTTGCGTGGCCGGTCGTTGAGTTCCTGGGCAACCCAGTCGAGGTCTGCCTGGCTGTGGATGCCCAGGTCCGTGCCCTTGGGGAAATACTGGCGGAGCAGGCCATTCGTGTTTTCATTGATGCCGCGCTGCCAGGGCGAGTGCGGGTCCCAGAAGTAGATGTCGATGCCGGTGTCCATCCCAATGCCCCGGCATGGCCCGGTCCTGAACCTCGGGAGGACGTTCGGAAATGTTGATCATGCCCGGGATCCGGTTCTTCCGCTGACCGGCTTTCCTGCAGGGCTGCCTGACCGCCCGCC